>NZ_JBFTOC010000005.1:0-216629 GCF_056397785.1 Arthrobacter sp. 05L421
CGGCCCGATCGTGGCAGTCACGGACTACATGAAGGCCGTGCCGGACCAGATCCGCCAGTTCCTGCCGAACGAGTTTGCCTCGCTCGGCGCCGACGGCTTCGGCTTCTCGGACACCCGCGCCGCGGCACGCCGCTTCTTCAAGAACGACACCCACTCGGTCGTGGTGAAGACGCTGCAGCTGCTCGCGGCGAGGGGCGACGTCGAGGAGGGCGCGCCGTCGTACGCCATGGACCGCTACAAGCTCTTGGACGTCAACGCCGGCACCACCGGCGGAGCAGGCGGCGACGCCTGAGGGGCGCGCTAGGGTGGGCAGATGAGCGATAGCGGGGCACCGGGCAATGGCAGAACACCCGGGACGACGGCGGTGCTGCTGGCCGCCGGCGCCGGGACGCGGCTGGGGCTCGGGCCCAAGGCGCTGCTCCCCTTCCGCGGCCGCACGCTGGTCGAAGTGCTCGCTGACGTGCTGCTCGCGGGCGGCTGCCGCGAAGTGGTGACGGTGCTCGGCGCGGATGCGCCAAGGGTCCGCGCCGCCACCGACCTCAGCCGGCACCGGGTCATCGTCAACCCTGGCTGGGACACCGGGATGGGCAGTTCGTTCCGGGCTGGAGTTGCCGCGGCGGCCCCGGAGAACCACGTGCTCATCGCGCTGGTGGACCAGCCCGGCCTGACCCCGGAGACTGTGGCCCGGCTGCTGGCCGCCCACCGGCCAGGCCGGGTCACGGCGACCGCCTACCGCGATGCGGAGGGGAAGCTGCAGCGGGGACATCCGCTGCTGCTCGATGCCAGCCTTCGCGCTGAAGCCGCGGAAACAGCCGCGGGCGACGCCGGAGCACGCGTCTTCCTGCGGGCCCACCCCGACCTGGTTGATCTGGTGGATTGCAGCGACCTCTCCGGCGGCGAGGACCTCGACTCCCCCGACCAGCTGCACCTCCTTGAATAACGCCCCTCAATTAAGAACAACCTCAATTAAGAACAACGCGGGGTCAGATACGGCCCATCAAAGGCCCTCCGATGGGCCGTATCTGACCCCGCGTTGGTTTTAGCGCGAGTGAGCTAACAGCTCCCGGAGGCCGAGCTTGAAACCGGACCGGCCGCCGTGGGCCGGATGCCTGATTTTCGGCACGTCCAGGCCGCTGCGCTGCAGGCTGCGGTGCGCCACATTGCCCACGGCCACCACTGATTCGATGGGAAAGATGTCCGACAGCGCCTGCCAAAACGGAGTTCCCAGCGCAGCCTCGGAAGCCCTTGGCGTTCGGTTGGACAGCGGCCGCCCGGGTACGTGGGTGTGCCACGGGCAGGCGCTCCAGAGAAGGGGCAGGAAGTCCAGCTCGGCCAGCACGTCCCACATCACCGTGGCCGTCGGTTCCGCCGCGATGCCCGCAGCATCCGCCGGCAGCACGTAGCCCTTTCCCGGCCCGAACAGCCCGAACGCGTTGGCGGGGCCCTCGAACATGGTGCGGTTGGTGAAGGGAACGCCGGTGATCCTCATACCCCGGAATCCCGGCGCCTCGCCCAGCAATAAGACCTTTGGGGCGCGGTCCTGCATCTCCCGCAGGTAGATGGCCAGGTTCCGCCGGCGTTGCGCATTCCCAGGCACGGTGTGATCGAAGAAGTTGTTGCACTCCGGACCCGTTGCCACGGCGGCAAGACGTTCAACAAAGCCATCGATGGAAGATGAAGTCATTCCGCGTCCGTTTCGTTGACAGCCGGTAGGTCACCCAGAATATCCGGGCGGCTCCACCGACACGGGCATCCTTGCCGCCTTAGCATGGGGACATGACGGACATGACCATCTTCACGGTGGGGCACTCTACTCATCCCATCGGCGAATTCATCCGCATCCTGCAGGCCCACGGCGTTAAGAAGCTGATCGACGTGCGAACCGTCCCGAAGTCGCGCCACAATCCACAGTTCAACGGCGACGCGCTGGCGGCGAGCGTGCGGGCCTGCGGAATCACGTACCGTCGAATGGAATCCCTCGGCGGCCTGCGGCACGCCCGAAAGGACAGCCCCAACGGCGCCTGGCGCAACGCGTCGTTCCGGGGATACGCGGACTACATGCAGACCGAAGAATTCTCCACGGCCATCGACCAGCTGCTGGAGGGCAGGCGGACCAAGGATTCCGTCATCATGTGCGCGGAAGCAGTCCCGTGGCGCTGCCACCGCTCGCTGATCAGTGACGCCCTCCTGGCCCGGAATGTCGGAGTGCTGGACATCATGACGGAGAAGTCCGCGAAACCCCACACTCTGACTTCCTTCGCACGGGTTGAGGGAAAGCGGGTGTGGTACCCGGCGGCCTAGCGTCGGGTATGGCACCACAACGCGGGGTCAGTTACGGCCCAAGAAACCGCCCACAATGGGCCGGATGTGACCCCGCGTTGGTTTCACAGTCCTACCAGCGCGGGTGGATCGATTCTCGGAAGTAGCGGTCATAGATTTCGCGGACGCCGACGTCGAACGTGTCGTCAATGCCGCTGGCATCTGCCGCGGCGGCGTTGGCGCGCGCCTGGTCCACATTCCGGGCGCCCGGGATCACCGTGCTGACGCCGTCCTGCGCCGCGATCCAGGCGATGGCCGCCTGGGCGGTGCTGACGCCGTCCGGCACCAGTTCCTCGAACTCGGCCACCGCTTTGAGGCCCTGGCCGAAGTCCACGCCGGAGAAGGTTTCCCCGACGTCGAACGCTGATCCGGTGCGGTTGTAGTTCCGGTGGTCGTCCGCCGCGAAGGACGTCTCCGCAGTGTATTTGCCGGAGAGCAGTCCGGAGGCGAGCGGGACGCGGGCGATGATGCCAACCCCGGCGGCCTCCGCCGCGGGCAGCACCTCGTCCAGCGGCTTGAGCCGGAAGGCGTTGAGGATGATCTGCACGGTGGCGGTGCCTTCGTGGCGCATGGCCTCGAGGGCTTCCTCGGTCCGTTCCACACTGACGCCGTAGTTGCGGATGACGCCCTCGGCCACGAGGGTGTCCAGCGCGTCGTAGACCTCGGCGTTGCTGTACACGGCCGTGGGCGGGCAGTGCAGCTGGACCAGATCCAGCTGCTCGACGCCCAGGTTGCGCCGCGACCGGTCCGTCCATGCGCGGAAGTTGGTGAGGTTGTAGTTCTCCGGGCGCTGCTCCATCCGGCGGCCCATCTTGGTGGCCACCGTGATCTCCAGGCCGGGGTTGTCTGCCAGGAACGCTCCAATGGCCTGTTCGCTGTGCCCGTCCCCATACACGTCCGCGGTGTCGAAGAACGTGACACCCGCTTCGGCGGAGGCGGCCAGGAGGGCCTGCGCCTGCGCGGGGTCGACGGTGCCCCAGTCGGCGCCCAGTTGCCAGGTCCCCAGGCCAACGATGGAGACGTTCCGTCCGGTCTTGCCCAAGATTCGCTGTTCCATCGTCCGACTATAAGCCCGAACTGCAACGCGGGGTCAGATACGGCCCATTATGGTCCCTCCGATGGGCCGTAACTGACCCCGCGTTGGTTTTCCTTCAGGCCCAGGTAGATCTTGTCCCGGGAGATGGGCAGCTGGGAGAACCTCACGCCGGTGGCGCTCCGGATGGCATTGGCGAGCGCCGGTGCCACCGGGTTGAAAGGGCTCTCGCTCATGGACTTCGCGCCCAGCGGGCCCAGCTTGTCGCTGGTGTCGGCGAAGTAGACCTCGCTGCGCGGCACGTCCGCGAACGAGGGGACGTGGTACTGCCGCAGGACGTCGGTGGTGACGCGGCCGGCGTCGTCCACCTTGACCTCCTCGTAAAGCGCGGAGCCGAGGGCCTGGGCGATCCCGCCTTCGATCTGGCCGCGGCACTGGCGCGGATTGACCACAACGCCGGCATCGGCCGCCTGCACGCTTTGCAGGATCCGCAACTCCCCTGTCCCGGTGTTCACGGCCACCCGGAAGCCCTGGACGTTGAACGCCACCGAACGCGGCGTCCCGCCCCAGCGCCCCTCCGCGGCGAGCTCGACGCCGGCCCGGTCGGCGGCGGCGAAAATGTCCGTCAGGGGCACCCGGGTTCCCTCGCAGGCCACGGCGTCCCCGTCCAGCACGCAGCCGGAGGACGGCACGCGGCGGATCCCGGCCGCGAAGGCGCGGATGCGGAGTGCGAGCTCCTCTGCGGCGGCCAGCGTCGCTTTGCCCGCCACCACGGTGCCGGCAGATCCGAACGCACCGGAATCGTGGTCCACGAGATCGGTGTCGGACTGCCGCACGCTGACGCGGGCGGCGGACGTGGCCAGCGCGGTGGCCGCGAGCTGCGCGTGGACGGTGGTGGTGCCGTTGCCGAATTCTGCCGTCCCGACGTCGACGGCGTACGTCCCGTCGGGCAGGAGCCGGAGCCTGGAGTGGGCAAAGTGGCCGCGTGGCGGGACGGTGTCGATCATGGACAGGGCCGTCCCTTCCCCGACCACCCAGTCCGGGCCCAAGCTGTGGAGCCCTGCCGCACGGTAGCGCCCCCGTCCACGGGCCAGGGCGTCCTCCACCAGCTTGGTGCACTGGTCCAGGCCGTAACTGCCGTAGCGGACGTCCTCCTGGGGCTCGTCGCTGATGGAGAGCATGTCGTCGCCTTCCCGGACCATGTTCCGGCGGCGGAACTCCAGGGGGTCCATGCCGATCCCTGTCGCGAGCTCGTCGATGCCGGATTCGATCGCGAAGATCATCTGGCTGAGCCCATAGCCGCGGAAGGCACCCGACGGCACGGTGTTGGTGTACACGGCGTGGGCGTCCACTTTCTTGTTGGCGCACTTGTACACCGCCAGCGACTCGCCGCAGCCGTGGAACATGACCCCAATGGCGTGGTTGCCGTAGGCGCCCGTGTTGGTGAGCACCTCCAGCTGCAGTGCGGTCAGCCTGCCGTCGCGGCTGGCGCCGGCCTTGAGATGGATGGCGAAGGGATGCTTGGTGGTGGCGGCGGTGAACTGTTCGGTCCGGGTGAATTCAAGCTGCACAGGGCGGTTGAGCTTCAGCGCGGCCAGCGTGACGACGTCCTCGGTGAGCACCTCCTGTTTACCGCCAAAACCGCCGCCTACCCGTCCCGCCACCACCCGGATCTGCTCTTCCGGCAGGCCGAAGACCCGGCACAGGGTCCGCCGGACCAGGAATGGGACCTGGCTGGATGAGCGGATCAGCAGGCGCCCGTCACTGCCGAAGGAGGCGATGGACGCATGGGTTTCGAGCGCCGTGTGCTGCACCCGTTGGGTCCTGTAGGTGTGTTCGTGGATGAAGTCCGCCGCGGCGAACCCGGCCGCCACATCGCCGAGCTCGGAGTGCAGTTCCGCCACGACATTCCGCTCCGGCCGGCTGATGCGGGCCGTGGCCGCGTCCTTGTCCCCGTGCAGGGCGGGGGCCCCGGGGAGCATGGCGCGCTCCGGGGTGAAGACGGCGTCCAGTGCCTCGTAATCGACTTTCAGGGCCCGCACTCCTGCCTCCGCTGCCGCCACCGTCTCGGCGACGACGGCGGCGACGCGCTGGCCGATGAACCGGACGACGTCGTCGAACACGCGGGTGTCGTCAGGGTCGTCGGTGTAGAGCTCGTGCTGCGCAGTGGAAAACAGCTGCGCCGGGGAGTCCTCGTGGGTGAAGACGGCCGCGACGCCGGGAATCGCCAGCGCGGCCGCCGCATCGATGGAGCGGATCCGGGCGTGGGCGTGCGGGGAGCGCAGCAGCTTCACGTGCAGCAGACCGGGCAGTTCCTCGGCCGGGACGTCCAGGGTGTAGCGGGCCTGACCCGTGACGATGGCGAGGCCCGCGGGGGCGGGAACGTCGTCGCCCAGCTGTCCGGGGCGCGGCTCCGGCCGGCCGTGCCCCGTTGTTGCCGGGTCCGTGCCGGAGGTTTCCGGACGAGGCATGTTGGTACCAGGGGGTTCCGCACGAGAGGCGTCCGGGCGTGGGGTGTCCGGGCCTGGGGGTTCCGAGTGGCTCCCCCTGCCGCAGACGGCGTCCTCGATGGCCGTGTACCCGGTGCACCGGCACAGGTTGCCCTTGAGGTTCCGCGGCAGGTCCGCCTTCTGCTCATCATCGAAGGTGGCCGCCGTCATCACCATACCGGCCGTGCAGAAACCGCACTGGAAGCCCTGCCGGTCCAGGAACTGCTGCTGCATCGGATGGAGTGCGGGGCCGCCAGGGTACTCAGGTCCGCTGGAGGCGCAGGTGGCAGCCAGTCCTTCCACCGTGGTGACGGCGCGGCCCTGGGCGCGGACGGCAGGATAGATGCAGCTGTGCACCGGCACCCCGTCCACATGCACCGTGCACGCGCCGCAGTCGCCAGCGTCGCAGCCCTTCTTTACGCCCAGGTTCCCCTGTTCCCGAAGGAACGTCCGCAGGCACTGGCCGGGACGGGGTTGAGCCTGCGTCGGGACGCCGTTGATCTCAATTGGGCCGTTGCTCTCGACTGACATGCTCAGGCCCCTTCCGTCCGGGACCCGGCGCCCGGGGACCCGGCGCCCGGGGACTCGGTGTGCCGGGAGGCGCTCGGCGACTCCGGGTTCGGGGACTCTGTCCGCACGGGCCTGGCACGCGGCGGCCAGAAGTCACCGGATACCCGCAGCCGATCGCGGCCCGCCGGGGCCGTGAGTTCGACCTGGATTTCCTGGGCCAGCCGGTACGTCATGTCTTTGCGCCAGGCGGGCAGGCCGTGGACGTCGTCGTGGTACAGCTCATCGGGGATGGCGTCATCCAAGGCCTCGAAGAGAGTGTCGGAGAGGGCGCCGGCGGGCGCCGCCGCTGAGGGCTTGAGGCGCAGCTGCACCGGAAGCTTGGTGGCTGCGGTGACGGTCAGGACCAAGGCGCCGCCGGCGTCGAGTCTTCCGATCAGCAGCACCGCGGACCTGCCCAGGTTGCTCAGAGACAGTCGGCGGAAGGCCACCGGTGAGGACAGGGCCGACGCCGGCAGGATCACGCTGCGCAGGAGCTCGCCGGGAGCGAGGGCGTTGGTCCCGTCGCCCGTGACGAAGTCCAGCACCGGGAGCGTGCGGCAGGCGTCGTCGGGACCCAAAATGGTGGCCGTGCCGTCGAGCGCCGCGCAGAGCGAGATCATGGGCCCGGCCGGCAGGGAGGTGCACAGATTGCCGCCCACCGTGGACATGGTCCAGACCTTGAAGGAAGCCACAAAGGACTCGCAGCAGGGGCGAACGAGCTCCACGCCGGGCCAGTCCCCGGCCACTCCCCGGCCCGCGTCCGAATCAGGGAACGCATACAGCTGCGCGATGGTGCAGGTTGCCGCCAGCTCGATGCCCGCCGCCGAAAGGGCAACGGGTGTCCAGTCCGTAGAGCCGAGGTCCAGGAGACGCCGGAGTGGTTCCGGTCCGGAGTCAGGGCTCCCGGCGGAGAAAAGCACGGTGCCACCCGCGAGCCAGGCGTCGCCTTCGCGCCACTGCGCCGGATCCGCGGTGCGGACCACGGCCTCGATGGTGTTCAGGTCCACGGGGCCTCCTGAGGTTCGGGCATGCCGGCGCTGCTGTCGAAACGATTGCTGCCGTCATGACGGCTGCTCTCGTGATGACTGCTGTTCTGATGACTGCCGTTCTGATGATCTGGGGCGTACCGGTGAATAGGGCCGCTGGTGTCCTTCAGGGACACGCTGCCCTGGGCCGGCCCGGCGGCCCTGCTCCGGCTGGCCACGAGTTCTGCCGCGATGGACACCGCGACCTCCCCGGGCGTGAGGGCCCCGAGGTCCAGGCCGATGGGTGAGTGCAGCAGTGCCAGGTCCGCATCGGCCACGCCGGCTTGCCGCAGGGCATCGATCCGGGCGCAATGGCTGCGTCTGGACCCCATGGCGCCGACATAGGCCACGTCCAGGCCGAGCGCGGCCTGCAGGAGCGGGACATCGAATTTGGGATCATGCGTGAGCACACAGATGGCCGTCCGGGCGTCGGTGCGGCCGGCGCGCGCCTGGTCCGCCAGGTACCGGTGCGGCCAGGCCGTGGCTACCTCGTCCGCGGCGCTGAACCTGTCCTGCTGCGCGAACGCCGGGCGGGCATCGCACACCGTGACGTGGAAGCCCAGGAGTTTCGCGGCCGGCACCAGGGCCGCACCAAAGTCGTTGGCGCCGAAGATCAGCAGGCGCGGCGCGGGCAGCCGGCTCTCCACCAGCAGGCTCACTGGTTCCGGCTGGCAGTCCCCCGCGGGCGCGATCCGGACCAGCCCGGTACGGCCACCCCTCAGCAGCGGTTCCAGCTGCGCGGCCGCCCCCAGCAGCATGCCGGCACCGGCGGAACCGCCTGCTCCCAGCAGCGCAGCGAGCTCGGCCGACTGCAGCACCCGGAAGGCCGCCGGGTCAGGAACCACGACGGCGCCGCCTCCGCCGGCGTCCACCCTGCGGATCAGCGCCGCCCCGCCGGCCGGGGGCCTCCCGGCCAGGGCGTGCAGGCTGTCCAGCCGCAGCCGGCCCGGCCCTGTGCCCAGGGGTTCGATGTGGATTTCCAGCCCGCCGCCACAGGTCAGCCCGGCGGCAAACGCGTCCTCGGCGCTGTAGCCGAAGAACTCCCGGCGCGTCCCGCCGTCGCGCAGCGCCTCCAAGGCCGCCTCCACCACGGCCCCTTCAACGCAGCCGCCGGACAGGCTGCCCAGCACCTCGCCGGCCTCCGAGACCAGCATGGACGTGCCCACCGGCCTCGGCACCGAGCCGGCGGTGCCCACCACGGTGGCCACTGCGCAGCGCTGCCCTAACGCGGCAGGCCGCCAGGTGCCCAAGTGCGGGAGCAGATCCAACATGGCCGCAGTCCCCGGCGCTAATAGTCGGTCCTGGACTCGAGCGAGTTCCAGGCTTTGAAGGGATCCAGGGCCGCGGGAGCCTGCGGGTCTGTGAGGTTCAGCCTGCCCACCGGCATGAGCGCGCCGCGCTGATCGTTTTCGAAATATTCGTAGAAGAGGGCGTCATCGAACCCCGCGGCCGCGGCATCGTGCCGGTCGGCGGCGAACACCACACGTGACACCCGAGCCCACAGCGCGGACGCCAGGCACATGGGGCACGGCTCGCAGCTGCAGTAGAGCGTGGCTCCGCTGAGGTCGAACGTGCCCAGTTCACTGCACGCGCGCCGGATGGCCGTGACTTCGGCGTGAGCGGTGGGATCGTTGGTGGCAGTGACGCGATTGACGCCGTCGAACGCGTGCCCGTCCGCAGTGACCACCACCGCACCGAACGGGCCGCCGCCGTTCAGGACGTTGGCTGTGGCCAACTCGATGGATCTCGCCAGGAACTTCTGGGCCGTATCGGTTGTAGTCATGCCGCCACTCCCTACCTGCGGAAGCCGGTACACCGCGACGGGAATGCAAGGGCCGGATGCGACGGTGACCAGTCTTCAGCATGTGCCTTGAAGGTTGCGCCTGGTAGATAGCTTCCCGGATCCCGGGCCGCCCGCCGTTGGCAAGATTGACAGTAGCACCGGGACCTCGGCACGGCGCGCCCTATTTTGGCGGAAGCCCGGTTTCGTTATGTGAAATCTCTATTTCCGGGTCTTCACGCCCGCGTCCTGCTTCGCTACGGCCCTGCTTCGTTACCGTCCTACTTCGCCACGGTCCTAAGAAACGCCCTACCGCCCAAAGAGCGGCAAAGCGCGGAGCCATCGGGAAAAGCCGCGGTCCGTCCGCTCGCAGTCGGCCGGAATGTAGAAGTCCGGGTCGGTTGCGCCGAACGGCAGGTACAGCTCCTGGCCGGGCGCCGGAAAACCAACGGCACTGTCCTTCTCTTGCGAGTCCACGGACTCCTCCTCATTCAATGTGTGGCTACTTCCTCGCACCGGGTTGAATCATTCCAGCGAAGTTCCACAATTTGGAAATAATTTATTGTTATATGGAAAAGGGTAGAGCCGATGGAGTCGGCGGTCAAGGGTGCACTCAAGGGCCGCGGCCATTCCGGTCACAAACCGATTTTTCGAAAAGTGATGTACACCACGCGGAGACCGGGCTACGCTTAATCCCAATTCGTGGCGCAGGTCACGTAACCTGGGAGCAGCAGGCAGGGTCGTAATGAGCTGGCATCAACTGATGTCGGCTCATTTTTTGTGGGCCGACGGAATGAGAAACGCGCGGGAAACAAGCGCTTAATTTCTATGTGGGACTTTGGTGCCACATACCTGAAGTTGGGAATCAGACCATGAGCAACAAGATCGTCCTCGGCCACAACCAGTACGGAAAAGCCGAAGTCCGGGTCGTCAAGATCACCAGGGACACCGAGCGCCATGAGATCGAAGACCTGAACGTCACCTCGCAGCTGCGCGGGGATTTCGCGGCGGCCCACCTCGAAGGCGACAACGCCCACGTGGTGGCCACGGACACCCAGAAGAACACCATCTACGCCTTCGCCCGGGAGGGAATCGGCTCCCCGGAGGCCTTCCTGCTGCGGCTGGGCAAGCACTTCACTTCGAACTTCGACTGGGTCACCGGCGGCCGCTGGGCGGCCGAGTCCTACAAGTGGGACCGGATCCAGGCCCACGGTGCCGGGCACGACCATTCCTTCGTCCGCAGCGGCCAGGAAGTCCGCACCGCGGTCCTTGTCCGCGACGGCGGGACCGAGCACCTCATTGCCGGCCTCAAGGACCTCACCGTGCTGAAGTCGACCCAGTCCGGGTTCAGCGGCTTCCCGCGGGACAAGTACACCACCCTGCCGGAAACGTCCGACCGTATTCTCGCCACGGACGTATCGGCCCGCTGGCGTTTCAGGGCCGGCACCGACTTCGGCACCCTCGACTTCAACAAGAGCTATGAGGACGTCAAGAGCCTGCTGCTGGAGGGGTTCAGCGAAAAGTACTCCCATGCCCTGCAGCAGACCCTCTTCGACATGGGGGCCAAGGTCCTGGAGGCGCACACCGAGATCGACGAGATCAAGTTCTCCATGCCCAACAAGCACCACTTCCTCGTTGACCTCTCGCCGTTTGGCCTCGACAACCCCAACGAGGTCTTCTTTGCCGCCGACCGCCCCTACGGCCTGATTGAGGCCACGGTCCAGCGTGAAGACGCCGCCCCGGCGGAGATCGCCTGGGCCGGGATCGCCGGCTTCTGCTAGGTCCCCCGAGCCAGCCGGCCCGGGCTTTCCGGCGCCGGCACGCCAGAAACGTTAGCCAGACATTGTTAGCCGGACGACGACGTCCGCCATGAACCAAGAAGGTCTGCCATGAACGCACGTAAAAAATTGACCGCCCGGCCACCGCGGCCGCCTCGGACCGGCGGCACTGCCCGTCCCGAGGACGAACGGCTCTCCATCGGAAGCAGCTTCGCCTACGGCTTCCAGCACGTCCTGACCATGTACGGCGGCATCATTGCCGTCCCGCTGATCGTCGGCCAGGCCGCCGGCCTGGCTCCGGCCGACGTCGGGGTCCTGATCGCCGCCGCCCTGTTCATGGGTGGCCTCGCAACACTGCTCCAGACCCTCGGGGTGCCGTTCTTCGGCTCCCAACTTCCCCTGGTACAGGGCGTGTCCTTCGCCAGCGTGGCAACCATGGTCGCCATCGTCACCGGCGGAGGGGGCCTCCCGGCAGTCTTCGGCGCCGTCATTGCCTCGGCAGCCATCGGGTTGTTGATCGCGCCGGTGTTCTCCAAGATTGTCCGGTTCTTCCCGCCGGTGGTCACCGGAACAGTCATCACCACCATCGGCCTCACGCTGATGCCTGTGGCGGCCAACTGGGCCATGGGCGGAAACAAGAAGGCCGCGGACTACGGGAGCGTGGCCAACATTGGGCTGGCGGGGATTACCCTGGCCCTCGTGCTCCTGCTGAGCAAGGTCGGCAGCGCCACGATTTCCCGCCTGTCCATCCTGCTGGCCATGGTGATCGGAACGGGAATCGCCGTCGTGACGGGAATGGCGGACTTCTCGAAGGTCGGCGACGGCCCGATCGTGGCCTTCCCCGCACCGTTCCACCTTGGTGCACCCACCTTCGAGGCCGCCGCCATCATCTCCATGCTGATCGTGGTTCTGGTGATCCTGACCGAGACCATGGCCGACATCCTGGCCGTCGGCGAGATCGTGGGCACCCGGGTCGACTCGAAGCGGATCGCCGCGGGCCTGCGGGCCGACATGGTTTCCAGCCTCGTGGCGCCGGTCTTCGGTTCCTTCACGCAGAGCGCGTTCGCCCAGAACGTCGGCCTGGTCGCCGTCACCAAGATCAAGAGCCGCTATGTGGTGGCGGCCGGCGGCGTCATCCTGGTGCTGCTGGGCCTGCTGCCGGTGCTCGGCCGCGTGGTCGCGGCGGTTCCCACGGCCGTCCTGGGCGGCGCCGGGATCGTGCTCTTTGGCACGGTGGCCGCGAGCGGCATCCGCACGCTGGCCAAGGTGGAGTACAAGAACAACATGAACCTGATCATCGTCGCCGCCTCCATCGGCTTCGGCATGATCCCGATCGCCGCCCCTACGTTCTACGACAAATTCCCCAGCTGGTTCGGAACGATTTTCCACTCCGGCATCAGCTCGGCGGCCGTCATGGCCATCTCGCTGAACCTCCTCTTCAACCACCTGAAGAAGGGCAACTCGGAGGACCAGTCGGTCTTCGTCGCCGGAACAGGCCGGGTCATCCGCGAGGAAGACCTCAAGTGCCTCGCCGACGGCGACCGCTATGAGAACGGCAAGCTGATCGACTGTGACGGCAAGGAAGTGCCCGTGGAGTCCGCCGCGGCCTCCGAACACTAGCCACGAAAGCCACCAACGGCCTGAGCGTTGCGGCCCCTCCCCGGAAGGGAAAGGGGCCGCAACCTGGCCTGGCAAACTGCAGCACGGCCGCGGGGGCTTCAGCTCTTGTTGAGGTCCTGGGAGATCGCCAGGGCTGCCTCGCGCAGCAACGGCACCGCCCGGTCCGCGAAGGACTCGTCCACGCGGGAAACGGGCCCGGAGACGGAAATCGCCGCGGGGGTCGGCGCATTGGGGATGGCAATGGCGAAGCAGCGGACGCCGATCTCCTGCTCTTCCTCATCGATGGAATAGCCGCGGCTGCGGATCAGCTTCAAGTCGGCGAACAGGGACTCGACGTCGCCGATGCTCTTCGGCGTGGGCGTGGGCATACCCTTCCGGGTGACGATGCCACGCACCGTCTCATCGTCCAGCTGGGCCAGGATCGCCTTGCCCATGCCGGTGGCATGCATATAACCGCGCCGGCCCACTTCGGTGATCATCCGCATGGAGTGCAGGGACGGGACCTGGGCCACGTACATCACCATGTCGGAGTCCAGCACGGCCATGTTGGCGGTTTCGCCGAGCCGTTCCACGAGGGACTGGAGCTGCGGCCGGGCGAGCGCACCCAGCTGCTTGTTTGCCGCTTCGCCCAGGCGGATCAGGCGCGGGCCCAGGGCATACCGGCGGTTCGGCAGCTGCCGGATATAGCCCAGGGAGACCAGTGTGCGCAGCAGCCGGTGGATGGTGGGAAGCGGCAGATCGGTGGAGGACGAGAGTTCACTGAGCGTGACGTCGCCGCCGGCATCAGTAATCAGTTCCAGAAGTTCGAAAACGCGTTCAACGGACTGCACGCCTCCGGGGGCTTTTTCCGCCATAACTTTGCTCTCCTGAGGGTTGCTCACGACAAATTTTATCCACATCGTGAAAAAAGTGCTTAGTAGACCCAAGATACCGTACCGCCGGGCCATCGGCGACGAACCCTGGGGGGCTTGTATTTCCACACAGTAGATAATAATATCCATCATACGAAATAAGTGAGCACAGTGAGAGCCCGCCCGCGGGCCGACTAGGAGGAAATTCAATGGCGAATCCCAGCCCCGGAAATTCGATCATTCTGCGCGTGGAGGCGCCGTCCAGCTTCACCGCCACCAGCGAACTGGCCGCCGCCGTCGGCGCCGCCGGCGCCGCGATCACAGCCCTGGACGTCACCGAGTCCCACCACGAGACCCTGGTAGTCGACGTCACCTGCAACACCACGGACGACCGCCACGCCGCCCGCGTCAAGGACGCGCTGAACGCGCTCGACGGCGTCACGGTCCGGAACGTCTCGGACCGCACCTTCCTGATGCACCTTGGCGGCAAGCTGGAGGTTGTCCCGAAGGTCGCCCTGCGAAACCGCGATGATCTCTCCCGTGCCTACACCCCCGGTGTCGCCCGCGTCTGCCTGGCGATCGCGGAAAACCCCGAGGCCGCCCGCAACCTGACCATCAAACGCAACACCATCGCCGTCGTGACCGACGGCTCCGCCGTCCTCGGCCTGGGCAACATCGGCCCGGCGGCAGCGCTGCCGGTCATGGAAGGCAAGGCCGCGCTCTTCAAGCAGTTCGCCAACGTCGACGCCTGGCCGGTCTGCCTGGACACCCAGGACACGGAGGAAATCATCCGGATCGTCAAGGCGCTCGCCCCGGTCTACGGCGGCGTTAACCTTGAGGACATCGCCGCGCCGCGCTGCTTCGAGATCGAAACCCGGCTCCGCGAGGAACTCGACATCCCGGTCTTCCACGACGACCAACACGGAACCGCAATCGTCACGCTGGCCGCCCTGGCCAACGCCCTGCGCGTGGTGGACAAGGAACTCGCCAAGGTCCGGATTGTCGTTTCGGGCGTCGGCGCGGCCGGCTCCGCCATCATTGCCCTCCTCAAGGCGCAGGGGGCCCGCAACATCATCGCCGCCGGCCGCTCGGGAGCGATCCACTTCGGCGAACAGTACGACGACGAGCACCGCACCTGGATTGCCGAGAACACCAATGAACGGGGCTTCTCCGGAACGCTGCACGAAGCGCTCAAGGGAGCCGACGTCTTCATCGGCGTCAGCGCACCGCACGTGATCGGCGAAGAACACGTGGCATCCATGGCCAAGGACGCTATTGTGTTCGCCATGGCCAACCCCACGCCGGAAATCGACCCGGTGGTCGCATCACGGCACGCCGCCGTGGTGGCGACCGGCCGCAGCGATTTCCCCAACCAGATCAACAACGTCCTGGCGTTCCCGGGGTTCTTCCGCGGGCTGCTGGACGCGGGGGCGGCGGACATCACCCCCGAGATGCTCGTGGCCGCCGCCGAGGCGATCGCCAACCGGGTGGCGGACGATGAGCTCAATGCCAGCTACATCATTCCCAGCGTCTTCGACCCCCACGTTGCCGCCGACGTCGCCGCCGCAGTTGCCGCGGCGGCCCATGCGGCAGCCCCGGCCGCCGCGCTGACCCACGCCTGATTCGCCGCCTGATTCACCAACCAGGAAGGACCACAATGGCCCTCACCATTTCAGCCCACCGCCCCGTTGACCGTGCGGAGGAGATCCTCACTCCCGGGGCGCTGGCCTTCATCGAGCAACTGCACCAGCGTTTCGCCGGCACCCGCGGGGAGCTGCTCAAGGCCCGCGCGGTCAAACGCGACGAGGTGGCCCGCACCGGCCGGCTCGATTTCCTGCCGGAAACCCACGATATCCGTGAGGGCGACTGGACGGTGGCCCCGGCCCCCGCAGCCCTGCAGGACCGCCGGGTGGAAATGACAGGCCCTGCCGCACCGGCCAAGATGGCCATCAACGCCCTGAACTCCGGGGCCAAGGTCTGGCTCGCGGACCTCGAGGACGCCAGCACCCCCACCTGGTCCAACGTGATCGAATCGATCCTGAACCTCCGCGACGCCGCCGCCGGCACCCTGGCCTACACCTCCCCGGAGGGGAAGGAATACACCCTCCGCACCGACGCCCCGCTGGCGGTCGTTGTCGCCCGCCCGCGCGGCTGGCACATGAGCGAGCGCCATCTGCTAATCGACGGCGAACACACCGTGGGCGCCCTGGTGGACTTCGGCCTGCACTTCTTCCACACCGCCCGGCAGCTGCTGGAGAACGGCCATGGCCCGTACTATTACCTGCCCAAGATGGAGAGCCACCTCGAGGCCCGCCTCTGGAACGAGATTTTCGTCTTTGCCCAGGACTACCTCGGCATACCGCAAGGCACCATCCGCGCGACGGTCCTGATCGAGACCATCCCCGCAGCGTTCGAAATGGACGAGATCCTCTACGAACTCCGCGACCACGCGTCCGGCTTGAACGCGGGCCGCTGGGACTACCTGTTCAGCATCATCAAGTATTTCCGCGACGCCGGCCCGCGCTTTGTGCTGCCGGACCGCGCCACCGTGGCCATGACCGCGCCGTTCATGCGCGCCTACACCGAACTGCTGGTCAAGACCTGCCACCACCGCGGCGCCTTCGCCATGGGCGGCATGGCGGCCGTCATTCCCAACCGCCGCGAACCTGATGTGACCGCCCAGGCGTTCGAGAAAGTGCGCGCGGACAAGACCCGCGAGGCTAACGACGGCTTTGACGGTTCCTGGGTGGCCCACCCGGACCTGGTGCCGGTCTGCCGGGACGTCTTCGACGCCGTGCTGGGCGAGAGGCCCAACCAGCTGGACAGGCAGCGCCCTGAAGTCTCGGTCACCGCAGACCAGCTCCTGGACATCGCCTCCGCCCATGGCACGGTGACCGAGGCAGGCATGCGCCTGAACCTCTATGTCGCCGTCGCCTACACAGCGGTGTGGATTTCGGGCAACGGTGCGGTGGCCATCCACAACCTCATGGAGGACGCCGCGACGGCGGAGATCTCCCGCTCGCAGGTCTGGCAGCAGATCCGCAACCAGGTGGTCCTCGCGGACACCGGCAGGACCGTTACGCGCGAGCTGGTCTCCGGGATCCTGGCCGAGGAAACCGAAAAGCTCCGCGGCGAGGTGGGCGAGGACGCCTTCGCGAAGTACTACCTGCCCGCCAGCAAGCTCATTGGCGACATCTGCCTGTCCGAGGACTACACGGACTTCCTCACCACGCCGGCCTACGAACGGGTGGGCTGAGCCATGGCTGGATCTCCCTCCGGACCACTCTCTGGGTCTCCCTCCGGGCCGCGCTCCGGGTCGCTCTCCGGCGCCGACCTGAGCCGGATCGATGCCCAGCTCGCGGCAACGGATGAACTGCTGCAGCGGAACTATCCGGGCGACGACGGCACCCGCCAGCCGGTACACACCGTCTACGTCCCGGCCGACCGCTTCACCCCGGACTTCACCGCCGACTGGGGTGCCCATGCCCTGGCTGCAGCCGATGCCCACGGCGGACTGGAACGGCTCGGCACCCTACTCGGCCAGGACCCGGCACTGGCTGGCGCCGTCGCATCCCGCGTCGCCGCGAAGCTGGCCAGCGAGCCGATCGAGGACCTCCGGCTGGACTTCGAGGACGGCTACGGGGACCGAGGTGACGACGCCGAGGACGCCGACGCCGTCGCGGCCGCGGCCGCCGTTGCCGCCGCCGTGGCGGACGGCAGTGCCCCGCCGTTCATCGGGATCCGGTTCAAGTGCTTCGAGGCGCCCACCCGTGCCCGCGGGCTGCGCACGCTGGACCTGTTCGTGTCCGGCCTCGCGGCCGCCGGCGAGCTCCCCGAAGGTCTGGTCCTCACCCTGCCCAAAGTCACCACCGTGGCCCAGGTGCAGGCTATGGACTACGCCGTGTCCCGGCTGGAGGAACTCCACTCGCTGCCCGCCGGACGCCTACGGTTTGAAGTGCAGGTGGAAACGCCGCAGCTGATCCTGGGCCCGGACGGCACCTCCCCGGTGGCGCAGCTGCCGCACGCCGTCCCCGGGCGGATCAGCGCCCTGCACTACGGCACCTACGACTACTCGGCGTCCCTGCAGATTTCAGCCGAATACCAGTCCATGGAACATCCGGTGGCTGATTACGCCAAAGAGGTGATGCAGCTTGCCGTCGCCGGCACCGGCATCCGGCTCTCCGACGGATCCACCAACATCATCCCGGTGGGCGAGAACGTGGAACAGGCCTGGCGGCTCCACGGCCGGCTGGTCCGCCGCTCACTGGAGCGCGGCTACTACCAGGGCTGGGATCTTCACCCTGCACAGCTGCCGAGCCGCTTCGCCGCCACCTACGCGTTCTACCGGCAGGGGCTTCCCGCCGCCGCCGCGCGGCTCCGCAACTATGCGGAGCGCACCGAAGGCGGCGTTATGGATGAACCCGCCACCGCACGCGCACTGGCAGCCTTCGTGCTGCGGGGCATCCAGTGCGGTGCTGCCGGCGCAGACGAAGTCCTGGAGCTGACCGGCATTGGCTTGCCCCAGCTGACCGTCCTGGCACACCCCCGGCTGGCACAGCCCGCCGCCTCCCACAACCACTGACCCATTCACTGACCCTTCTCAAAGGAGCGGACCCATGAGCAACTACTTTTCACCCGAAGGCGGCCTGCCGCCCCAGACCCAGCTCCTCACCGACCGCGCCGTGGTCAAAGAGGCCTACACGGTCATCCCGAAGGGGGTGCTGCGCGACATCGTCACGAGCAACCTTCCCGGCTGGACCAAGACACGCGCGTGGATCATCGCCCGGCCCATCGCCGGCTTCGC
The DNA here is from genome assembly GCF_056397785.1 of Arthrobacter sp. 05L421. NCBI lineage: Bacteria > Bacillati > Actinomycetota > Actinomycetes > Micrococcales > Micrococcaceae > Arthrobacter > Arthrobacter sp. 05L421. Next base: position 18,249 of record NZ_JBFTOC010000005.1, read on the forward strand.
CACGACGTTCTCGCAACTGATCGTGGAAGTAGCGCCCGGCGGCGGCAGCGACAAGCCCGAGGCGGAGGCCGGCGTCGAGGGCGTCATCTTCCTCACCAAGGGAGAACTGACCCTGACCCTCGACGGCGAAATCCACCACCTTGAGACCGGCGGCTACGCCTACCTCGCCGCCGGCTCGGACTGGAAGGTCTCCAACGATGCTCCCTCGGAGGCTGCCAGTTTCCAGTGGATCCGGAAGGCCTATGAGCCGCTGGAAGGCTTCACGGCAAAATCGTTCGTGACCCGCGACCAGGACGTCGAGCCGCGGCCCATGCCGGACACCGACGGCGCCTGGGCCACCACCCGCTTCGTGGACCCGGACGACCTCGCCCACGACATGCACGTCAACATCGTCACGTTCCAGCCCGGCGGGTCCATCCCGTTCGCCGAAACCCATGTGATGGAACACGGGCTCTTCGTCCTGGAGGGCAAGGCCGTCTACCGCCTCAACGACGACTGGGTGGAAGTCGAGGCGGGCGACTTCATGTGGCTGCGCGCCTTCTGCCCGCAGGCCTGCTACGCCGGCGGGCCGGGCCCATTCCGCTACCTGCTCTACAAGGACGTCAACCGCCAGATCCGCCTCACGTAAGACCAATCCACGCCATGGAGTCCGCCCCGCAGGCCGGGGCGGACCCCTTCGTGGTTCCGGGCCATACGGCACTCCGGAGCCATCCGCGGTGCCAGAACCGTGACCCCTTGTGGCCCCCGCGAGGCTTGCTAGCCTGAGCGTGTGAAGTACGAATCCCTGTCGATCGGAATGCTCCTTGGTGCGGCCCTCGGCTTCGCCATCGGAGCCACCACCGTCGACCAGCCGTTCACGGGCCTGTTGATCGGCATTGGGCTCGGCGCCCTCGTCGGCCTGGCGGCCCGAAAGGACCCCCGCAAGGGCGGATAAATCTCCGGGCTGTTTCCCACACGCCCCGGACTGCCGCGCCCTGAAACGCCGGACCCGAAACACGGGATTCCCACGCGCCTCCCCCGCAGCCCACACCCCCGCGTTCACCCGTTACGCTTCCACGCACCCCTTGACTCCCCCGCCCTACCTTCCCTACACTTTTCATAAAGCAGAATCTTAATTCCACAAAGTGGAAATCAATACTGTGGAAATTATCACAGTGGAATTCATTCAGGAAAGGTAGCCGGGCAACGACGCCCGGGATCCAGCTCCCACCCAGACCGGAAAGAACCCGCCATGACGTATTCAGTGAACTGCTCCATCCTGCTGACCGAACTGCCCCTCCTCGAGCGCCCCGCCGCGGCGAAGGCTGCCGGCTTTGACGCCGTCGAGTTCTGGTGGCCGTTCGCAACATCAGTCCCCGGCGACGCCGAGATCACCCGCTTCGAACGGGCCATCATCGACGCCGGCGTGCAGCTCACGGGCCTGAACTTCAACGCCGGCGACATGCCCGGCGGCGACCGCGGCCTGGTCTCCTGGCCGGCACGCTCCACCGAATTCCAGGACAACATCGACGTCGTCGCCGGCATCGGTGAGCGCCTCGGCTGCAAGGCCTTCAACGCCCTCTACGGCAACCGCATCGCCGGCGAATCCGCGGAGCAGCAGGACGCCATTGGCGCGGAAAACCTTGCCACGGCGGCCGCCGGCGTCGCCCGCATCGGCGGCACGGTCCTTCTGGAACCCGTCAGCGGTGCCCCCAAGTACCCTCTGCTCAAGGCCCAGGACGCCCTCGACGTCATTGCCCGGGTCAAGCAGGAATCCGGCGCCGAGAACGTTAAGCTCCTCGCCGACTTCTACCACCTGGCGGTCAACGGCGACGACGTCGCCGCCGTCATCGAAAAGCACGCCAAGGACTTCGGCCACATCCAGATCGCCGACAACCCCGGCCGCGGGGCTCCCGGAACCGGGCAGCTTCCCCTCGGCGAATGGATCGCCCGCAGCCGCGCACTCGGCTACGAGGGACACATCGGCCTGGAATACAAGGAACCGGCCGCGACCGCGTTCAGCTGGGCCATCCGCCAGCGCGTCTCCCGGTAGCCAACACCTAAACAACACACCCGCGCTAAAACCGCATCCAAAGACTTCAGAAAGAGAACCACAATGAGCAACGTTGCAGTCATCGGGCTCGGAATCATGGGCCTGCCCATGGCCATCAACCTGGTCAAGGCCGGCCACACCGTCACCGGCTTCAACCGCAGCCAGGACAAGATCGACAAGCTCGTCTCCGAAGGTGGCACGGGTGCCACGAGCATCGCGGAGGCCGTCAGGGACGCCGACGTCGTCATCACCATGGTGCCGGACTCCCCTGATGTTGAGGGCGTAGTCAGCGGCAAGGACGGCGTCTTCGCCAACGCCAAGAAGGGCGCGCTGTGGATCGATGCCAGCAGCATCCGCCCGGATGTCGCCAAGTGCCTCGCCGATGACGCCCGCGCCGCCGGGATCCGCCCCCTCGACGCGCCGGTCTCCGGCGGCGAACAGGGCGCTATCGATGCGGCCCTGTCCATCATGGTGGGCGGCGAAACGGCAGATTTCGAGGACGCTCGGGATGTCCTTGACGCAGTGGGCAAGACCATCGTCCACGTCGGCCCCTCCGGCTCCGGCCAGACCGTCAAGGCAGCCAACCAGCTGATCGTCGCGGTCAATATCGAGGTCCTTGCGGAGGCCTTCGCCTTCCTTGAGGCTTACGGCGTGGACACGGACGCCGCCCTCAAGGTCCTCGGCGGCGGCCTGGCCGGCTCCAAGGTCGTGGACCAGAAGGGCCAGAAGATGCTCGACCGCAACTTCGATCCCGGCTTCCGCCTGGCCCTGCACCACAAGGACCTCGGCATCGTCACCTCCGCGGCCCGCGAGGCCAACGTCGCCGTCCCCCTCGGCGCCGTCGTCGCGCAACTCGTCGCCGCCACCGTCAACCAGGGCGACGGCGGCCTGGACCACTCCGGCCTCTTCAAGCAGGTCCTCCAGCTCAGCGGCCGCAGCTAGCCCCTACGCCGCGGGCCACCCGAATCCGGACCAGCCCCACCCACACACGCTCACATCCGCCGTCGTCCATCACGACGCCGGCACCTCAAGCACACCCAAAAACAGACTTTCAAGGAGCACACCATGACGAAGATGCGCACTGTAGACGCAGCCGTCGCCATCCTGGAGAAGGAGGGCGCCACCGAGGCGTTCGGCCTGCCAGGCGCGGCGATCAACCCGTTCTACTCGGCCATGAGGGCCCACGGCGGCATCCGCCACACCCTGGCCCGCCACGTCGAAGGCGCCAGCCACATGGCCGACGGGTACTCCCGGGCCAAGGACGGCAACGTCGGCATCTGCATCGGCACCTCCGGCCCCGCCGGCACGGACATGATCACCGGCCTGTACGCGGCGTGGGCCGATTCCATTCCGATGCTCTGCATCACCGGCCAGGCACCTGTTGCCAAGCTGCACAAGGAGGACTTCCAGGCCGTGGACATCGAGTCCATCGCCAAGCCCGTCACCAAGCTGGCCATGACCATCCTCGAACCGGGCCAGGTCCCCGGCGCCTTCCAGAAGGCCTTCCAGCTGATGCGCTCAGGCCGCCCGGGCCCGGTCCTGCTGGACCTGCCGATCGATGTGCAGATGGCCGAGATCGAATTCGACATCGACACCTACGAGCCACTGCCCGTGGAAAAGCCCAAGGCCAGCCGGAAGCAGCTGGACAAGGCACTGGCCATGCTCACCGCGGGCGGGCGCCCGGTGATCGTGGCCGGCGGCGGCATCATCAATGCCGGCGCCTCCGGGCAACTGGTGGAACTGGCTGAGCTGCTGAACGTCCCGGTGATCCCCACCCTGATGGGCTGGGGCGCCATCCCTGATGACCACGAACTCATGGCCGGCATGGTGGGCCTGCAGACCAGCCACCGCTACGGCAACGAGAACTTCCTGCGCAGCGACTTCGTGATCGGGATCGGCAACCGCTGGGCCAACCGCCACACCGGCGGGCTGGACACCTACACCGCCGGGCGCACGTTCGTGCACATCGACATCGAGCCCACCCAGATTGGCCGCGTATTTTCCCCGGACTTCGGCATTGCCTCCGACGCCGGGGCCGCCTTGGACGGGCTGCTGGAACTGGCCCGGGAACGCCGCGCCGCCGGGTCATTGCCGGACTACAGCGCCTGGGTTACCGAATGCTCCGAACGCAAAGCCACCCTGCACCGCAAAACCCACTTCGACAACGTGCCGATCAAGCCCCAGCGCGTGTACGAGGAGATGAACAAGGCATTCGGCAAGGACACCACCTACGTGTCCACCATCGGACTGTCGCAGATCGCCGGTGCCCAGATGCTGCACGTTTTCGGCCCCCGCAAGTGGATCAACGCCGGACAGGCAGGCCCCCTGGGCTGGACGGCCCCCGCGGCGCTGGGCGTGGTTCGCGGCAAGCCGGACCAGACCGTTGTTGCCCTGTCAGGTGACTACGACTTCCAGTTCATGATCGAAGAACTGGCCGTGGGCGCACAGTTCAACCTGCCGTACATCCACGTCGTGGTCAACAACTCCTACCTGGGGCTGATCCGCCAGTCCCAGCGCGGGTTCAACATGGAACAAAACGTGTCCTTGGCGTTCGAGAACATCAACTCCACCGAACTCTCCGAAACCGCCAGAGGCTACGGAGTGGACCACATCAAAGTGGCAGAGGGCCTGGGCTGCAAAGCCATCCGGGTGGAAACCCCTGAGGACCTGCCGGCCGCGTTCGACAAGGCCATGGCCCTCATGGGCGAGTTCCAGGTTCCCGTCGTGGTCGAAGTGATCCTGGAGAAGATCACCAACATCTCCATGGGCACCGAGATCAACGCCGTCAACGAGTTCGAGGCCCTGGCCGAGACCGCCGAAGACGCCCCGACCGCCATCCTGGCCCTGCAGGCCTGAGATGCGGGTGGTCATTGCGCCGGACAAGTTCAAAGGCTCGCTCTCGGCCCCGGACGTCGCCCGGCACCTTGAAACGGGGCTCCAGAGGGCATGCGGAGGCAACCTGGAGGTACTGCGGATTCCCGTGGCCGACGGCGGCGAGGGCACCCTCGATGCCGCCGTCGGCTCCGGCTTCACCCGCCGCAGCGCCGTCGTCAGCGGCCCCACCGGCGCCCCGCTCCGAGCAGAGTTCGCGGTCCGCGGCCGCGCGGCGGTCATTGAGATGGCCGCCGCGTCCGGCCTCGCCGTCCTGCCGGACGGCGTCAAGGACGCCAAAGGCGCCACCAGCCTTGGCACCGGGGAACTGATCCGGGCAGCGCTCGACGCCGGGTGCCGGCAGATCATTCTGGGCGTCGGCGGCAGCGCCAACACCGACGGCGGAGCCGGGCTCCTGCAGGGACTCGGCGCCAGATTCCTCGACGCCGACGGTGGTGTTCTGCCGCCCGGCGGCGCGGCCCTCGCCCGGCTGGCCTGGATCGACTTCTCCGGGTTCGATTCCCGCCTGGACGGGGCACGTTTCGTGCTCGCCAGCGACGTGGACAACCCGCTGCTCGGCGCCCAGGGTGCCGCGGCGATCTTCGGCCCGCAGAAGGGCGCTACGCCTGAGGACGTAGCGGTCCTCGACGCCGCACTGGCCCACTTTGCAGACGTGCTCGGGGCCGAAATCGGGCCGCGCGCAGGGAAGGCCACCGCGGCTCCGGGCGCCGGGGCAGCCGGCGGCGTGGGCTATGCCGCGATCGCGGTTCTGGCTGCGACCCGCCGGCCGGGCATCGACGTGGTCCTTGAATTCACCGGGCTGGCGGAGCGGCTGGCCGGCGCGGACCTGGTGATCACGGGCGAAGGCAGCCTCGACGAGCAGAGCCTGCTGGGCAAGACGCCCATGGGCGTTGCAAGGGCGGCTGCGCGGGCCGGCGTGCCGGTGGTGGCCGTCTGCGGCCGTACCACGCTGACGCGGGAACAGCAGGAGGATTCCGGATTCCGGCAGGTCTACCCGCTGACATCGCTGGAGGCCAATGTAGAAATATGTATAGCCGAACCAAGACCCCTGCTTGAGCAACTGGGAAAGCAAATCGGCGCGGAACTGCCGGGCCTGGTCCCCGCCAGCATTGCGCCGGGGAACAGTGCCCGCACAAAGGAGACCCTCAATGTCTGAAGACAGCTTTGACCTCGTCATCCGGGGCCGGCGCATTCTCACCACCGCTGGCCTCGCAGCCCGCGAGGTCGGTGTGCGCGGCGGGAAGATCGTCGCCATCGAGCCGCTCGGCAACGGACTTGCCGGCACGGAGGTGATCGAGCTCGCCGACGACGAAACCCTCCTGCCCGGCCTCGTGGACACCCACGTGCACGTCAACGAGCCCGGACGCACCGAGTGGGAGGGCTTCGCGTCCGCCACCCGGGCGGCCGCGGCCGGCGGCGTCACCACCATCATCGACATGCCGCTGAATTCCATTCCGCCCACCACCACGGTGGAGGGCTTGAAGCTCAAGCGCGAGGTGGCCGAGGACCAGGCGTTCGTGGACGTGGGCTTCTGGGGCGGAGCCGTCCCCGGCAACAAGCACGAACTGCGGCCGCTGCACGACGAGGGCGTCTTCGGCTTCAAATGCTTCCTGCTGCACTCCGGTGTGGACGAGTTCCCGCACCTGGAAGCGGACGAGATGGAAGAGGACATGGCCGAGCTGAAGTCCTTCGACTCGCTCATGATCGTCCATGCAGAGGACTCCCACGCGATCGACCACGCACCCCACCCGGGCGGCGACCACTACTCCACGTTCCTGGCGTCCCGCCCCCGCGGCGCCGAGAACAAGGCCATCGCCGAGGTCATTGAACGGGCCCGCTGGACCGGCGCCCGCGCCCACATCCTGCACCTGTCCTCCTCCGACGCGCTCCCCATGATCGCCACCGCCAAGCGCGACGGCGTCCACCTCACCGTCGAAACGTGCCCGCACTACCTGACGCTGACGGCCGAGGAAATCCCGGACGGCGCAACGGCCTACAAGTGCTGCCCGCCGATCCGCGAAGCCTCCAACCGCGAACTGCTGTGGGCAGGCCTGCAGGACGGCACCATCGACTGCATCGTCTCGGACCACTCGCCCTCCACCCTGGATTTGAAAGACCTGGAAAACGGCGACTTCGCCGTGGCCTGGGGCGGTGTCTCCTCGCTGCAGCTGGGCCTGTCACTGATCTGGACCGAGGCCCGGCACCGCGGCATCTCCCTGGAGCAGGTGGTTTCCTGGATGGCCGAGAAGCCGGCAGCCCTGGCACGCATCTCAACCAAGGGCCAGCTCGCGCTGGGGTACGACGCCGACTTCGCCGTCTTTGCGCCCGACGAAGCCTTCGTGGTGGATGTGTCCAAGCTCAAGCACAAGAACCCCATCACGCCCTACGACGGCAAGGCGCTCTCGGGTGTGGTCCGGAAAACATTCCTGCGCGGCAGCTTGATCGATGGCCAGACCCCCGGCGGAAAGCTCATCCGCCGCGGCGGAGTATGAGCCAGGCGGCCGTGGCCGGTGCCGGACACAACGTGCACGGAAGGGCCCGGCAAGCCAGCCGCGGCCAGGCCCTTCCCGCACGGGCCCGGCACGCCGCCCTCACCGCGAAGGGTCTGGCCGTCTGGGTCACCCTGCCGGAAGCCACCGACTGTGACCCGGCCATTCTGGCTCGCGCGGCCGAGCTCGTGCTCGCCCGCGCCCTCAGATGTGCCCCGGAGGCGGAAGTCCACTTTAGGCCCGCCGCCGGAGCCGCAACGTCCGCCGTCGTCCGGTCCCCGGAAGACAGCACCCCCGCGGGAACCGCACCAGAGGTTCCTGCAGGGGACACCCCCGGCGACGACGGTGGGGCGGGTCCGGCGCCCGCCCCCGGCAGCATCAGCCGGCTCGCCGTCGACCTCGCGGCCGGGGACGCCAAGCTCGACGGCGAGCCGGTGCCCCTGACGGAGCTGGAGTTCACCCTCCTAAGATGCCTCGTGCAGAACTGCTCCCGCACGGTCAGCCGGCAGGAGCTGCAGCATTGCCTCGATGCATTCGACACCCCGGGTGCGGCAACACGGTCCATCGACGTGTACGTCGGCCGGTTACGCCGGAAACTCAAAGGCTGCCGGCACGCCGTCGTCACCGTCCGCAGCGGCGGCTATCGCTTCGTCCCCGGACCACAGGCGACGGTGCGCGGACCGGCGGAATACAGCATCTGAGTTCCCTCCCGCAACTATCCCGACCCCCGATCAAAGGAACCGCATGCAGTCCACAACTGCCACCAAACTGCACAGCACCACCAGACTGCACAGGACGACCAAACTCAACAGCACCACCAGACTGCACAGTGGGACTCCTGCACCCGGATTCACGCTGTCCGACGCTGCGGGCCACCGGATTTCCCTGACCGATTTCCGCGGCAAGAGCGTCATTGTCTATTTCTACCCCCGCGCTGCCACCCCCGGCTGCACCACCGAGGCCTGCGACTTCCGCGACAGCCTTGCGGCCCTCCAGGACGCGGGCTTCGCGGTGCTGGGTATCTCACCTGACGCACCGGAGGCCCTGTCCGCCTTCGCCGCGGAACATGCACTCACGTTCCCGCTGCTCGCCGACGAGGACCACGCCACGGCGCTGGCGTACGGGGCGTGGGGTGAGAAGCTGGTGGACGGCGAAGTCCGCGAAGGAACCGTCCGCTCCACCGTGGTAGTCGGCCCCGACGGGAATGTGGTCCTGGCGCAGTACCAGGTCAGTGCGCAGGGCCACGTCCGGGCGCTGCGGGAGACGCTCGGCATCTAGGGGGCCGGCCGGCTGGTCCGCGCAGCTTTGGGATTTCCGCGCGGCCTTGGGGCAACGGATCCGCGGTGCGGGCGTCCGATTCCGCCGCGGTTATCCGGAAACGCCTCGCTAGAACTCGCTAAAAGAGGACGCCCGCCACCGCCTGCGTCACCTGATGAATCACCTCGGTGCGTTCCGGATCGTCGCTCAGGCCCTGGCCCTTGGTGTAGATGACCAGGGCGTAGGCGGCGTCGCCTTGCGTGAGGATGGCGGCGTCGTGCAGTTCACCGCCCAGGAGCCCGTACTTGTGGAAGACCGTGATCCCTGCCGGCACTGCTGCGGGAATGAGCGTTTCGTAGTTGGTGTCCTGCATATAGGACAGCAGCTGGGCGGTGTTCCCGGCATTCAGCAGCGTCCCGGAGTAGAGGCGGGAGACGATCGTCGCCATTTCCGCTGGGGTCAGCGTGTTGGTTGTCGGGTCATAGCTCACGCCCAGCGAGGCCGCGTACTCCGTCAGTTCCTCGTGGCCCACGGCATTCATGATCAGCGACCACGAGTCGTTGTCACTCTGCTGGATCATCTCCCGGAGCTGGAATCCGGCGGTGTAGCTGCCTAAGGGGTCATCGAGGGTGGCCGCTCCGGTTTCTACCAGGTGGTAGTAGGCCGCCGCGGCCAGGACTTTGGCGGTGCTCGCGGCCACGAACTTATCCCGGACCCCATATTCGTTGACGTCCGCGGAGCCGGCGTCCTGGGAGAGGTCGACCACCGCCACGCCGATCTGGTATTGGCTGTTGGCATCGAGAATCGCCTGGATGCGCGCGCCCAGTGCCGCGTCGACTTTTCGGGCAGCCGGGGCGGCCGCCTCGGGGCTGGATGAGGGCGAGGCACTGGCCTCCCCAGTCGTCGCGGCAGACGTCGTCGTGAGATCTGCCGCCGTCGAGCGGTCCGCGAAGGAATAGATGCCTAGGGCCAGTACGAGGGCCAGCACCGCGGCACAGACCACCTGAATCCGGGCCCGGAACCGGGCAGGCGTTGGCTGCCGTCCCGTGGCCGTGCGCCGGGATCCGAAACGTGGCTGTCGTGGAGTTTGCTGTTCCATAATGGCTCCAAGTTAAGCACGGCAGCTATGCGGCACCTATGAATGAGCTGTCAGGGCCGGAGCCTGGCAGGCATGCCGGCCGGGTCCTTGATAGTCTCAGGCGGCGGTATACGGCACCGGAATACAGCCCCGGGCCACGATGTTGTGCATCACAGACCCGTTGTCCACTCCCGAAGGATCACCATGAGCGCAAACATGACCGTCAAGCTTCAGCCCGGCACACCGGCCCCGGATTTCACGCTGCCGGACGCCGAAGGCAAGCCGGTTGCCCTCGCCGATTACCGCGGAAAGAACGTCATTGTGTACTTCTACCCGCAGGCCGCCACCCCGGGCTGCACCACCGAGGCCTGCGACTTCCGCGACAACCTCGCGTCCCTGCAGGGCTCAGGCTACGAAGTCCTGGGCATCTCCCCCGACGCCCCCGAAGCCCTGGCCCACTTCACCGGCGATTTCGCACTGACCTTCCCGCTCCTTGCCGACGAGGACCACGCCGTCGCCCTGGCCTACGGCGCCTGGGGCGAGAAGCTGGTCCAGGGCGAGGTCACGGAGGGCATCGTCCGCTCCACCGTGGTCCTGGACCCCGAGGGCAAGGTGAAGCTGGCGCAGTACCAGGTCAAGGCCCAGGGCCACGTGGCGGCGCTGAAGGAAGCGCTGGGCGCCTAACAGGGCACGGCTCTCTCCCCGCCGCCGGCCTCGCCGCGCGCCGGATGGCTCGGTAGGCTCGGTCCATCGGCGCCGGGCATCCGGCCGGACAGAAGGCGGTACAGCGTGGCGAACGGCACCAAGCAGGATCCCTGGCAGCTCAAGACGGCCCCGGGCACTTCGGAGTATTCGATGTACCGCGACGAGGAGTCCGATCCCCCGGCGCTGGTGTGCCAGGTCGGTTCCACCACCCTCAAATACCACCTCCGGGCGCTGGATGACCTGCACCTGTGGCTGATGGAGAAGGTGGACTGGGTTCCGCTGGGCGCCGCCGACGAAAACAAGCCGGCAGCGGAGGGGTCAGTGGAAGCCTGGGGCCGCGACCCGGAAAACCCCGTGGGCGGGTGGTACGGGTTGCGCAAAGGCTACCGGGGACGGTTCGGGATGTACCTGCCGCCCCTGCTCGAAGCCTTGGGCCTCGTGGAACTGACCCACGACAAACGCAATAACAGCGTGCGTGCGATCATCGCGGACGCGTCCGGACCGGCGTCGCCCGCCTGAGCTACACCTTGGTCCCCGCCACCACCGTAGCGGTGGACCGGAGCCGGATCGCGTCGTCGTGCTCATAGCGGCCCAGCAGCGCGAACACGTCCTGGCGGATCAGGTCCCGCGACGCCTCGTCCGCCTTGGCCAGGCCCATCGCCACTGTGGTCGCGATGTCAGTCATGAACTCCCAGTAGCTCTCGGGAGAGTCGTGCACCTGATCGGTGCTGACCTGGCGCTCGGTCACCTCTGCCAGCCCGGCGTCCTTGAACATCCGGGTCATGAAACCGGTTGGTGCGCAGCGGAACAGCCCGGGAGTGCCCGCCGGCGGAATGGGCAGTTCCCGGTGCCGGGCGATCGTGCCCAGGATCAGGCTGGCCCAGGGGTTGGCCGCAGCGCGCCCCCAGACGACGACGCCAACGCGGGCACCCGGCTTGGCGGTGCGTGCCATCTCCGCCATGGCCGCGGACATCACCGGAAAAAACATCAGGCCGAAGCTGCAGTACACGGCGTCGAACGTGCTGTCCGCGAAGGGCATAGCGGCAGCGTCGCACACCTCAAAGTCCACGTTGGTCAGGCCCCGGGCCGATGCCTTCTCCTCGGCCACGCGGAGCATCCCCGCCGAGATATCGGCCAGGACCACGCTGCCCTCCGGCACTCTCTCGGCCACCCTGAGACCGGGTTCCCCCGAGCCCGCCGCGACATCCAGCACCCGGGAGTCGGGGCGCAGCGGCAGCTGTTTGAGGAGTGCGTCCCCGAACGGCGCCTGCCAGCCGACCAGTTCAGCGTCCCACTTGTGCCAGCCCGCCGAGAACTCATCCCAGATCATGCGCTGCTCGTCGCGAATGCGGGCGGCTGAGGCTAACATGGCGGTTCCTTAGCTCGTCTGTACGTAGCCCTAGTCTGCTCCGGGAACCGGGCCTCGGCAATGAGTCCAAGGGCAGTAGGCTTAATGGCATGTCTTCCCACGAAACCCCCGGCACAGCAGGCAACGACCCCCACCGGGAGCCTGCCCCGGGCAACGTTCCGGGCAAAGTTTCCGGCAGTGTTCCGGAGCGCCGCGAGGTGACCGTTCGCCGGGCACCGAAATATGTGCCCTTCCTGATCCTGGGCGGACTGGTGGGCGTGGCCGTCGCGGCCCTCATCGCCTACGCCCTTCCCGGCGACGAGGGCTATGACGCCAGCTCGGTGTTCGGCTTCTTCATGGTCCTTTGCGCGGCCGGCGGCGTCATCCTGGGTGCCTTGGTCGCGCTGGTCCTGGACCGCATGAGCGTCCGCCGCGCCGAGCGCGCCGTCGTCGAGTCCGCACCGGACGCCGACGACGACCGCGCCTGAACCGCGCCTCAACCCCGCCCCCTGCGGCGGCGGCAGGTCATAAACCGGCCGCCGGACAAGTCTTAGCGCACATCGTGAGATAATCGACCAGTGGCACGCGGCGATGGAAAACTTTCTCATGATCTTCTCCCTGGCGAAAAAGGCCCTCAGGACGCATGCGGCGTCTTCGGGGTCTGGGCACCCGGTGAAGAAGTAGCAAAACTCACCTACTACGGGCTGTATGCACTGCAGCACCGCGGCCAGGAGTCGGCTGGAATTGCAACCAGCGACGGCAAGCGGATTAACGTCTACAAGGACATGGGCCTCGTTTCCCAGGTCTTCGACGAGACGACCCTGAACACCCTGACCGGGCACCTGGCCGTCGGCCACTGCCGCTATTCCACTACGGGTGCGAGCCACTGGGCCAACGCCCAGCCCACCTTGGGCGCGACCACCACGGGTACCGTGGCCCTCGCCCACAACGGCAACCTGACCAACACGGCCGAGCTCAAGGCAATGATCGAGGACCGCAACGGCGGAAACCTCAGCGGCGAGATGAAACAGGGCAACACCTCGGACACGGCCCTGGTCACCGCACTCCTGGAGGGCGAAGAGGGCAAGTCCCTTGAGCAGACCGCCATGGAGCTGCTGCCCAAGATCAAGGGCGGCTTCTGCTTCGTCTTCATGGATGAGGGCACCCTCTACGCGGCCCGGGACACCTACGGCATCCGCCCGCTCTGCCTGGGCCGGCTGGAACGCGGCTGGGTGGTGGCTTCGGAGCAGTCCGCCCTCGCCACCGTCGGCGCCAGCTTCATCCGCGAAATCGAACCCGGCGAGTTCATCGCGATCGACGAGGACGGCGTCCGCTCGCAGCGCTTCGCCGAGGCGACGCCGGCCGGCTGCGTCTTCGAATACGTTTACCTCGCCCGCCCGGACGCCTCCATCGCGGGGCGCTCGGTCTACGAATCCCGCGTGGAAATGGGCCGCCAGCTGGCCCGCGAAAACACCCAGGACGCGGACATCGTCATCCCGGTGCCGGAATCGGGCACCCCCGCGGCCGTGGGCTACGCCGAGGAATCCGGCATCCCCTTCGCGCACGGCTTCGTCAAGAACTCCTACGTGGGCCGCACGTTCATCCAGCCCTCGCAGACGCTGCGCCAGCTCGGCATCCGGCTCAAGCTCAACGCCCTCGAATCCGTGATCCGCGGCAAGCGTGTTGTGGTGGTGGATGACTCGATCGTCCGCGGCAACACCCAGCGCGCCATCGTGCGGATGCTCCGGGAAGCCGGCGCCGCAAGCGTCCACATCAAGATTTCCTCCCCGCCGGTCAAGTGGCCCTGCTTCTACGGCATCGACTTCGCCTCCCGCGCGGAACTGATCGCCAACGGCGCCACCATCGATGAAATCACCCAGGCAATCGGCGCCGACTCGCTCGCCTACATTTCCGAAGACGGCATGATCGACGCCACCCGGCAGCCGCGTGAGCGTCTTTGCACCGCCTGCTTCACCGGCAAGTACCCGATCGAGCTGCCCGGCGCGGACAAGCTCGGCAAGAACCTGCTCGAGCGCACGGACCTCGGCGGGCTGCCGTCAACCCCCGCTCCGGCCTCCGCCGGCACGGCGTCCGCGGCTGCGGCATCGGAGTCCGACGCCGAACCGGGCACCGCGATCTCGGACGATCCCGCCGAGAAGGCCGGTGCCACCGGGTGCGATCCAGGGCCGGACTCCGAATTCGAAGAACTGCTCACCGATGCCGACCGCGTCACCACAGCCGACAAGAAAGAGCCAGTATGACTTCCGCCTCCCCGGCCGCTGACATGAACGCCGCCCAGAACACCGGCATCACCTACGCCTCCGCAGGCGTCGACGTCGAAGCGGGAGACCGCGCCGTCGAACTCATGAAGGGCGCCGTCAAGGCAACCCACAACGCCTCGGTGATCGGCGGCGTCGGCGGGTTCGCCGGCCTCTATGACGTCTCCCGGCTGCTCACCTACAAGCGCCCGTTGCTGGCCACCTCCACCGACGGCGTCGGCACCAAGGTGGCAATCGCCCAGGCCATGGACATCCACGACACCATCGGCTTCGACCTCGTCGGCATGGTTGTGGACGACATCGTCGTCGTGGGCGCCGAGCCGCTCTACATGACCGACTACATCGCCTGCGGCAAGGTGGTCCCGGAGCGGATCGCCGACATTGTCCGCGGCATCGCGGCCGCCTGCTCGGTCGCCGGCACCGCCTTGGTGGGCGGCGAAACCGCCGAGCACCCGGGCCTCCTCGGCGAGCATGAGTACGACGTCGCCGGCGCCGCCACCGGTGTTGTCGAGGCCGACGCGCTGCTCGGCCCGGACCGTGTCCGCGCCGGCGACGTGGTGATCGGCATGGCCTCCTCCGGCCTGCACTCCAACGGCTACTCGCTGGTCCGCCGCGTCATCAACCACGCCGGCTGGGCCCTGGACCGCCAGGTCTCCGAACTCGGCCGCACCCTGGGCGAGGAGCTCCTCGAGCCCACCCGGGTCTACGCCGCTGACTGCCTGGACCTGGCCCGCACTTTCCCGGTCAACGGCTCAGCAGCCGGCAGGGCGGTGCACGGCTTCAGCCACGTGACCGGCGGCGGCCTCGCGGCCAACCTCGCCCGGGTCCTCCCGCAGGGCCTGCTGGCCACCGTGGACCGCTCCACCTGGGAACTCCCGGCTATCTTCAAGCTGGTGGCCGAGCTCGGCAACGTCCCGCTGGCCGATCTGGAGCGCACCCTGAACCTGGGCGTGGGCATGGTCGCCATCGTTTCGCCGGAAGCGGCCGACGCCGCCGTCAACCGGCTCAACGACCGCGGCCTGCCGTCCTGGATCATGGGCACCGTCAACGAGAACTCCGACTCGGTCATCAAGACGGGTCCGGACTACGTCCAGGGCGCGAAGGGCGTCGACGGCGGCGCCGTCCGGCTGGTCAACGCCTACGCCTAAGGGTTCCTAACCCCCATCGAGTGCTCCATAACTGCCGTTTTGAGACCTGAAAACGGCAGTTGTGGAGCACTCGATGGTTAAGGCCTAGACCTCCAGCAGGCTGAAGACGCCGCCCTGCGGGTCCTTGAGCGTGGCGATCGTGCCGGCTTCCTCGACCTCGTCCGGTTCGATCAGTACGACACCGCCCGCGGCCACCGCTGCCTGCACCGCCTTCGCGACATCGGAGACGCCGAAATAGACCTGCCATCCCGGCTCGAGGGTGCCCTGCGCGTCGCCGGGAACCCGGGCGATGCCGGCCACCTCGGTGCCGCCCACCATGAGCGTGGTGTACGTGCCGCCGTCGTCCTGGGGGTATTCCGTCACCTCGTGCCCGAAGAGCTGCTGGAAGAAGCCGACGGCGGCCTGCGGCTCCGGCGTCAGCAGCTCGGCCCAGGCCAAAGTACCCGGTTCCTGGCTCCGGCCGGCTCCGAAATGGCTGCCCGCCTGCCAGGCCCCTGTGGTTCCGCCGCCGGGCGGGGCGAAGAAGACCATGACGCCGGTGTCTCCGATCGCCTCGGGGCCGAATTCAAGGTTTCCCGGGGAATGGGCCAGTTCGCCAGCCAGATCCCCGGCGTCCTCGACCGCGAAATATACGTTCCACCGGCCCGGTTCGCCCGCGGCTTCCTGCTCGGCGTTCTGCGGCGCGAGCACCGTGACCAAGGCATCGCCGAGGAAGGCTTTGGCGTAACTCCGCCCGTCCGGGGTGGGCAGGTCCTCGTACCGCCAGCCGAAAACCTCCGCGTAGAAGGCCTTGGCTGCCTCCACATCGCTGGTCTGGAGGTCCGTCCAGCAGAGCTCACCCTCAGCGAATCCTGTGCGCATGGTCATGGCAGTCCTTCCGGGCATCTGGGTCGCATCCGGGAAAATCCGGCACCAACAACCTAGCCCGGGGCCCCGCCGGTGACAACTGCGCCGGCGAAACCATGGCGCACCAAGGGAAACGACGGGCGGTTCGGAGCAGTTCGATCATGGCATGGCTTCGTTCGTGCTCGAAGCCGCTGGCGATGATCTCGTAGATGACGATGCCGGTGTCGTAGGATCGCGCTTCATCAGCCGGGCTTTCATCTCCTGTCGTCGCCAGGGTCCTCGCTGTGGCGGGGATGGCGAGCCTTCTGTAGCTGCCGCAGGTTATGCCCGGGCAGGGGAGATATGGAGTTTTGCTTCGACGGAGAGCAGGTAGCTGCGCTCCTCCGCGGTCAGGAAGGTCGCCGAAGTGTCGGCGGCGAGGTCAGCGTCCCAGATTTCGACAATCATCCGGTGCAGCCTGTCCTGTACCGGCGCCTGGGGGTCGGCCTCAAGGGTCCGGTCAAGAGAAGTGCTCCGCAGCGCTTTGGCCCAGATGGACTCCACGCGTGCGAGGGTTTCGGTGTTCCAGCGGTGCAGGCTTCTGCGGGCAGCCCTGCCGGCAACCGCCGGAATCGTGAGTCCGGCGCCGGCCAGGACGGTCGCGACCAGTTCCAGCTGATGGTATGGGAAATCAGGCCTGACCAGTATGGCCAGAAACGTCAGGTGTCGGGCCAGCAGGGAGAGGCACATCTCGGCCATCACCAGGAAACCCATGATGCAGCCTGCGCCCAGCATGGAGAAACCGACACGGAATGAGCGGCTCATACGCGGAACGTAGCGGAAGCAGATCACGGCAATTTCCGCGCTCATCGAACAGATAAAGAGGGTGAGCATCAGTGAGAACAGGAGAGCCGGGAAGCGGTCCTCATAGATGCCCCAGGCGGGGGTCGTGATGGTGGGTCCGGTGAGAAGGAAGAACGCGGTTTGCAGGGTCAGCGTGAGCGTCAGAGGCAGGGTGCGTGTCCACCAGGACCGGCGACCGCCGGCTTCCGGGGCGATAGCGGCGTATGCAGCGAGGCGCAGATACCAGAGAGAGATGATCATCAGGGAGTTCAGGACCAGTTTGACCAGGTTCATCCCGCCCAAGGCCGTGTCGACGGGAACGTAGACAGCCGGGGACATGAGCAAAGAGCCGACGGCCCCGAACACGGCACAGGAGAACACCAGGTCGGTCCTGTTGCGAAGCAGGGCGGGAATGCGGGCCCCGGCCAACAGGAACAGTGCCGCTGCCATGAGGAACTGCATCATCCGAAGACCGCCCCGAAGTTGCCGGGCTGCGCGTCAGGCCGCTGGCCGGAGCGGCGGATACGGGACGCAAGCCGGTCCGCAAGGAGCTCAGCTGTCACCTCGAGCTCGTCGAACAAGTCGGTACGCTTCAGCGCCGAGACGACGCGCTCCGGATCGAGGTCCGGGAAGAAGGCTTTGGCGTAGTCGTGCGAAAGGTCCTCTTGCTCGTGGCGGAGGACCATGTGGGCAAACTCGTGCAGAACGATCTGCTGTCGGTAGACCTCCGAGGCGGTCTTGGCATGGAAGATGAGGTCCACTGTGTCCAGACCGAACCACAGACCGCAGACCTTGTCCGTCGGGGTGTTGTCCATGGGCTTGATGACAATCCTGCGTCCCCTGGCTGCTTCCAGATGCGCCTGGATGGAACGCATTGAGACCGGCTCAGGCAACTGCAGGCTTTCTTCCGCGGCCTGCGCCTGCTCTCGGGCGACTCTGTAGTCCATGGGCTGCGGGTCCTCCGGATAATCCAATGTGGGCCGGAGATAAACCTACTCCAAAGCAGGACTGTATCAGCGCTGCTCAGCGCCTTGCGTGCCAACCGGCGTGACGCGCCCCTCCGCCAGTTACTCGAGGGCGAGTTAGCCGCCAAGACCGGGAAAACTGTCATCCCCGAATCAATAATCTGAGGCCGTTTACATGCAGATTCCTCCGGTCGTAGGCTTTCTGCCACCTGAATCTGGAGGTCGAAGTGACTACTGCAATTACCGGGATCGGTAACAGCGGCTTCACGACGACGCTGCCGGAGGGCGAATCAGCAGCCTCGATCCTGGCAGATTTGCTCCCTGCCGGCGCGCATTTCGTGAAGGCCTTCGGCACGCTGGCGGGCGGTCGGCTCTTGAACGCCAACGAGGCACGTGCCGTCCCCTAGCAGCGTTAGCCGGTCCCGCGGACGCCGGGCGTGTGGTTTGCTCCGTTCCGGGTATTGCCGAGCGGATCACTTGCCGGGCTGCGGCGCAGGCAAGGTTGGAAACGCTCGGGTACAAGAAAGGCCGCCGGCCACGCCTGAAAACAGGGGTGGCCGGCGGCCTGAAAATCTTTGGCAGGCACCGCAGTGCCGGAAGGATCCCCCGGAGAAAACTGCCGGGGAAGCGTCGACTAACCTATACGACGGGAATCAACCTCGTCGTCGTCGTCTTCCACATCGTCCGCGTACTTATCCACATACGCTGAATAATCCGGCTCGACCGGGTCATCCGCGAAGTGGCTCGTGGCACGACTTCCCGGGCCCGTGAGCTCGCGCTGAAGGGCCGAATAGTCAGTGTTCGGGGAGTAGTACTTGATGTCCCGAGCCTGCTTGGTAGCTTTTGCCTTTTGACGGCCGCGCCCCATGGCGTGACCCCCTTTTGTACTTGGACCGGAGGTGGTCACCTTTGGCGATCGGTGAGGCCCCGGAATGTTTGGTCAATTTGTCGTACACCTAGATTACATGCTTTCGGCGTCAACTGCTCGCCGGCCTGCCCCCTGTGGACACCGTGGCGCCTCCCGCCACGGTGCCCGCGGCCACCGGCACATGCGCCGTGCCGCGCATCTTCGATAGAGTTTCGTGATGTGCGCCCAGAAAAGGGCCGCGACGCCGGGCTTCCAGCCCCGGCGAAGACGCACGGAAGTGGTGAATTTCTCAGTGACTGAAGAGAATCCAAGGCACGACGCCGGGTCCATCCCGCCGCCGCCTTCGAGGCCGCCGACGTCCGCCCTGCCCGTTCTTACAGCCGAACCCGCGCGGTCCACGAATCGTTCGTCGGCGCCCGCAGCGGCGAAGCCCTCGGGCCGCACCTTCGCTGGCAGCATGCGCGCACTCTCGAAGCGAGCGCGCCCCCTGGCCCGCCGAGCCCGCCCCTTGGCCCGACGGCTCCGCCCCGCGGTCCGGCGGATCCGCAGGCAAGGGCCAAAGCGGCTGGGCGTGGCCGCGGCCCTTATCGTCGCGCTTGGGCTTCTGGTCTGGTGGGCTGTGGCCGCATTCGCCGGCAGCAGCCAAGCCCCTGCCGAAGGCGGCAGCCCCACCCCCGCGGCCTCGTCGGCGTCGGCCCCGGCCAGCCGCGGAACCCTGCCCCTGGAAGGCGTCAGCCCCCTGGACTTCCAGTTGCGGGACTGCTTCAAGGACTTCGACCCGGATGCGCAGCAGTCCACCGTGGTGGACTGCGCCACCGGCCACTCGGCCCAGCTGGTCGCGGTGGAGAAGTACGGCGAAAACGAGTCCTACCCGGGCCGGGACGCGCTCAAGCAGAGAGCGCGCGATGCCTGCAAGGCGGCTCCGCTGACGGACAAGGCCGGCGCGTACAACCTGAGCTACAAGTTGGCCTACCCAAGCTCGCGCAGCTGGGAGAGAGCCGACCGTCGAGTCGACTGCTACGCCGTGACGGACGCCGGAAACGTTATCAAGGAGTCCCTGCTGCCCTAGCGCTAGCCGGCTTCAGTCGCTGGTTCAGCGCATTGCAGTAGCGCACGGATCTGGCGTGCCGGCATGGCGCACGATCTTAACCCACAAGCAGCCGGGACCAGCCCGGCTGCTTGTGGCGCTTTAGCGCACTCTTGGCCTCGGCGCCTACTCCTTGCGCCGGACCGAGAGTCCGGCGCCGGTGCCCGCGCCGCCGTCGGGCACGTAGCTCTCCTCCAGCCCGCCCATGGTGAGTTCCATCAAATCCGGCGCGGTGTCCACCAGGACGGTGTCGCCGTCGGTGATTTCGCCGGCCAGGATGGCCTTGGCCAGCCGGTCGCCGATCTCGCGCTGCACCAGACGGCGCAGCGGCCGGGCGCCGTAGGCGGGATCGAAGCCGGAAACGGCCAGCCAGGCGCGGGCGCCCTCGGTAACCTCGAGGTTCAGCCGGCGGCCCTTGAGCCGCTCGCCCAGCTCCTTGACCTGCAGTTCCACGATCTCGGACAGCTCCTCCACGCTCAAGGGGTCGAACAGCACCACTTCATCGAGCCGGTTCAGGAACTCCGGCTTGAAGGAGGCGTTCACCATGGCCATGACGGCGTTCTTCTTGGCCACGGCGTCGAGGTTGGTGTCCACGAGGAACTGGCTGCCCAGGTTCGAGGTGAGCACCAGGATCACATTGCGGAAGTCCACGGTGCGGCCCTGACCGTCGGTGAGCCGGCCGTCGTCGAGCACCTGCAGGAGGATGTCGAAGACCTCCGGGTGGGCCTTTTCCACCTCGTCCAGCAACAGCACCGAGTACGGGCGCCGCCGCACGGCCTCGGTGAGCTGGCCGCCCTCCTCGTAGCCGACATACCCGGGAGGCGCCCCAACGAGCCGGGCCACGGAGTGCTTCTCCGAATATTCGGACATGTCGATCCGCACCATGGCGCGCTCGTCGTCGAAGAGGAAGTCCGCGAGGGACTTGGCGAGCTCGGTCTTGCCGACGCCGGTAGGGCCGAGAAACAGGAACGAGCCGGTGGGCCGGTTGGGGTCGCTGATCCCGGCGCGGGCACGGCGTACGGCGTCGGAGACGGCGGCGACGGCCTTCTTCTGGCCGATCAGTCGCTCGCCCAGGACGTGCTCCATGTTCAGCAGTTTCTGGCTCTCGCCCTGCAGCATGCGCCCCGCGGGGATGCCAGTCCAGGCCGAAATCACCTCGGCGATGTCATCCGCGGTGACCTCATCGGCCACCATCTGCCTCGATTTGTCGGGCACGGCGGCCTCGGCCTCGGCAGCGGCGTTCAGTTCCCGTTCCAGGGCGGGAATCTCGCCGTAGAGGATCCGCGACGCCGTTTCTAGGTCCCCTTCGCGCTGGGCTTTGTCGGCCGCGGAGCGGAGCTCGTCGAGCTTGGCCCGCAGGTCGCCCACCCGGTTAAGGCCTGCTTTCTCGGCCTCCCACCGGGCGTTCAGGGCCGCGAGCTCCTCCTTCTTGTCCGCCATGTCCGCGCGCAGTGCCGCAAGGCGTTCCATCGAGGCGGGATCGGTCTCGCCGGCCAGGGCCAGTTCCTCCATGGTCAGGCGGTCCACCTGGCGCCGGAGCTGGTCGATCTCCTCCGGGGCGGAATCGATTTCCATGCGCAGCCGGGACGCGGCCTCGTCCACGAGGTCGATTGCCTTGTCCGGCAGCTGCCGGCCGGAGATGTACCGGTTGGAGAGGGTCGCCGCCGCGACGAGGGCGGAGTCGGAGATGGACACCTTGTGGTGGGCCTCGTAGCGTTCCTTGAGTCCGCGCAGGATGCCGATGGTGTCCTCCACACTTGGTTCGCCCACGTAGACCTGCTGGAACCGGCGCTCCAGGGCGGGGTCCTTTTCGATGTTCTCGCGGTACTCGTCCAGCGTGGTCGCGCCGATCAGCCGCAGCTCGCCACGGGCCAGCATGGGTTTGAGCATGTTGCCGGCGTCCATGGAGCTGTCCCCGGTGGCGCCGGCACCCACCACTGTGTGGAGTTCATCGATGAACGTGACGATCTGGCCCTCGGAGTTCTTGATCTCCTCCAGCACGGCCTTGAGCCGCTCCTCGAACTCGCCGCGGTACTTGGCCCCCGCCACCATCGAGGCGAGGTCCAGGGCGATCAGGGTCTTGCCGCGCAGGCTTTCGGGCACGTCGCCGGCCACGATCCGCTGGGCGAGGCCCTCGACGACGGCGGTCTTGCCGACGCCGGGCTCGCCGATAATGACGGGGTTGTTCTTGGTGCGCCGGCTCAGGACCTGGATGATGCGCCGGATCTCTGCATCGCGGCCAATCACCGGGTCCAGCTTGCCGGAGCGGGCGACCGCCGTGAGGTCCGTGCCGTACTTCTCGAGCGCCTGGAACGCGTTTTCCGGGTCGGCGTTGTCCACTTTGCGGTCGCCACGAACGCCCGGCAGGGCGGCCAGCAACGCCTCATGGGAGGCGCCGGCCTCGCGCAGGAGCTTCCCGACTCCGTCGCTCCCGGCGGCCAGGCCCAGCAGCAGGTGTTCGGTGGAGACGAAGCTGTCCCCGAGGCGCTCCGCCTCATTCTGGGCATTCTTGATCGCCTGCAGGCCGGCCCGGGACAACTGGGCCTGCTGCACACTGCTCCCGGACGACGACGGCAGAGCCTTGATGGCGGTGCTCGCCTGGACGCTGACCGCGTCCGGGTCTGCGCCGGCGGCTCGGAGCAGTGCGACGGCGACACCCTCCCGCTGGTCCATGAGCGCCTTGAGCAGGTGAGCGGGCTCAAGCTGCGGATTTCCCGCGGTCGAGGCGTTCATGGCGGCAGCGGCGAGAGCCTCCTGGCTCTTGGTGGTGAATTTGGCGTCCAAAGAGGGCTCCTTTCGGAATGGTCCTGATATCGAAGTTGAGTCTACATCGCTCAACTTTGCAATGAGGGACGCTGGCTCCATGTTTGCCGACAGCGAAACGCCTGTCTAGGGGCGGATTGCCCGCCGGCCTGGGAGGCGCGGCCGCCGCCGACCGACCTGGCCCGGCCCGGGGACATGTCCTCCCCCGAACCCGAAGACTGGACATAGTCCGAATATGTCCAGCGCCCAGGCCTGGGACTGGACACGTCCCCTCGGTCTGGGCCAGAACGGCGCGAAGACCGGACTTGTCCTCGGCTTCCACACTTGGCCACGGGGCACGCCCTCCCCTGGCGCACACCGTTGGACATACACCCGTTGTGCGCATTTCCGGGCGCTAAAACTGGACATGTCCTCGGCTTCCACACTTGGCCACGGGGCATGCCCTCAGCTGGCCCGCACAGCTGGACATGTCCCCCAGCAGGCTTGGGGAAGATCGGCCCGACGGAGCTCGGCTTTGCAGAGCTCAACGCAGCTGGGCACTTCTAGACTCGGGGGGGCGAAGCCCGGCCCGGCCCGGCCCGTCCGGAAGGAGCGGTTCGGAAGGAGCGGTCCGGTGGCTGGGTCCCCCAAGGAACCGGCCACCGGACCAAAACACTCCCACCCCCTAAGCTTGTCACATGTTTGACAAAACTGTCACACGCCGCTTCAGGCCGCGCGGAGGCTCGTCGGTATTGTGGAATCCATGACTGAGACGGCAGCACGGCAGAATCCCCAGCAACAGAGTCCTGAGCAGCGGAATGTATTCCTCGACAAGGCGCATCCTGCTGCCTGGCGCGCACTCAACGGGCTGGGCCTGAAGGCCAAAGAAGCCGCCAGCGATGCCGGGCTGGACGAGACGCTGATCGAGCTGCTCAATGTCCGCATTTCGCAGATTAACGGCTGCGCCTACTGCCTTGACATGCACGTGGGAGATGCCGTCAAGAACGGCGAGTCGGCCCAACGCCTGGCCGTGCTCCCTGCATGGCGCGACACAACTCTCTTCTCCGAAAAGGAACGCGCAGCCCTGACGCTGGCCGAGGCCATCACCACCATCGCTGACGCCCAAGCCCGCGACCACGAGAGCGCACAGGCTCGCCGGCACCTGACGGCCGACGAATTTTCCGCCGTCAGCTGGCTGGCGATCACGATGAACGCATTCAACCGTGTTTCCATCGTCAGCCAGCACCCGATCCGGGAGGCCCGCGACTAACTCGCCACACGCCCGCGGCTAACCACGCGGCTATCCATCCCGCCACCTGGTCCGCGCCGTCCGCGGCTCACTGGCCGAGCAACGGGCCGTAGCCACAGCTGGCGCGCGGTCGGTAAGCTCTAAAAGTGGGGTGGAACCGCGGTCACCAGGAGCACTGCCATGAGGTGGGTCAGGCCGGGTCACCCGGAATACGACGAAACTCGAAGAATCTTCAACG
The DNA here is from genome assembly GCF_056397785.1 of Arthrobacter sp. 05L421. Lineage (NCBI taxonomy): Bacteria > Bacillati > Actinomycetota > Actinomycetes > Micrococcales > Micrococcaceae > Arthrobacter > Arthrobacter sp. 05L421. Next base: position 42,294 of record NZ_JBFTOC010000005.1, read on the forward strand.
CGATGATCGACCGCCATCCAGCGGTCATTGCCCCGTGCGCCGACCCAGAAGAGGTGACCGAGGCCTTGGCCTACGCGAAGACCCACGGCCTCGACGTCGCCGTCCGCGCCGGCGGCCATTCCGTGGCCGGCATGTAACCTCCCGGGGCCAAGTTCCCAGCAGCTGATAGCCCATTGGGGCGGGGCGGTGAGCGGGCCTGCCGCCGCGGCCACCCCGCTGCTGAACCGGAGCGCCAGCTGGGTGAGCCACCCGTTCGGTCTGGGCGACACCCCGCAGGGCGGGCAGGACGCGAAGGCCTGGGTCAAGCGCTTCCGCCAGGACATATCCCCCTACGCCACCGGAGGCGTCTGGCTGAACTTCATCGGCGACGAAGGACAAGCCCGTATCCGCGCGGCCTACGGCGACGAAAACTACAACCGGCTGGCAGAAGTGAAACGCGAGTTTGATCCCGGGAACGTTTTCCGCGGCAACCAGAACATCCGCCCCGCCGTCGCGGTGTGACCCCCGCCAGAGCCCGCCAAAAGCCCGCCCGACGCCGTCTGGGGCCTCCGACGACGGACCGTGCCGGTGCCCGTGCCGGTGTCCGCGGACAGGACTAGACTGCCACCATGGCCGTCTACGTCGATCCGCCGCTCTGGCCTGCCCACGGAACCCACTTTTCGCACCTCGTCTCGGACACCTCACTCGAGGAGCTGCACGCCTTCGCAGCGGCCGCCGGCATCCCCGAGCGGGCGTTCGACGGCGACCACTACGACGTCGCCGAGGCCAGGTACACGGCCCTGGTGGCGGCCGGAGCCGTCCCGGTGGAGGGCAGGGTCCTAGTCCGCAAGCTGATCGCCAGCGGGTTGAGGATCCCGGCCCGCCGGCGCGGCAAGGCCCTCCGGGTTCCGCTCCTGAACCGCTGGAACGAGGCACTGCCCGGCCACGACGCCCTCTTCCTGGACCTGATGGACCGCTGGGGCGAGGAGCACCGGAAGTACCACGGCCGCACCCATCTGCTGGCGGTACTGGAGGCCCTGGACCTGCTGTGCCATCCGGCCGATCCGCCCCGGACCGTGGTGCTGGCCGCCTGGTTCCACGATGCCGTCTACCGCGGCGTGGCGGGACAGGACGAGGAGGAATCGGCGCGGCTTGCCGAAGACCGGCTCCGGCATGCAGGTCTCCCGGCCGCCGAGGTGGACGAAGTGGTCCGCCTGGTGCTGCTGACGGCAGACCACCGTCCGGAGCCCGGGGACGACGGCGGCGCTTTGCTCAGTGACGCCGACCTCTCTGTGCTCGGCGGGGAACCGGAGGCCTACGCCCGCTACGTGGCCGCCGTCCGGGAAGACTTCGCTCATATCGGCGACGCCGACTTCGCTGCCGGCCGTGCCGCCGTCGTCCGCGGGCTGCTGCGGCTGGATCCGCTCTTCCATACGGACCGCGCCCGCGGTCTGTGGCTGGAGCCGGCCCGCCGGAACCTGCAGGGCGAACTAGCCTGACGGTGTGTCCCGGCAACCCGTCCGGCAACCCGCCCAGGCTCAGGCGGCAACGCTGAGGTGATTCGCCAGCCGATCGAACGATTCACGCCACCCTTCGCCGTGGCGGTCGCGGCTGGCCGCGGAATCAAACGGCCCCTGGGTGAACGTCATCTGCGTGCCGCCGTCGACCTCTTCCAACCGGATCGTGACCTCGGTTTCGAAGCCGCGGGTGCCGTCGGGCCTGTCCCAGGCATGGGTGAACACGAACAAGTGCGGCGGCTCAACATCGGTATGCACTCCGCTCCACCAGAATTGCTGCCCGGTGCTGTCCTGGATCATGCAGGCGCGGTACAGTCCGCCGACTTCGAGGTCCGCGTCGACGCTCTCACGCGGGACATGGAAGCCGCGCGGACCCCACCACTGCGGGGCCTGGTCCGGGTCCGTCAACGCGGACCACACGCCTTGGATCGGGGCCCTGAACTCGCGGACAATGACCAGAATGAGGTCCGTATCCCCGGACGCCGGTTCGCTCATGATCCTCTCCCTCGAATTGCTTGGACTGACAGGGGAAGCGCCCCCTCACCGCTGGTTGCGCTGCAGCCCTAGCGCCGGCTGGGGCTGTACGCGGTCACATAGCGCGAATTGCTCGGAACGATCTGCTTGCCGAGTGGCATCAGCGAGACGGGGATGAGCTTGAGGTTGGCGATCGCCAGCGGGATGCCGACAATCGTGATGGCCATGGCGAAGGCCGTGACGACGTGCCCGATCGCGATCCAGATCCCTGCCACAAGCAGCCAGATCACGTTTCCGAGCAGGGCAAAGATGCTGGTTCCGCCGGGCTTGTCCACCACCATGCGGCCGAACGGCCACAGTGCATAGGACGCGATGCGGAACGAGGCCAGCCCCCACGGAATGGTGATGACCAGCAGGCAGCAGACGACGCCGGCCAGGAAATATCCAATGGCCAGCCACAGTCCGCCAAAGAGCAGCCAGATGAGGTTCAGGAGTGTCTTCATGGATTCATTCTCGCCCGTAGGAGTGACATTCGGATGAGTGGTTCACCCGGAAAATCCCTGACTTTCGTGCCCCGGCCCTCTCCGGCTCAGGGCAACCGGCTTCTGGGTGCCGGTAAACGCTTCAAGTGCGGGCCCCGCGTCTTCGGCGTTTAGGTGTCGGCCTGTTTGACCATGGCGGCCTCAACGTTGATCTTGACCTTGTCGCTGACCAGCAGCCCGCCGGCTTCGAGGGCGGCATTCCAGGTCAGGCCGAATTCCTTCCGGCTGATGTCCGCCTCAGCACTGAATCCGGCCCGGGTGGCGCCGAAGGGGTCCACCGCCACACCGGTGTACTCGACTTCGAGATCCACGGGCTTGGTGACGCCGCGGATGGTGAGCTCGCCGGTCAGCACGTAGTCCTCTCCGTCACCGCGGATCCCGGTGGCCCGAAACGTCATCTCGGGGTACGTCTCGACATCGAAGAAGTCGGGGCCGCGGACGTGGCCGTCACGATTGGCGTCCCCCGAATCGAAACTGGCGGTCTTGACCGTGGCATGCAGGCTGGCGTCCGCCAGCGACTCGCGCACCCGGGCCTCGGCGGAGGCCTCGTTGAACCGGCCACGGACCTTGCTGATGCCCGCATGACGGACGCTGAAGCCGATTTCGCTGTGGGACATGTCCAGCGTCCACACGCCGGGGGTCAAACCTTCGGGCAGAGTCACAACGGTCTCCTTCGAGCGATGGCGGACCTGTTCCGCCGGGGGTGATCGGGGTGTGTTCCCCACTCTGCATGCTAACGAGGAAGCCCGTCCCGGGCTAGGTCCGGCCGGTCCTTGACGGGGAGTAGTGAGGCGGGCACGCTGGCATGGACTTCAGGATTTCCGACGGCGGATGCCGCGATCCGGGCCCGAAGTGTTCTCTGGCCATCGTTCGGCGGCCGGGTTACTCTGGCCTATAAATGCCGGGCATTCACCGAATTTCGCAGAACTATTCGCACAGTTCTGATCAACCAAGTGATGTGAGGAATCGTGGCCGGGTCCCTGGGGAAACGTGGCAAGGCGGGCATCGGTGCTTTCTCGGTGGGCCTTGGGATATTGCTGTCAGCCTGCCTGCCCGGCCCGCCGGAACCCGCCCCGATCCCGGGCACCCCCTCCTCCGCCCGACCGTCGTCCGCCCCGCCGTCCTCGGCACCGCCGTCGTCCGCCCCGCCGTCCTCCGCCGCGCCCCCGGCCGGCGAGTCCGTGCACTTCACCGCGCAGGGCGACATCGGCATCGGCTCTGGCGCCGAAAAGGTGCTCGACGTCGTTGCCGCCCTTAATCCCGAACTGAACCTTGCCCTCGGCGACTTCGCCTACAAGGCAGGACTCGAACAGCAGTTCTGCGATATGGTCACAGCCCGCCTCGGCGAGGCCTTCCCCTACCAGCTCGTGACCGGCAACCACGAGAGCGACGGCCATGACGGCGACATCGAGAAATATGTCCGGTGCCTGCCCAACAGGCTGCCCGGGCTCCAAGGCCAGTACGGCATCCAGTGGCGGGTCGACGTCCCCGAGCAGAATCCCGTTGTCCGCTTCATCCTGGTCTCCCCCGGCATCGACTTCCGGGGCGGGGAGCCCCTGGACTACTCAAGGGGCAGCGAGCGCTGGCGCTGGACCGCGAACGCCATCGACGAAGCCAAATCGCAGAACATCCCTTGGACGGTGGTGGGGATGCACGCCCCGTGCCTGAGCGTGGGCAACTATGACTGTCAGGCGGGGCAGGATTTCACGAACATGCTGATCGAAAAGGAGGTGGACCTGGTGCTGTCCGGCCACGACCACGTCTATCAGCGGACGCATCAGCTGGCCACGGGCGGCAGCTGCGCGGAACTCGTTCCCGCCAGCTTCACCTCCGGCTGTCTGGGCGATACCGACGGCGCCATGGCCCAGGGATCGGGGACCGTGTTCGCCACGGTCGGCGTTGGCGGCGTGGGACTCTACAACGTGAGATCCGATGACCCGGAAATAGGTTATTTCGCCAGCACTTCCGGAAAGAACCAGGAACCGGCCTTTGGGACCCTGGACGTCACGGCCACGGCGGATGAACTTGCCGCCAGATTCGTTCCCGCCGACGGCTACACCTTCTCGGATTCCTTCACGCTCAAGCGCAAGTGATCGACCGCTAGTATTCGGACGCCGTCAGTCGACCGCGGAATCCGTCGCGGGCGTCCTGAAGCCTCAGGCCGGCACCCAGATGCTGATCCAGTCGAGCGAGACGTGGCCCTGGGTCGCCGGGGCCGGGCAACCGGTGAGGCAGGACTCCGTCTGCAGGATCAGGTGCATGGGCGTCGTCGGCGCCTTGGTGCTCACGCCCAGGGACCGCCCGTCGAGAAAGAACTCGACCCGTCCGGGGCTCCATTCCATCGTGGCCACATGCCACGAGGTCACGTACTGGTCGGAATCGAATTTCTCCCAGGCATCGGCACCGTTCCGGTCAAAGTGGACGGCGCCGTAAATGATGCTGGCCAGGTCCCCTTCGGGGAAGTCCACCTCGCCATCCCGGGGCCAGACGCCGCTGTCCGGCCACAGTAGCCAGGCCGTCTTGAATCCGGGCAGCGAGTCAGCCCGGTAGCGGACGGAGTACCGGCCGCGGAGGAGACTGTTGGCGCGCGGTGGGTTGGAGCTGGCGTTGGGGATCCTGGGCGTCGGCGCCGCCCCCATCGAGATCCCGTTCTCCGAGTGCAGGTACCAGTCCAGCGAACCGTTGCGGACACTGAGCACCCTGGACGGGTAGTAGCCGGACTTGCCGCCGCTGCGTTGCCCGGCAGTGTCCGGGGTCCCGTCCTTGTAGCCGGCGCTCCACCGCGCGCTATAGAGCGGGCCCGGGAAGCGGCCCAGCGGGACGCCGCCGCCGGAGAAGTCCTCGACAAAGACCTGCTTCCAGCCGGGCAGGTCACCGGTCATTGTCACATCCGTGGTCCGGACGGGAGACGGGGCGGGGGCGGGTACGGATTGGGGAGCGCTCGGATTCAACGATGCCACGGCGGGCCCAGTCGCGGCACCGCCTTCGGGAGCTCCCGACGGCGTTCCCGACGTGGAGCCGGTGTCCGTAGTGCCAGTGCTCGGTGCGCCTGACGGTCCGGCCGGCGACGCCGAAGAGGACGTGACGAGTGGCCGCTCGCTCCCGGGAGCGCCGTCCCCGCTGCATGCCGCCAGGGCCAGGACTGGGCCCAGGGCCATGGCGGTAGCCGCCATAAAACGGAAGATGGGGGGACGCCGGCGGCCTGCCGGCACGCGCCCCCGTACAACGCGTGTCCGCATCCGGCCAGTGTCGCATGGAGGCCAGCCGGCATCAACAGTCTCCCTCGATTTTAACTTGACTCTTCAACTTAATCCAAGGTTAATGCAAGGTGACATGACCAAACTTTAACCCTGGGGTACATCAATAAGTTGTCGACAACCGCAGCGTCAGCTTGGGTCTATTTTCCGGCTGAGGAGCCGGAAAGCGCTGCAGTTAAGACGAGCAGAAACGTTATTGAGTGGTGAGGCCAGTGTCCATCCCGAATCTCAAGCCAAACGTGCGCCCCCAAACGACGCCCCCGCCGGCAAATCCCTCCGTCAGTGTGGTGATCCCCACCTTGAACGAGGCAATGAACCTGCCGTGGGTGCTGCGGCGTATGCCCTCCTATGTGGATGAGGTGGTAATTGTTGATGGCCGTTCCCTGGACGGCACAGTTGAAGTGGCCCGGGCCTTGCGCCTGGACGTCGTGGTGGTGGCTGAACCCCGCCCCGGCAAGGGGAACGCCGTGCGGGCCGGATTTGCCGCGGCCTCCGGGGACATCATCGTCATGCTGGACGGCGACGGCAGCATGGACCCCCAGGAGATCGGCTGGCTGGTGACTCCGCTCCAGCATGAGTACGACTTCGTCAAAGGTTCCCGCTATGTGACGGGCGGTGGCTCGGACGATCTCACCTTGCTGCGCAGCGGGGGTAACAGGCTGCTCACCTGGCTCGCCAACGCCGTCCTCCACAGTGACTACTCGGATCTTTGCTACGGCTACATCGCCCTGCGCCGCGAATGCGTTGACATTCTGGAGTTGGAGTCCGACGGATTCGAGATCGAAACTGAACTGATTGTGCGGGCCTCACGGGCCGGCCTCCGCATTGCCGAGGTTCCCAGCCATGAACTGTCCCGGATTTCGGGCCAGTCGAACCTGCACACGTTCCGGGACGGCTGGCGGGTCCTGCGCACCCTTGCCCGCGAGCGCGTGAGCTGGGAGGCTCCGACAGCTGGCGCCCGTCCCGAGGCCCTGCGCCGAGTCAAGTACAAGTACCCCAGCGTGGTGTTTCCCCACGTTCCCACCGATCCCAGCAGCGTTCTGGGCGGACGGGCAGGCGAATAGGATGTCCGAGGACCCCAGCATTCCGGAAGTATCCGTGGTCATTTGCTCCTACTCGGAGGACCGGTGGGACAGGCTGATGGGCGCCCTGGACTCGGTCCGCACCCAGACCGTCCCGCCCAAGCAGACGATCGTCGTCGTCGACTACAACGTCGACTTGTACAAGCGCCTCATCTTCACCGTCCCGGACGCCGTAATTGTCGAGAACACCGGACCCAAGGGCCTCTCCGGCGCCCGCAACACCGGTTCGGGCATCGCCAAGGCGGAGATCGTGGCCTACCTCGATGACGATGCCGAAGCCGAGCCGGATTGGCTCGAGCACCTCGCGGCCCTGTACGACGATCCCGACGTTCTGGCTGTGGGCGGCCGGGTGGAGCCGCTCTGGGAGGCCGGCCGGCCGGGCCACTTCGCCAATGAGCTCGACTGGATTGTCGGCTGCACGTACCGGGGAATGCCCAAGGTCGCCGCCGAAGTCCGCAATGTCATTGGCGCGAACATGTCCTTCCGCGCCGATGTCCTGGACCGGGTGGGCGGCTTCAACACAGCTTTGGGACGCCAGGGCACCGTCCCGCTGGGATGCGAAGAGACCGAACTGTGCATCCGTGCAGTGCTGGGAGCGCCCGGATCCCGGGTGGTCTATGAACCCGCTGCCCTGGTGCACCACCACGTTCCGGTCGAGCGCGGCACCCTGCGCTACATGCTTGCACGTTCCTGGGGCGAAGGGCTCTCCAAGGCGCAGGTCAGCAGGGTGGTCGGCCACAAACGGGCACTGGGTCCCGAACGGCGCTATGTCCGGCGGGTCCTCCCACGTGCAGTGTTTGCCGGAATCCGCGGCTGGCTCGGCGGCGGGGACCGCGCCGGGCTCGGCCGGGCCGCAACCATCGTGGCCGTGCTCGCGGCCACCGCGACCGGCTATGTACGCGGCCGCCGCCTGCCTATCGCGGCATCGCCGCTGAAAGCGGCCGCGGGGTCGGCGGAAGAGCCTTGGAGGGAAGTCCAGTGAATCGCGCAGCTTGGGTGCCCGTCTCTGTACACCGCCCTGTGAAACTTCAAGTGCAGCCCCTGCGTACGGAACCGCCTGACCGCAGGAACCCGACCCGAGAAAGTCTGGATCATGAGCCAACCTGAACGCGACGTGAAACAGCCGATCGGCGCCTCTGCCGGAGCCTCCTTCGATGTCCACGGGATCGTGGGCATCGATGTCGAGGCCGGGACGCCAGGGGAACCGCAGCTAAGGGACATGCTCGCTCCGTTCCTTGGGGAATCCGGCGCGCCACGGCGGATCACCATCGGCGCCAAAATTACGCCGATTTCCAACCAGTCGCATGCGGAGGATGCCTACCGGTTCACCGGCGAATCCCTCTATATTCCGGCAGACCGCGTCCAGATTATCGAGACGAAGGACGGGTACCGGATCGAAGGCGCCGGCGAGCTCCTGACTTCCGTGATTCCGTTGCTGGACCGGTTGTGCGTCGAGGAGGATGCGGCAATGATCCATGCCGCGGTGGTGGACTTCCGGGGCTCCGGGGTGCTCCTGCCAGCCTGGGGCGGAGTCGGAAAGACCAGCACGGTGGCGAAGCTGGTGGCCATGCCGGACGTGCGTTTCATGGCGGACGACTGGGCCTTCATGGGCGCCGGCGGAATGCTCATGGGCTATGCCAAGCCGATGTTTATCAAGCCCCACCACCGCGCCATCTACCCGGACATGTTCCGGGGTACGCGCAAGCCTCTGGCCCCCGGATGGCTGACGACGCCCGTCGCCCATCTGGCCACGGCAGTCCATCCGGTTATTGTCCGGTATCCGAAAACAGCGGCCTTCACCCGGCGCTGGTCCCCCGAGCACCGCATGGTCCAGCCGGAGCATGTCTTCGGCGCGCAGCGGATCTCGTCCGCGGCTCCGGCACAGCTGGCCATCTTCCTAGAGCGCTTCGACGGCGCGGACGCACGGCTGGAGTCACGAAGCGCGGAGTGGATGACGTCGCGGATCGTCGGCAACTTCCATTCGGAACTGCCCATGGTGTCGCGGCGGCTCGTCGAGGCCCTCGGCGCCACCAGCCTCGTCCCCTTGGAGGAGCATTTCGGCCAGAAGGCGGCCGTGGTGCGCCGGGCCCTGGAAGACGTTCCCTGCTGGCTGCTCCGGCTGCCGGCCGCCTGGTCAGCGGACCAGGCCTCTGACTTCATCGCGAATCTGGTTCGTTCAAAACTGGATGAGTGAGGCGAGGCCACGTGAGCGATCTGAGGGTGTCGGTTGTCGTTCCAGCGCGCAATGCCGCAGCCTGGCTGGGCGAGTGCCTGGAGTCGATCCGCAGTCAACACCCGCACGAAATGATAGTGGTCGATGGCTGCTCCACGGATGACACTGCAGCAATAGCCCGCGACTGCGGGGCAACCGTCATCTCCGATGAGGGGCGCGGCCTGCCGGCCGCACGAATGCTCGGCGCCCGGACAGCCACCGGGGAGGTAGTCGCCCTGATCGACGCCGACGTCGTCCTTCCGTCGACGAGCCTGCCCCGGCTGCTGACCGAATTCGAATCCGGGGGTTACGACGGCCTGCAATTCGGGCTGGCCAGCGAAGCCGACGGACCCGGGTACTGGGGGGCTGCGCTGGCGTGGCACCACAACCACAGCCGGGTGCGCAAGTGGTTCGGCGTCAGCGCCACGCTGATGCGCCGCGACGTGCTGCTCGACGTCGGGTTCGACGACGACTTCCGCTCCGGGGAAGATGTGGAGCTCAGGATCAGGCTGGAGCAGGCAGGGTACCGGCTCGGCGTCTCCGACTCCGTAGTGGTCAGGCACAGGTTCGACGACACCTTCGATTACGCCCGCGACCAGTGGCTCCAGGATGGGGCCGGAATGGCCCGCACCGTCCGCAAGCACACGGGCAGGGCCGGCTGGCTGGTGATGCTGCCCCTGCTGGCCACCGTGCGGGGCGTGGGCCTGTCGCTGGTCCGTGCGCCCCGCTTCCTGCCGTATTGGATGGGTTTCCTGCTCTACAACTACCGCGCCATGGCCGGCGAACTCCTGCGGCCGGCCCACAAGCCCATCTCGGTCGGAGGGAACGCGGCCTGGCTGGCCGCCGCGAGGATCGCCCCCATGGTGACGGGCTTCCTGTTCTGGGCGCTCGCGGCCCTCGTGCTCCCGCCGGAGCAATTGGGTCTCGGCTCCGCGGTGGTGTCGGCCGCCCTCCTGACCGTGCAGCTGGGGATGCTCGGTGTCGGGCCCGCCACCCTGACGCTCCTACCGGCGGAAAGTGACGGCGGGCGGCGGCTCATCGCCGCTAGCCTTCTTGCCGTCGCGACCTTCGCCCTGCTGGGCGCGGGCCTGCTGGTTGTCGTCACAAGTTGGCTCGGCACAGGTGTGGGCGAGGCCTGGATCCCGCTGGTCACGGTCCTTTTCCTGGCCACGTCGCTCCTCGCCGCCAGCGCCTACCAGCTTGACTACGTGGGCGTGGCCCAGGAGCGGGCCGACCGAACGCTGGTCAGAAGCCTCGTGCAGAGCCTCGTGCAGCTCGCCTTCCTGGCCGCCGCGTTCGCCGTCGGACTCCGTGACTTGGCGGTGATTGTGTCCGCAGTTGCCGCCGGCGCGCTGGCCAGCGTCCTCGTGGGACTGCGCCAGCTTGCCCGGGCCCAGGTCTCCCCCGACTGGAAGCATGGCCTCCGGCCGCGTCCGGCCCTAAAACTCCTGAAGCCCGGGCTTCCCAACCACGCCCTCATGCTCGCCGACCGCGCTCCCGGCTACCTGCTTCCGCTCATCGTTGCAGCAACTCTGGGGCCCGCCCCGACTGCCGCCTGGTTCGTGGTGTGGATGATGGCATCGGCGGTGTTCTTCGTGCCGCAGTCCGCCGGGTTTACGCTGCAAACGGCCCTCGCGGGAACGCGGGCGCGGCCGGGACTCCTCGGCTCCGCCCTGCGGGCCAGCTTCCTGTTGACTCTCGCGGCCGGGTTGATATTGATGTTGGCCGGGCCACTGCTTTTGGGCTTCCTCGGATCGCAGTACGCGGCCGCGTGGGTTCTTCTTCCTGTACTCGTTCCGGCACTCCTCCTGAGTTGTGTGACCCAGGTCTACTACGGGCTGTGCCGGGCCCACGGGCGGCTTTTCGAATCAACGGTAGTCGCCACCTTGACCGCCATCCTGATCGTGGCCCCCGCCGCGGCTGTGGCCCAGCAATATGGCCTGACCGGCGTATCCGTACTCTGGGCCGTTGCCCAGGCGACGGCTTCGCTGATTGCTGCTTGGCGTCTGATCACACTGACCCGAGTGAACCCCGCCCCAGCCGCAGGCGGGATTCCTTCAGCGCGCCACCAGCCGAGTTGAATCGAGGAAATGATGACACACGAAACGGCAACAAGCCCCGTGAACACCGCCCACCGGCATGAGGCGCATGCGCACGTCGGCGGCGCCAAACCGCCCACCCGCCGCAACCTGGGACTGACGCCGTCGTGGCACGTCGGCGCCTTGGCCGCCACAGCCGCGGTCGCCCTCGTCCTCGGCGTCTGGAGTATGACCCAGGTCGATCCCCTTCGGATCGGCGGCGCCGGACTTATTGGCGTCCTCCCGCCCGCTTACTTCGTAGCGCTCGGGCTCAGCCTGACCGGATTTGTCGCCTCGTTGAGCCTCCGCCGCCTGGTCCCTCCCCTGCTGACCTGGCAGCTTCTGGTGACAGTGGTTGTCCTCGCTGGAGCTGACCCCATCATCCATGGCCTGCCTCGGCTCGAGGCCAGCTTCCGCCATCTGGGCATTGCCGACACCATGAGCCAATCGGGCCAACTCGATCCGACCCTGGACGCGTACTTCGACTGGCCCGGATTCTTCAGCATGCTGGGAATGCTCTCGGGGGCGACAGGCGCCAAGGACCTATTCGGCATCGCAACCTGGGCGCCGGTGGGGATCAACTTCCTCTTGCTCGCGCCGCTGCTGGCCCTGGCACGGCGGCTGACGGCAAATCCGCGCCAGGCGTGGGCTGCTGTCTGGATCTTCTACGTGGCCAGCTGGATTGGACAGGACTATCTCTCGCCGCAGGCGCATTCCTTCGTCCTCCTGCTCACCCTGGTTGCCTGCCTGCTCAGCGTCTTTGCCGGCTGGGCCTGGTCCACGGAGCGAAACGGGTTCTCCCGGCGGCTTGCCCGCAGTGTCAACAAGCTTGACAGCTCAGCGCCCGGATATGGCGCCATTGAGCCACTCCGGGCGGACACGGCGGTGCTCGTGGTGGTCTGCGGGCTGTTCCTTCTCGCCATGACCGCTTCCCATCAGCTCAGCCCCTTCGCCGCGATCCCCATCCTGGCCGCGCTGCTGCTGACCGGCCATCTCCGGCTGCGCTTCCTGCCCGTCCTGGCCGTGGTCCTGCCGGTCGGCTGGCTGATCTTTGCGGCTTCAGCCTTCTTGTCGGGGCACTTTGGCCAGCTGCTCGGCTCTTTCGGTGACATTGGCGCAAACAGCCTCGGCGCGCTGAGCACCCGGGTCTCAGGCAGCGATGCCCACGTGTTGGTGGTCTACACGCGCATCGCCGAGGTCGCGCTGGTCTGGATTCTCGCCGTTGCCGGCGCCATCGTTGGCTATCGGCGGAAGGCACCGTGGTTGGCGGCCGCGGCCGCGGCGCTTGCGCCGCTGGTCCTGATTCCGCTCCAGCCATATGGCGGCGAACTGCTCCTGCGCCTGTATCTCTTTAGCCTTCCGTTTGCCGTGTGCCTGGCGGTGCTGCCGCTGATGTCAGAGAGCAATGCCGGGCTGAGCCTGCGCCGAGCCCTCGCGCTGCTGCTCATGGGCGCGGTACTGGCCACGGCAACGGTGGTTTCCCGCTACGGAAACGACGGCATGGAGAGCTTCAATGACGACGAAATCGCCTTAGTGAACCGGCTCTATGCGACTGCGCCCACCGGCGCCGTCCTCATTGAGGCAGTTCGCAACACCCCGTGGAGATACCAGCACTACGCGGACTACGACTACCGGGCGCTCGTTGCTGCCGAGCCGATTCCCAACGCCGCTCCGCTTAGCTGTGAAGCGGCCAACCAGATCGCCCACAAAGCGGGCGCGTACCTCATCGTTACCGAAAGCCAGCGGGAGGCGGCCGAACTCCGCGGTTCGACTCCCACCGGCGACCTTCAACGTTTTACCGCCACATGCGCCACCAGTCCAGGCTGGACGAAGGTCTATGAAAACGCGGGCGGCGTGATTTTTCACATCGAAGGAGTTACCAATGGCAACTGAACGCAGCTACGTGAGCTATGCGACGGCAGCCGTCGCCCTGGCCGCCATACCGCTCTCGTTTGTCGGGCCCGAGGGCCTGCGTCTGGCCGTGATCGGCCTGCTGATGCTGGCCGGACCTGGAACAGCGCTGGTGCTGCTCCTCCACTTCGGTCCCACGCGCTCGGCCACGACCGCTGGCGCGCTCCCCCTCTTCATCGCCATCGCAATTGCCTTTAGCCTCACGATGTCCACCCTCGTGGCGACGGCGATGATCTATGCACGGCTTTGGTCACCGCCGGCGGGCGTATGCGTCCTGTCGATCATGACCCTCGCCTTCCTTGGCCTTGAGCTCAAGAGGCCACAGCGGGCCCTGGTGCGTGCGAAATGATCATCTTCCTGACAGGACTGGCCACGGTGACAGCACTCGTGAGCTGCGATGTCCTCCGCGTGTTGCATCCGGACAAGGCACTGCCGCGCCCTGTATTGATCACCACGGCAGCCCTTCTGGCCATAGTCGGCGTCGCAGCGGTGGCGCAGTTGGTGCACTTGGCGCAGCTTGCATGACAGAAGCCGCCCGCCCGGCGCGGCACAAGCGCACATCATCAAGTCCAACCAATCACGGAAAGTATCTGCAATGAGAACACTTAGAACACTCAGCATGGTTGGGACGCTCGGATTACTCGTAGCCGGTTCCCTTGTCTTCGGTTCCGCCCAGGTCGCTACGGCCGCAACGTGCAGCCCCGCACCCACGAACTCCTTTTCTGGGTCCGTCGTGCTGGCCACGAGTTTTGAATCGGGCAGCTTTTGCGGCCTCATCCCCCAAGTGTCGGGCACCGGGACGGCAACAATGTCCACTTCGCGGGCCAAGACCGGGACGCATTCAGCCAAGCTGCACGTGACCACGGATTCCGGTTCGCTCGCAAACCTTTCCGCCCCGGCGTTCGCCTCGGGGACCAAGACCTCGTACGCAGACGGCTGGTTCAATATCACCGTGGCCGGCGTTTCCGGCAATGACGTACCGTACTTCCGCTTCTTCTCCGGTTCCACCCGCGTCGCGGACATCTACCGCTACAACAGCAACGGGCAGCTGTGGCTCCGGGTCACCTCACCAAGCGGCACCTTTGTCTACACGAAACTGATCTCAGGGAGCATCTCCCTGAGCGCCTGGCACCATGTCAGCATGCGGGTGACCGCCAATGGCAGCGCGTCAACAATCCAGGTGTGGTTCGACGGCGTGCAGCGATACAGCAGCACGAGCGTCAGCATGCTGGGGAGCAGCCTCAGCAAAGTTCAGCTCGGGGCCGAGCACAACCGGCAAAAGGGCGACGAATACATCGATGATGTCATCATCAAACGCTCCTAGCTCCCTCCGATAGCCCGCAAGCGGCCCGGCCTCATTCCGGCTCCTTGGCCGCCCTCACGAAGTCCCCAATCTTGGCAAGGTCTTTGATGCCTCGCGAGGACTCGACCCCGGAAGACACATCGACGCCCCACGCCCCGGCTTCCGCCGCCGCCCGGGCCACGTTGGCGGGATCCAGGCCGCCGGCGAGCAACCACTTGCGTCCAGCCAGGGCCTTAGCCCGGACGGAGCCGTAGTCCCAGGCTTCGCCGGAGCCGGGGACAGCGGCGTCGATCAGGAGCAGCTCTTCACCCCAGTTGTCGAAGGCGTCTGCAGCGGCGGCCATGGTGACGGCCCGGATCAGCTTCATCCCGGCGTCGTGCACCGTCCGGACGTCCGCCGGTGAGCGGTCCCCGTGGAGCTGGACCCAGACCAGGCCCGCCTCACGGGCGACGTCGACGGCGTCGGCGGCCGGTTCGTGCCGGAACACCCCCACGGCCGGCAAACCATTCGGGACGTGGGAGAGGAGGTTCCTGACCTGTTCCGGGGTGACCTCCCGGGCGCTGCGGGTCAGGACGAAGCCGACGGCGTCCGCGCCGGCACCAGCCGCGGCGCGGACCGCGTCCGGGGTGCTGAGGCCGCACACTTTGACAAACATTCTGGCTCCTTTTGCACGCTTCCTGCCTCTGACGTTAGCAAGACAGGACCGCCGCCGCCGACTTTGCGTCGGCGGCGGCAGAAGCGTGGCACCGGGCATGGCGCCGGCATCGCAGCCGGGCTGGCTCCAGGCGCCCCTTGACCGGCCGATAGGCTGGTGCCATGGAGATCATCCGCTATGCCGAGCTCAAAGCCCACCCTTGGCGCAACGGCGGCGGGGTGACCCGCGAGGTGGCCCGCCATCCCCGGACGCCGTCCGTGCAAACCGCCCTGCAACCCGCCCTGCAAAAAACAGCGCAGGACAACTCATGGGACTGGCGCGTCAGCATTGCCGAGGTATCCAAGGCCGGCCCCTTCTCTGCGTTCGCGGGGATGGACCGTGTGCTGACTGTGATTGACGGGGAGTTGTTGCTCCTGAGCGTGGACGGCGCCGAGCACCCGCTTGAGAAGTACCGGCCGTTCCGGTTCTCCGGCGACGCCGCCGCGGCGGGGGCACTGCCCACCGGCGACATCCGGGACCTGAACGTCATCACCCGCAACGGCGCCTTCAAGGGCTACACGTCTATCATCGAGCTGTCCAAGAAGCGCGCGCATCCAGTGTTCGAGGGACAGTTCGGCATCCTCCTGCAGGGCCAGGGGACCGTCAGCCCCGGCACTGCGGGCGACCCCGCGCCCGGCGCCGACAGTGCCGTCGGCACGCCCACAGTCACCTCGGAGCCGGAGCCGGAGCGCGTCGAGCTGAACCGTTATGACGCCGTCGTCGGCGCTGACACCGCCACGCCGGAAATCGTGGGCCGCGGATTCCTGGCGGTCGTCTCCATCGATCCTGCGCAGCCCGGTACGGTTTAGCGTTCGTCCGCCTTCAGGCGGGCGCCGCTGACACGCACGGAGTCCCCGGACAGCTTCTGCGCCAGCCAGATCGGAACGATCGAGACCACGATCAACACGACGGCCACGACGTTGACCACGGGCGCCTGGTTCGGACGGAAGAGGTTCTGCAGGATCCAGATCGGCAGCGTGGTCTCACCGGCACCGATCGTGAACGTGGTGACGATGATCTCGTCGAAGCTGAGCGC
This sequence comes from Arthrobacter sp. 05L421, assembly GCF_056397785.1. Taxonomy (NCBI): domain Bacteria; kingdom Bacillati; phylum Actinomycetota; class Actinomycetes; order Micrococcales; family Micrococcaceae; genus Arthrobacter; species Arthrobacter sp. 05L421. The sequence goes on from NZ_JBFTOC010000005.1 coordinate 58,379, forward strand.
GAAGGCCAGCAGCCCGCCCGCCAGCAGGGCCGAGCGCAGTTGAGGGAACGTCACCAGGCCGAAGGTGGTGAAGACACCCGCGCCGAGATCGGAGGAGGCTTCCTCCAGGCCGGGGCTCATTCGGCGTAGCCGCGCTATGACGTTGTTGAAAACGGTCACCATGCAGAACGTCGCGTGGGCGATTACCACCGTCCACAGGCTCAGCGAAACGCCCATGATGGTGGTGAACATGTTGTTCAGGGCAATGCCTGTGACAACTCCGGGCAGCGCGATCGGCAGGATCACCAGCAGGTTGATGACGTCGCGGCCGAAAAACTCATACCGCTGCAATGACAGTGCCAGCAGCGTCCCCAGCAGCAGCGAGATGACGGTCGCGACCACCGCCACCCACAGCGAGGACAGGACAGCCTCCCGGACTCCCGGCGAGTCAAAAGCCTTGCCCCACCATTCCAAGGTGAAGCCCTTGGGCGGCCAGCCGAACGTCCGGTCCGCGTTGAACGAATTCACCACCACGAGCATGAGCGGGGTGTAGATGAACAACAGCACCAGCGCGGTAACGACGCCCAGGATCACTTTGGCGCTACGGGAAAGCCTCATGATGCGCCTTTCGCTACAGGTTATTCAGGGCGCCGGTACGGCGGACGATGAAGAGGTAGAACATGATGATGGCGATAGGAACCAGCGACACCGCGGCGGCAAAGGGCAGGTTGTTCGCGGCTCCGACGTTTGCGTAGACCACGGTGCCCAGCATCTGAGTGGTCCCGCCGACGATCTGCGCGGTGATGTAGTCACCCAGGGACAGGGAGAACGTAAAAATTGTGCCCGCAATGATGGAAGGGACCAGCAGCGGAAGCATGACCAGGCGCATGGTGGTCAGCGGTTTCGCGCCGAGGTCCCCGGAGGCTTCCAGCAGGGAGTCGGGCACCCGGTCAAAGCCCGCGTAAATGGGCAGAATCATGTACGGCAGCCAGATGTAGGACAGCGTCAGGATGACGGCGGTCTCGCCATAGCCTGGGGACGAGAGGCCCAGCGGAGCCCCCAGCCACTCCAGCAGCCCGCCTTCGGCCAGGACATTCCGCCAGGCGTAGGCCTTGACGAGGTAGCTGGCCCACAGCGGCATCAGCACGGCCACCACGAGCAGTTTCTCCCAGCGGGCGCTGGCCACCTTCGCGATGAAGAACGCGATGGGCAGGGCGAGAATCATGTCGATCACCGTGACCGCAACCGCGATCCACAATGTCCGCAGGGTGATCCGCTGATACACCGGATCGGTCAGGACCGTGACGATGTTCTCCGTGGTCCAGACCGTGGACACCTCTCCCGTAAAGGTGTCCACGGTCCAGAACGCGGTGATCAGCAGTGCTGCCAGGGCGGCGATGTACACAAGCACCAGCCAGCCCGCCGGCGCCGTGAGCAGCGCGGCAAGCCGTAGCCGGGGTGATCGGTGAAGCAACGCCGAGAAGGCGTTGGTTTTCGCCCTCGGTACAGCCCCGGCATCACGGGGTGGGCCGGGCGGCAGCTGTTGTATCTGTTGTGCCATCTCGCCTTAGTCTCTGCCGGCCGCCGCGGCCGGCTTGTTCTTGCGGTTTGGGTGCGCAAGCGCCGGACTCAGCCCTTGATTTCCGTCCAGGCCTTGGTCCATTCCGAATAGTCGGTGCACTTGACGTCCGTGCGGCCATCGAGGCACTCGGCCACCGGGGTGGTCCAGTACCAGATCTTTTCGGCGTAGGCCGTATCACCGGAGTGGTACGTCTCGCAGTGCTTGGGATCCTTGGTCAGCTCGCAGGATTTGGCGTTGGCCGGGGATTCGCCAAAGTACTCCGCCACCTGGGCGTTCGCCTTGGGGCTGGCGATGTAGTCGAGCCACTTGTAGGCGCAGTTCGGGTTCTTGGTCTTGGATCCGATCATCCAGGTGTCCGACCAGCCGGTGGCACCCTCTTCCGGGAGAAGGGTTGCAACCTTGGCGCCCTCGCCCGTCGCGATGTTGGCCCCCACCTGCCAGGTGGTGCCAACCACGGTGCTCCCCGACGTAAAGGCCTGGACCTCCTTGACGACGTCGCTCCAGTACTCGCCGATGTGCGTGCGCTGCTGCTTGAGCAGGTCGACGGCGGCGGCCAGCTGGTCCTTGTCGAGGGCATAAGGGTTCTTGATGCCCAGCTCCGGCTTATGGGCCATGAGGTAGACGGCGGCATCGGCGATGTAGATGGGCGAATCGTAGGCCGTGACCTTGCCGGTGTGCTTGGCGGCGTCGTCAAACACCGCGCTCCAGGATGCGGGCGCCGGGGTGACCTTGTCCGTGGAGTACATCAGCAGGTTGGCGCCCCAACCGTGGGGCATCCCGTAATTAACGCCGTTGACGGTGTTCCAGGCCTTGTCCTTCAGGAACGGATAGATGTCCGGGTAGTTCTTCAGCAGGCTCATATTGACCGGCTGGACGTCATGGCCGGCGACCAGGCGCAGCGAAGCATCCCCGGAGGCTGAAATGACGTCGTACTGCCCGGTGCGCATGAGGGTCACGGCCTCGTCCGAGGTGCCGAACGGTTTGAAGCTGACCTTGCACCCGGTCTCCTTTTCGAACGGATGCACCCAGTCGACCGCCGGGTCGTTGCTGCCGTCCTCGACATACCCCGGCCAGCCAAGGATGGAGATCTGGCCTTCGCCGGCACCGATCTCGGTCTTCACCGGCTGCGTCGACGGTGCAGAACCCGATCCGCCGCTGGTCCCACAGGCTGACAGCGCGAGGGCTGCCGCCGCAACCGCCCCGACAACGAGGGAGGCCTTAGTTCTTGGTGCCATAATCCTTACCTTTCGATGTGAAGAAAATCTCTGGACTGGGAACGCTGCGGAACGGGCGGGACGTCCGCCCGGCGTCAGGTGACGGGGCCCGGAAGCCAAACGACGGCGTCGTTGTCCCAGCTGACTGTGACGGGCTGGTTCACCAGTTCCGAGTCGCCGCCGGGCAGCTTTTCCGGAACCAGCGCGACGACGTCGGGCCCGCCGTCGAGCTGCACCCGCACCTGGGTGGCGTGCCCGACGTAGACGGACGACGTCACCGTCCCGGGCCGGGAGGTGGTGCCGGAACGGCTCTCCGGCTCCCCGGTCCAGCCGACGCGCAGCCGCTCGGGACGGATGCACAGGGGGTCCGGCCGGCCATAGAGCGCCTGCGCCTGGGCGGCGTCGAAAATGTTGGAGGTGCCGACGAAGTTGGCCACGAAGATGCCGCCGGGGCGCTCGTAGATTTCGTGAGCGGTACCGATCTGTTCGACGCTGCCGTTGTTGAAGACACCGATCCTGTCGCTCATGGTCAGGGCCTCCTCCTGGTCGTGGGTGACGAAGATGAAGGTGATGCCCAGCGAGCGCTGCAATTCCTTGAGTTCCACCTGCATCTGCTGCCGGAGCTTGAGGTCCAGGGCACCGAGCGGCTCATCCAGCAGGAGGACCTTCGGCTCGACCACCAGCGCCCGGGCCAGGGCAACCCGCTGCCGCTGGCCGCCGGAGAGCTGGGCGGGCTTGCGGCCGAGGAATTTCCCGAGCTGGACGCGGTCCAGGGCCTCCCTGGCCCGCTCGCGCCGCTGCTTTCCGGCCATTCCGCGCACCCGGAGCCCGTAGGCGACGTTGTCCACGAGGGACATGTGCGGGAACAGGGCGTAGTCCTGAAAGACGGTGTTGACGTCCCGCTGGAAGGGCGCCATCGCCGTGACGTCCTTGCCCTCGAGTTCGATGCTTCCGGACGTCGGTAGCTCGAAGCCAGCGATCAACCGCAGGACCGTGGTCTTGCCGGAGCCGGACGGGCCAAGCATGGAGAAGAACTCCCCGTGGCGGATGTCCAGGTCCACGCCATCTACCGCGACGGTATCCCCGAAGACCTTGGTGAGCTTACGGAGGCGGATCGCCGGAATCTCCTCGGTTCCGGTCGAGGTGCCGGCGGCCAGTGTTTCGGTCATGGGGTGCGCCTTACTCCGTTGCCGGATCGTCCACGAGAGAGCCACGCAGCGGAATGTGATCCAGTCCACACAGGGCTGCTGGGCCAAATGCTATTACTTCATAGGTTTTATGTATAGACCCTCCGGCAAAGCCCGGATTAGGATGACATCAGCCCGGTCGACGCACGGCGGCGCCCCCCTGCGGACGCTGCATGGATGCCGGACGGTAACACCGGAACCGGCCGGATACCGCCGGAGGGAAGGGAGGCCCGGATGGTGTTGTCGCCGAATGGCGCCTCCCGGAGCCTGGCGGCGGTGTTCACGCCGATCAAGTCACGCGGGCTCGTGGATGAAGTGTGCAGCCGGATCGAGCAGGCGGTGGAGACCGGGTTGCTGACCAGCGGCCAGCGGCTGCCGAACGAAACAGAGCTGGCCGCGGCCCTCGGAGTGTCCGCTGTAACGGCACGGGAGGCCCTTTCGCAGCTGCGTGCCTCGGGAATCATCCGGACCGCACGCGGCCGCAGCGGCGGAAGCTTCATCGCCGACAACGTGCTGCCCTCCCGGGAACGGGCACTGGCGCAGCTGCAGGAGTTGAGCCGGCTGCAGATCAGGGACCTCGCGCTGCACTACCAGGCGATCGCCGCGGCCTGCGCGGGGGTGGCGGCCCGGCGCTCCGACGCCGCCGACATCGCCACGCTGCGCTCGTTCATCCCCTCAGCCAACGACGACTCTGCCAGCTGGCGCCTGGCCCTCTCGGAGTTCCTGCTGGAAGTTGCGGCCATTGCCCGCTCCGCCCGGCTGGCCCGGGAGCTCATCCGGTTACAGGCCGATCTTGGCACCCTCACGCTGCTGCCCTGCGCCGATGCCGGGTACCGCGGGCGCACCGCCGTGATCCTCGAGGACGTGGCAGCCGCCATCGAGGCCCACGATCCAAGGGCCGCCGAAACCGGGGTCAAGGACTTGATCTCCGCCACGACCGACTGGCTGCTGACCGAGCAGGCCAAACGCTATTGACCGCACTCGCATGTTTAAGCCACGATCTTGACCGACCAATATTGACTGACCAATCCTGACCGTCCAGCTTGACCGCAAATGTCCCCGCCGCTTCGAGCTAAGGCAGCAACCATGTCCGAAACCACGTCCACCGTAGGCTCCTCCGCAGACTCCGCGGCACCGACCGCTGGTCCCTCCACAGGCCCCTCCGCTGCACCGGCCGGACCCGGCTCTGCCGAACGGGCCGCCGCCGAGCTCGACGCCACCATCGCGGGCATCGAGCACCGACTGGCGGACTGGGCTGCCGCCGCCGGTGCGGCCCTGGCCGCCATGTCCGGGAAAGTCACGGGCACGGCCGTGGACAAGCTCATCCGGCCCGTGGTCGAGGAACTGGTGCAACTGCCCGGCGGTTACGCGGCCGGCGCTGGGTTCATCGCCAACGCGGGGCTGCTCGGGCCCGAGCGCAGCTATATCGCCTGGTGGCAGGGCCCGGATCTGGAACACGTCGACGCGCTGGCCAACTTCAGTCCCAACTCCATCAGCCGCTACGTCAAGGCCGAGTGGTTCCGGATCCCCGTGGAAACAGGCCGGGCGCATGTCACCGGGCCCTACGTGGATTTCCTCTGCACCGACGAGTACGTCCTGACCTTCACGCACCCGGTGTTCACCCGTCCGGACGCCCCGGTGGCGGGAATCGTGGGCATCGACGTCACGGTTCAGCGCCTGGAACGCGGGGCCATGCCGGCCCTGCGGCGGATCGGCGGCCGGGCCACCCTGGCCAACGCCGACGGCCGGGCAGTGGTGTCGGCGGCGACCGATATCGACGCCGGAGACCTGATCTCGCCGGACCAGCCGTGCGCGCACTACCCAGTGGGGCGCACCTTCACGGTCTGGAGCAACGCAGCCGGACTGTGAGTCAGGCCGGCTGTGACGCGGCTTTGCTAGACTTGGGGGCCAAGGCCCCCACTTCCGGGCCTCCGGACGACGGTTCAGTACCCGGCACGCGACAAGACTGGCCACAGGAGCTGTCATGTCGTGGTTAATACTCATTCTTTCCGGGGCGCTGGAGGCCGTCTGGGCCGCCGCCCTGCACCGGACCGCCCAGGTCACCGGCCGCCGCCGACTGGTCCCGGCATTCGTTTTCCTCGGTTCGGTCCTCGCCAGCACCGGGGGCCTCGCCGTCGCCATGCAGTCCATCCCCACCGGAACGGCCTACGCCGTGTGGGTGGGGGTCGGCGTCGTCCTGACATCCGGCTACGCGATGATCGCCAAAGTTGAGCGCGCGACGGCGGCGCGGATCCTGCTGCTCGGCGGGATTGCCGCGAGCGTGGCCGGCCTGAAGCTGGTGGCATAACCATGGCCGCGAACCGCACACTGAAAACGACAGGCAAGGCGCCGGCCACCACGCTGGCCTGGCTCATCCTGCTCGCCTCCGCCGTGCTGGAGGCGGTCTGGGCCACGGCCCTGGGCCGCTCCGACGGCTTCACCCAGCCGTTGCCCACCCTCGTGTTCGCCGTGACGGCCACCCTCAGCATGGTGGGGCTGGGCATCGCCGTGAAACGGATTCCGCTCGGCACCGCCTACGCCGTCTGGGTGGGGATCGGCGCCGCACTGACGGTCGGCTGGGCGATGGCCACCGGCGTCGAACCGGCCAGCCCGCTCAAACTGTTTTTCATCGCGGGGATCGTCGGCTGCGCGGCGGGCCTGAAGCTCCTGCCGGCCGGGAAATCCGGGAAGTCCGGGGCGTCCCCGGCGCTCCCGCCCAGTTAGTCCCCCCGGAAGGGGGTCCTTGCGGGCGGCACGCCATGGCCGCCCCCCGTCCGCGGGCGGCAACCGGGCGGGAACGTCGGAATAGCCGCGCACACCCCGGGGTTCTTGCCAGGGACGGAACTACTCCGAACTTCTCAGTGCGCGAATGGAGATCCCCATGAATGCAGCAACAGTGAATGCAGCAGGAGTCCAGCTTGGCGACGGCCTGTTGGTCAGCCCGCTGGGGTTCGGCGGCATGGCCCTGACCCCTGTGTACGGCGAGGTGGACCCGGCGGAGGCCCTGCGGACCCTGCATCACGCGGTGGATGCCGGTGTCAGCTTTATCGACACGGCGGACATCTACGGCGGCGGCAGCAACGAGGAGCTGATTGCCCGGTTGCTCAAGGAACGCCGCGGCGAAGTCCAACTGGCCACCAAGTTCGGCCTCGTGGGCAATCCCGCAGCGGGCTACACGGACATCCGCGGCGATGCCGCTTACGTGAAACAGGCGGTGGACCGCAGCCTGCAACGGCTGGGCACCGACTCGATCGACCTGTACTACGTGCACCGCCGTGACCTCCGCGTTCCGATAGTGGAAACCGTGGAGGCCATGGCGGGGCTGGTGCAGGCCGGCAAGGTGCGGCACCTGGGCCTGTCAGAGGTGACGGCCGAGGAGCTGCGCGAGGCCAGCAGCATCCACCCGATCGCCGCGGTCCAGAGCGAATGGTCCATCTGGAGCCGCGACGTGGAACGGAACGTGGTTCCCGCCGCCGCCGAACTCGGGGTGGGTTTTGTGCCCTATTCGCCGCTGGGCCGGGGATTCCTCACCGGCACCGTGGACGCCTCGACGCTGGGCAGCAACGACTTCCGCCGCAATATCCCGCGCTTCGCCGCGGACGCTGCGGGCGCCAACCAGGGTGTGGTGGCCGCCGTGCGGGCGGTCGCCGCGGAACTGAGCGTTGCCGGGCGGGCTGCAACTCCCGCCCAGGTGGCGCTGGCCTGGCTGCTCGCGCAGGGCCGGAAGCTGGGGCTGCCTGTGGTCCCCATCCCCGGCACGCGCAAGGCGGCCCGGATCGACGAAAACCTGGGCGCCCTGGCGCTCGGCTTCACCGCAGCGCAACTGAAGACGCTCGACGCCGCAGCGAACGCCGTCGTCGGCTCCCGTTCGGCGGACCCCACCTGGGTGTCCCAGGGCCGTGAATAGCGCCTCCGTAGACTGAAGCCCATGGACTCGCTTATTCACTCGTTACGTGACATCACCATCCGCCGGATTTCGGTCAGCGAGATGGACAACAATGTGTACCTGCTCACGGCCAAGGCCTCCGGCGCGCAGCTCCTGATCGATGCGGCCGATGATCTGGCCGCCATCCAGGGGCTGCTAGCGGACGCCGCTGCGGATACTTCCGCGACGCCGAAGCTGGCGTTGATTGCCACCACCCACCAGCACTGGGACCACGTTCGGGCGCTGCCGGGCCTGGTGGAAGCCACGGGTGTGAAAACCGCGGCCGGGACAGAGGATGCCCCGGAGCTTCCGGTGCCGGTGGATGTACTGCTGGATCACGGGGACGTCGGCAACTTCGACGGCTTCGACGTGACGGCAGTGCATCTGCGCGGCCACACTCCGGGTTCGATCGCCCTCGTGTACCAAGACCCCGCGGGGCCGGCACACATTTTTTCCGGCGATTCGCTGTTCCCGGGAGGAGTAGGCAACACGCAGAAGGATCCGGCGCGGTTTGCCCAGCTGATCACGGATGTCAGCGAGCGGCTGTTCGACGTGTATCCGGATGACACCGTGGTGCACCCGGGCCACGGCAAGCCCACCACCCTTGGTGCCGAGCGCCCGCACCTGGAAGAGTGGCGCGTCCGAGGCTGGTAACTGGCGCTGCGCTTCGCAGATTGCGCTGCGCATAATGCCGGTCGCAGAGGGAATTCCCGCAGCGACCGGCATTTTGCGCGTCACCGGCTACTTTGAGTAGCCGGCAAGCGAAACCTTAGCGGCTGCGGCGTTCGTTCGAGGCCGGAGCCGACGCGCGGCGCGGGCCGCCGCTGCGGGCCGGACGGCCTTCGCTGGAGCGGCCGTTGCCGCCGCCTGCGTAGGATCCGCCCGAAGTGCCACCAGTGTTGGAGGACCAGACAGCCGCGCTGCCTCCGGCTTTGCTTCCGCCGGACTTGGCGCCGGCAGCTGCGCGCTGGCCGGTTGCCGGGCGGCCGCTACGCTGGCCGCCAGTCGAAGCGCCGGCGCGGGGGGCGCCGCCGGTGCGGGGAGCGCCACCGGAGCGGGGTGCTCCGCTGCGGGGGGCCGAAGCGCCCCGGGCGTCGCTGCGTCCCTCGGCGGCGCGTCCGTCCGAACCGCGGCCGGCCGCGGCACGGCCGCCGGCTGCCGGAACATCGTTGTGGTGCGCGTAAGCGGTGGTGCGGCCACGGCCGCGCGCATTCCGGCGCTCGGCGCGCTCGGCCTCGGCGCGATCCTCGTTCTTCTCCGCGACGCGCTCTGCAGCGTTGCGGGCAGCAGCCTGGCCTTCATAGGCGACAGCGCGGCGCTCGGCGCGCGGCAGATCGGTGCGGGGAGCCTCGGCTCCGACGCGTCCGCGACCGCCACGGCCACCACGGCCACCCGCGGTGGGTGCAGCCTGGGTGGTGCGGCGGGCGCGCTTGCGCTCGGCGTTGGCACCCGTGGAGCTACCGCCGCCGTGCTGTGCGGCCTTCGCGGCCAGCAGCGCGGCGCGGGTGCGCGGATCGATCTTGTCGGCCATTTCGCCGACCAGTTCTGCAACCAGCGGGGAGTTGGCGGTGACGCGCTCGAAGTTGACTTCGACGCCGGCAGCCTTCATCAGCTTCTTGACGTCGGACTGCTGCTCGGGCAGGGTCAGCGTGACCACGGTGCCGTCGGAGCCGGCGCGGGCCGTGCGGCCTGAGCGGTGCAGGTACGCCTTGTGCTCTGTGGGCGGATCCACATGGATGACCAATTCGACGTCGTCGACGTGGACGCCGCGGGCCGCGACGTCGGTGGCCACCAGGACGCGGACGTCACCGGAGGAGAACTCGGCCAGGTTGCGGTCACGGGCGTTCTGCGAGAGGTTGCCGTGGAGATCGACGGCGGGGATGCCGGCGTCGGTCAGGGTCTTGGCCAGCTTGCGGGCGTGGTGCTTGGTGCGCATGAAGAGCACGCGGCGGCCGGCACCGGAAGCGAGCTCGACGATCAGCTGCTTCTTGACGGTCTGGTCGTTGACCACCAGCACGTGGTGTTCCATGGTGGTCACCGCGGCCTGCGGGTCATCCACCGAGTGGGTCAGCGGGTTGGACAGGTAGCGCTGGACGATCTTGTCCACGCCGTTGTCCAGGGTGGCGGAGAAGAGCAGGCGCTGGCCCTGGGTGGGGGTCATGTCCATGAGCTTCTTAACCACCGGGAGGAAGCCAAGGTCAGCCATGTGGTCGGCCTCGTCCAGGACGGTGATCTCGACTGCTTCGAGGGTCAGGATGCGCTGACGGATCAGGTCCTCCAGGCGGCCCGGGCAGGCGATGACAATGTCGACGCCGGCGCGCAGGGCCTTTTCCTGGCGGGCCTGGGAGATGCCGCCGTAGATCACCGTGGTGGTCAGGCCCATGGCCTTGGCCATCGGCTCGATGGTCGCGTTGATCTGTGTTGCCAGCTCGCGGGTCGGAGCCAGGACCAGGCCCATCGGGCGGCCGGGCTTGCGGAAGTGCTTGGCTTCCCGCTCGGCGAGTCGTGCCACAAGCGGGATGGCGAATGCGATGGTCTTGCCGGAGCCGGTGCGGCCGCGGCCCAGGACGTCGCGTCCGGAAAGGGTGTCAGGGAGTGTCTTGACCTGGATCGGGAAGGGCTCCACGATCCCCTGGGCGGTCAGGGTGTCGGCAAGTGCTTTGGGCGTGCCGAGGGCAGCGAATGTAGTCATGTGTTTCAAGGTCTTTCAGGCGGTATCCGTGCGGATATCGGCCCCCGATGCCGGTTGGCTCAAGGGTTCGCCGAAGAAAAGTCAGGTGATCAACCGGGCTGTTGCCAAACTTCAGCAAGCGGCCGCCGGGACCAAATGGAACGCGTTCATCGACGCAGGATGTGCCTCTCACATGAAAAAATCCCACTGCCTGCGTGCGGATTCCCGAAGGAATCCGGCAGGGACCCGGTTGACGGACCGAGGCCGGTCAACCGAATCAAAAGTGGGCATCACTGCACATCAAGTTCCACTAGCCTACCATCCGGCAGGGCCGGGGCCCGTATCCGGGCCGCCGGCCCAGTCCCTAGCCCGCCAGGCTGGGTGCCTGGAACAGCGGCATGTGGGCGGACCGGGAAGCTGCGTCCTTGGAGGTGTGAGTGGTTGTGTGGACGGGCGGCCGTGACGCCGCGGGCGACTTGCCTGCGGCCGGGCTGGGGCCGGCCGGCCGCAGGATCACGAGCGCCTCGGCGTCTATGAGGCGGCGGGTTCCCGTCCGGGCATCCAGGATCCAGAACAGGTCCACCCCCGTGACGGTCTGGGTTACCGGGCCCCGATGGAAGAGCTTGCCGTTGTGCCAGGCCTCGATCTCGTCCCCCACGTTCAACTCGGCAGAGCTGTGGATTTTCCGTGCTTCGTCAACGTCCATGATCATTGCCCTTCCCCCGTGTACAACCTCTTGTGCCCAGCATTCACGACACAGGTTTCGGATTCGTTTCCGGGGCGTGATTTTTGCGTATCCCTGGGCCTGCGCGGCGTTCTCAGGGAGGCCCCATGCGTGTATTGACCTTGTATTGACCACCTTTGCGTCCCGGAGGAGCATGGTGGGCGGGCAAAGTGACGAGAGGAGACGGGGGACGATGCCGGGAATTCTCGTCGCTGGCTTCTTCCGGGCCATCCAAGTGGCGCTGTTGCCAGTAGGGGCTGCGGGCTACGTCGCCGCTGTCCCGCGGCTGCTTAACTACAGCCGGCGTGCGGGCGTTTCGGCGACAGTGTTTGCCACCCTCTACACGCGCTACATGCAGCACCGGCTGGGGACGAGGCCGGATGAGCCTGCGGCCCGGCTCATGACGGTCATGCCGAAGGTATCCCCGGAGGGGTTCCGGCTGGAGACCGCCCCCACGCTCGTGGGACACCTGCTGACCGGCTTCGTCCCCAAGATCTACCGCTATCCGTATCAGGGGCGGGCCCCGATGCGCCACCAGTCCACAGCACGGACCAGCTACTACGATGCCGCCCTCCAGCGGCATCTGGCCGGCATTGACCAGCTTGTGGTCCTCGGGGCGGGATTCGACACCCGGTCGTTCAGGGTGTCGCCGGAGGACGGTGTGCGCTGCTTTGAAATCGACCTGCCCCGGACGCAGGCCCACAAACTCGCGATGCTCGAGAAAGCGGGCCTGTCGACCCGCCTGGCCACTTACGTGTCCGCCGATTTCGAGACCGAGGACTGGATGAAGAAGATCGTGGCGGCCGGCTTCGACCCCGGCAAGCCCGCGATGTTCCTCTGGGAAGGGGTGACCATGTATTTGGATCGTTACTCGGTCGAGGCAACACTGCGCAGGATCGCCGGCACGGCCGCCGGCAGCATAGTGGCCTTTGACTACTTCGCTAGTGAAACTATCGCCTCGCGATCGCCCTACATGCGGTACGCCCGGGCTGCCGCGAGATTCGTGGGTGAGCCGCTGACCTTTGGCATCGACAACACTCCCCCGGCCAGGAAGAGCGCGGCCGACTTTGTTGGGTCCTTCGGGCTGGCCGTTGAGGAGCACAGGAATTTTGGCCGGGAGACCCGACGGCGGTCCGCGCCCGCCGGCTTCGTCACCGCCGTCGTGGCGCCCGCCGTCGACGACGGCCCGCAGGAAAACAGTCAGCCAAACCTGTCGAAATACCACGATGAGGGGAAACCATGACAAAACACAGCCAGAGCCACACCCACGAGCACGACGCCTACGCGGATGCGGATGCGGATGCGGCGCCGGGCACCGCGGCCCAGATGTGGGATGAAAAGTACAGCAGCCGCCCCAAGATGTGGAGCGGAGATCCGAATCCGCAACTCGTCGCGGAGGTGGCGGACCTGCCTCCAGGCGACGCTCTGGATCTGGGATGCGGCGAGGGTGCGGACGCCATTTGGCTCGCTGCCCGCGGCTGGGCGGTGACCGGCCTGGACGTTTCGGCCGTCGCCCTGGAGCGTGCGGCCGCCCACGCCCGGGAGCGGGGCCAGGATGCCACCATCGAGTGGGTGCAGCAGGATCTTGCCACGTGGATCCCGGACCGATTGTTCGACCTCGTCACGGCCCAGTTCCTGCATTCCACCCAGATGCCGTGGCAGCAGGCGCTGCAGCTCGCCGCCGCCGCGGTCCGGACCGGCGGGACGCTGCTGATCGTCGGCCATCACCCCGACGGGCTGCCTCCGTGGGGCGCGCACCATACGCCGGAGAAGTTCTTCACCGCCGAGGACCTGGCCCGGGAGCTTCGGATCGAGGAGCCGCTGTGGCGCGTCGAGGTCCTGGACAGCCGGCAACGCAGCGCCGTCGGACCCGAGGGCGAGGCCGTGTCCCTCACCGATGCCGTGCTGCGGGCCACGCGCCTGGCCGCACAGTAGGCTGCCGGGCAGCGTTCGAGGGAGTATTCCCGGGGATCACACACCGTCGCTGAACCGCTTTGGAACTGATCCATTGCTGGGCCATCCGCTTCCGACTCAGGTCCGGATCACCACTGGCACCACGGCTACGTGGCTGGACCCGACCTCGCCCGTTGGCCCGGTTGGACGTACACCGACACCGCATGACCTAGGAATCATCGGAAGGCAACATCCCTGCCCAACTGACCTGCAGAACCGAAAACTGCGCCCCCAACGGCCCCGCCCACGGCGGGGCCGTTCCGTTCGCCGTCGTCGCACCGTTGCCGCGCAAAAAATGTGACAAAAGACAGCGGACGACAACTGAAGCTAAGATGGTCGACAGTTGTCGAACCCGCCCCGGGTGGATGATTCGCGGAAACGCGCTACCGGAGCGGGCGGCGGGCGGCCGTGCCGACGTCGCATTTTCCCTAGGGCCCGCGAAGGATGTGGGCTCCGGACCCGCTCCCGCGCCTTCCGGGAGTTCCGTTCCGTCGGAAGCGCCACGGCACTTCCCCTGCCGGCCGGGCCCACGGCGGAGGCTGCCGCGACGCGAGGGGCCACGAAATACCGGCCCTAACCTTGATTTACCCGCCAAAACTGTTACCTCCGTCACACCTTGACGGATCCGTGCGGCCCGCACTGCGCAACCCCCGCCCGCTGCGACCGCCTGTGACAAGGAAGAAGCCTCATGTCTGAACGCACCACCTCGGCCGCTCCGGCCATTTCAGAATCTGACACTGGCGCCTCAGCCAACGGTGACTCCGGCGCCGTGAACCGCGAACCGCACCTCGCCCGCGCCCTCGGCAACCGCCACATCCAATTGCTCGCCATCGGCGGCGCAATTGGCACCGGCCTGTTCATGGGTTCCGGCAAGACCATCTCGCTCGCCGGGCCGTCCGTCATCTTCGTCTACATGATCATCGGCTTCATGCTGTTCTTCGTGATGCGTGCGATGGGCGAAATCCTGCTCTCCAACCTGAACTACAAATCCTTCAGTGACTTCGCCGGCGACCTGCTCGGCCCTTGGGCCAGCTTCTTTACCGGCTGGTCCTACTGGTTCTTCTGGGTAGTTACCGGGGTGGCGGACATCGTCGCCATTTCCGGATACGTGGACAAGCTCGCGCCCGGCACGCCCTTGTGGATCCCGGCGCTGCTGACGCCCGTGGTCCTGATCCTCCTGAACCTCCCCACTGTGAAGGCGTTCGGTGAAGCGGAGTTCTGGTTTGCCATCATCAAAGTCGTCGCCATCGTGGCCCTGATCATCACCGGCGCGGTCATGATCGCCACCCACTTCACGTCCCCGAACGGCGCGGAGGCCAACCTCGCCAACATGTGGAACGACGGCGGCATGTTCCCGCACGGCATGTTCGGCTTCGTCCTCGGTTTCCAGATCGCCATCTTCGCCTTCGCCGGGATCGAACTGGTGGGCACCGCCGCCGCCGAAACCAAGGACCCGGAGAAGAACCTGCCACGGGCCATCAACTCCATCCCGGTCCGCGTCCTCCTCTTCTATGTGGGCGCCCTGGTGGTCATCATGGCTGTCAATCCGTGGCGCACCATCGACCCCGCCAGCAGCCCGTTCATCGGCATGTTCACGCTGGCCGGGCTGGGGATCGCCGCAGTGGTGATCAACCTTGTGGTCCTGACCTCCGCCGCCTCCAGCGCCAACTCCGGAATCTACTCAACGTCCCGGATGGTGTACGGCCTCGCCCAGGACGGGAACGCGCCCAAGGCATTCGGAAAGCTCAGCGTCCGCAAGGTGCCGCAGAACGCGCTGCTGTTCTCCTGCATCTTCCTGCTGGCCGGTCTTGTCCTGCTCTACTCCGGCGACTCCGTGATCGGCGCGTTTACGATCGTCACTTCCGTGGCCTCCGTGCTGACCATGTTCGTGTGGTCCATGATTCTGATCAGCTACATCGTCTTCCGCCGCCGGCGCCCGGCCCTGCACGAGGCCTCGGCCTTCAAGATGCCGGGCTCCGCCTTCATGCCGTACGTGGTCCTCGCGTTCTTCGTCTTCATGCTGGTGGCGCTGGCGCAGGCCGATGACACCCGTCTGGCACTCTTTGTGGCCCCGGTGTGGTTCCTGCTGCTGGGTGCGGCCTGGCACTTCAACCGGAAGACCCCGCTGCAGCAGGCCCGGATTGTGGAATGGAAGGCCGTCCGCTCGCAGGAGGAAGCCCGCGCGGCTGCCTGATCCATGCGCTGATACAAAGTGAGCTGAGGAGCCCCGGCCGGATCGTCCGGCCGGGGCTCCTCTTCCGTGCCGTGCCGTGCCGCTACGGTGCTGCGCCCTTATGGTGCTGCGCCGCTAAACAGGTGACCTGACTGCGGCCGGTACGACGGCGACGCGCGGCGCGACGGCCACGGCGGCGATCCCGATCACCGCCGTGAGCGCGAAGACGCCGGCAAACGACGCCGATGGAGCCGCCGTCGCGAACGCGGCGAACACGATCCCGGTGCCGGCGAGGGCCAGGGCGCCGCCGAGGGAATCCGAAATGGACATCGCCGAGCTGTTGAAGCCCTCGGTGTCCTTGGTGGAGAGGGCCAGGGTCATGACGCTCAGGCGCGGATACATCAGGCCCATGCCGCCGCCGGCGAAGATCCATCCCGCGATCGCGACGGCGGCCGGCCACGCCAACACCGTTGTCACGAGGGCCAGCACGACGGCGCCAAGGACGAGGGCCGAACCGATCCGCACCGCCCTCCGGTGCTCCAGCCGGGTCCCCAGCCTTCCCTGGATGGCCGACGCCGCCGCCCAGGCGATGGCGCCGCCGGTGAGCGTGAGGCCCGCAAGCGTCGGGGGAAAGGCGTAACGTTCCACGAGCAGATACGGCAGGTAGACCTCGGCGCCGAAGAAAGCTGCGGACGCGAGCCCGCGGGTAAGGATCACGCTCGGCAGGCCGCGCCGGGCGGTCAGCGTGCCGCGCGGCATCAGGGGACGGACGGCCAGGAGTGCGACGGCGACGGCGGCAGCCGCCAGCACCGCCCCGGCCCCAGGTACCGCGGCTGACAGGTTCAGGCCCAGCACGGCGAGCGCGGCCAGCGCCGCCAGCGCCAACTTGGCCAGGCCGCCCGGCGGACGGCCGCCGGCTGCGGTCTGCACGTTTGCCGGGGGATCTCCGGCGACGCCGGATCTTCCGTTCAGGCCGCGCAGGGCCGGGGCCGTCAGGAACAGGGCCGGGATCACGAGTCCGACCACGCCGAGAAAGACCCATTGCCAGCCGGCCAGTTCCGCCACGGCGCCGGCCGCGAACGGGCCCACCAGGGACGGGATGACCCAGGCCGCGGAGAAGGCGGCGAAGATTTTCGGATGCAGGACCGGCGGGTAGACCCGGGCGATGACCACGTACAGGGCTACGGTCAGTCCGCCCCCGCCGAGTCCCTGCACCAGCCGTCCGGACACCAGGACCGGCATGGATCCGGCGGTACCGGCGATGAGCAGGCCAAGCACGAACATGCCCACTGCGGCCAGGAGCGGCGCCACCGGCCCTTTGCGGTCCGACCAGCTGCCTGCGGCCACCATCCCGATCACCCCGGTGGCGAGTGGCCCGGCGAAGGCCAAGGCGTAGAGGCCCGCGCCATCCAGCTCCCGGCTGACGAGCGGCATGATGGTGGTCACCGCCAAAGACTCGAAGGCCGCCAGGAACACCAGCGCGCAGGCACCGAGTGTCACCAGCAGGTAGCTGCGGTGAAAAATGCCGGCCGATTCCGGGACGGACTTCGGACGGGCGGGCGGGTCGGTTCGGGACACGGGCGGGACCTGATCGGGGGACATGGACGCAACCCTAGAACCTCAACTCGGCTTGAGGTCAAGGCCGGTCCGGGCGGGACGGGTGGCGGCGCGGCCCCTGACGTAGCAATCGGAGGCTGAAGCAGGTGCAGAGCGCCTAGGGGAAGCATCCCACAGCTTAGAATCGCGGCACGCCGTGCACCGGGTCTGACCTGTCAGTCCGCCGCGGTCAATCTTCAGGTTCGTCTCGGATGCCACTGCTAACATCCCGGGGACAGAATCTCTTCTGTCCCAGATGTGAGGAGAAGGTGTGGGTCCGATCAAGAGTCTTTGGGCGAGTGTCCAGGGTGATCCCGTTTTCATGCGGCGGGTCAATGGATGGCTGGCGATCCTGTGGATCCTCATGATCCCGATTTCCCTGGTGATGGGATGGCTGGACTCGGTCGTTTATGTTTCGGCTCTGTCGTTGTGGGCTCTCGTGTCCGGTCATTGGTCCGCATGGCAGGCCGCCCGTGTGGAAGTAGCGCAGCTTGAAGAGGCCAAGATGCGTCAGAAGGAAGACCTCGTTGCCGAGGTAGTGGAAGCCCTCCTTGCCCGGACCAATGTGGAACCGGCAGAAACTGGCCGATAAAGGCCCGTCGAGGTGGGCGTGCCCTCCCGCCAGGCTCCTGGAGACAAGGTCATCGGTTGCCGAAGTGGCTGGTTAGACGCGATTGGTGTCGCGGCGGAAGGCCAGGGCTGCGCCGGTGCCGAAGAGGGTGAGCCAGAGCAGAACGTTGCCTGCGGCGGCCCAGTTGAAGGCGTCGCCCGTGAGGGGGGCCCGGGCGATTTCGCCCAGACCGTATGTGGGTGTCCAGACGCCGATGTTCTGCAAGGCCGGGGTCATGGTTTTCAGGGGTTGGAAGAGGCCGCCGAAGAACGCGAGGAAGGCCAGGACGGGTCCCATGAACTGCATGACGTTTTCAGAGGGCACGAGATAGCCGGCGAGCAGGCCCAATGCGGTGAAGACGAGGGATCCGAGCCAGGCGGTGAGGCCGGCGAGGATCCAGATGTGCAGCTCCATCCGGACGCCGAGGAGGATTCCGGTGGCGAAGGTCGCGAGCACCGCTAACAGTCCGACGGCCAGGCCGCCGATGATCTTGACCGCGATGTTGGCCGCGGGGGTGAGCGGGGTGAGCCGCAGCTGGCGGCTCCAGCCTTGGGCCCGTTCTATGGCCACGGCGCCCCCGGCGGAGGTGGAGGCCAGCATTGCCCCGTAGACGGCCATGGAGATCATGATGAATGCCGTGACGGAGGTGCCGCCGTTGCTGACCGGTACTGCCGGGTCAAGCGGAGTGTCTTTGTATTGGCTGCCGAAGGCGATGAGCATGATGATCGGGAAGGCGATGGTGAAGAACAGGGTGCGCGAGTTCCGGAGACGGCGTTTGATTTCAATGCCCAGCAGCGTCCGGTTGAACCCGCCGAAGCCTGGAACCCGGCGTTCCGTGGAGAGACCGGCCGGGGCGGGGGTGGGGGTCGGGTTCATTTGGTGCCTTCTTCTGCTCGCCCGGACAGATCTGGGGTGTCGGCGTCGCCGGCGTCGGACGTGAGTGAGAGGAACGCGTCTTCGAGATTATGGGACGTGATTTCCAGATCGCTGGCGTCGGTGTGGGTGAGGAGGTATCGGGCCGTGGCATCGGAATCTCTGGTGCGGATGATCACGGTATCAGTCCGGGCCTCGACATAGTCGACGCCGGGCAGTGCTTCCACGGCGGCGGGGTCGAGGTTGCTCACGGACGCCCGGACGGTGCGGCCGGAGGCCAGGGACCTGATGTGGGCTGCGGTGCCGTCTGCCACGATCCGTCCGCGGCGGAGAAGAATGATCCGGTCCGCGTAGGCGTCAGCCTCGTCCAGATAGTGGGTCGCGAAGATCACCGTCCGGCCGCGGGCGGCGTCGGATCGGATTGCATCCCAGAAATCACGCCGTCCCTCGACGTCCATTCCCGTGGTCGGTTCGTCCAGCACCAGCAGCCCCGGATCCGAAACCAGCGCCATGGCAAAGCGGAGCCGTTGCTGCTGGCCGCCGGAGCATTTATCCACCCGGCGGTCTGCGATCTCGGCGATCCCGGCCCGCCCCAGCACATCGTCCACGGGCTGGGTGTCGGCGAACAGTGACGCCGTCAGGGCCACAGTTTCGCGCACCGTGAGGTCTTTGAGCAGCCCGCCGGTCTGCATGACGGCGGAGACCTGTCCGCGCGCAATCGCGCCGCGTGGCGTGTGCCCGTAAATCCGCACGTCACCGCGGTCCG
The DNA here is from genome assembly GCF_056397785.1 of Arthrobacter sp. 05L421. Taxonomy (NCBI): domain Bacteria; kingdom Bacillati; phylum Actinomycetota; class Actinomycetes; order Micrococcales; family Micrococcaceae; genus Arthrobacter; species Arthrobacter sp. 05L421. The sequence goes on from NZ_JBFTOC010000005.1 coordinate 77,632, forward strand.
GTTTGGCCAGTCCCAGGAGCATGTCGATGGTTGTGGTCTTGCCGGCCCCGTTGGGCCCAAGGAACGCCACGATCTCACCCGGGGCGATGGTCAGGTCGATGCCATTGACGGCGTGGACGCTGCCGAAGGATTTGTACAGGCCGCGGGCGTCCACGGCAGCGGCCGGGGCGCCTACGTGCGCAACGGGACCCGGTTGGGACAGAAGAGCCTCGGACATCATGAACCTTTGCATCGAAGGACGGTTTGGCGGACACTGATGGCCCTGCGATCGGTACTTGGGAGCAGCCACGGCCGGGACGGCGGAAGCGGAGCGCACCGGTGTTTCGGATTCTAGTGGACGTCGCTGAACTTGCAAGCGGGACACCTCGGCTGTCCGCACACGAACGTCAGCCGCTTAGACGAGGACGGAAGACGCCGGCACGCAACGTCGTATGCACACCATCGTCACCTGAGAATGCTTTTGACTTGCAGAGTCGGCTCGTTTGCGTTTCGACGGTTCGGCCGCACCCCAAAAGGCGGCGGAGCCAGAGAAGACCCCGCACCGATGAAAGTCCCGGGTGGGTTTGTTGCCCGGGTGCGTCCGCGGGGCCTTCTCGGGCGCCGGATCCTGCCTAGAATCCGGTGATCCGGGCGGCAACAACGGTATCTTCGCTCAGGTAATAGGAGGCGCAAATCCGGTGGTACCCGTCGGCGATCCGCGCGGTCGTCCCGTTCTTGATGCTGCCGCGGATGACCAAACATGGCGAAAGTGCCGTACCAGCCCTGACCCGAAAAAGTTCCTTGACAACATCCGGGTCATCGGCGGGCAGCAGCGGCAGCCCCGCTGCACGCAGCAGGTCCTTGGCCTTGAAAGTCACCGTCGCCGCCTCTTTAAGCGCCTTGACCGCCCTGGACACAGCTTTGGGACCGGCGATCAGGGAAAGATAGGAGGCGGCGGCAGGGTAGTCGTGGTGCTGCGGTTCCTTCAGCCACTTCACCGTCACTGGAGTGGCTTTCCGCTTGGGTGCGGTTTTGGGGTTGGAAGGCTTGCGCTGCTTGGCCATGGTTACTTCCTTATCCGCGGCCCGCGACGACATCGGGCTGAACTCCGCAGACCGTGAACTCCTGACTATTGGGCTGAAATCGGAGGTCGCGCTCAGACTCCGCTGTGGGTCGCCCGGATCCAGGACAACTCGAACGGGATGGATGTCGATAAGTCGAGGTATTTCGCCGCTGGTGGGTCTTCGTAGGCGGAGATGATCCCGACAAGCTTCAGGACGCCGTTTTCGGTCCGCAGCACCGGGCCCCCGCTGTCGCCGTGGTTGGCAGACTTGGCGTGCGAGAAGGTGCAGAAACTCCATCCCCCGGTGATGGACGGGCATGATCCGGAGGGGACAACTCTCGTGGACATCGCCACCAGGGTCGCCGGCAGGCCACGAGGGCAGCGTTGTTGACTGAGGAACGGGTCGCTCAGACAGCCGTAGCCGGCAAGAACGACGCTGGTGTTCACCGGTGCGTTCACTGTGGCCAGGGGGATTGGCGCTTCAGTCACGGGATGCGCCAGATGAAGTATGCCGATGTCGTTCCGGAGCAGGGGCTCGTTGAACCCCGGGTGGACAATCAGTCCTCCCTGCAAGACCGGGACCGGCACGGTGAATTGCCCGGGGTGAGATCCATAGTGGAACGTGACCGCTGCTCTTCGTGGCGTTCCGCCGTTGTAATGCAGGCAGTGAGCGGCCGTGACGACCGCATATGAGCTGATCAAGGCGCCGCTGCACGTGGCAACGGCACCATCTGGATAGACAAACTGGATTCTCACGGCCCAGGGGTATCTGTTGGGGCTGAGGATGGTCCCGTTGTAGATGGCCTGGGCCGGTGGCGCGACCCCGACGAGGCCGGCGAGGACCAGGACCACGGCCACAAGAACCGCTCTCCAACGGGGACGCGGACTTGCAGTCGATAGCGCACCGGCCGGGACTTGGTGCTGGATCTCGATCTCTGGCATGGGGGTTCTCCGTCAAGCAGGTACGGACAATAGTCGGTCGGGGCCCCGCGGACCCGGTTCACGATGACGCTGTGGACTGCCGCAGCCACAGGCCATCACCTTGCGCCCGTTGCCTGCCCTGAGTCAAGGCCAAAAGAAAGCCGGCTGGGATCGGCGTCCGAAACCCCTGCCTTTACCGTCGCCGCGTCGAACGTTTGAGCCGGAACCACGACGGCGCCGCTGGCTCTCGAGTCCGGGTTCAGCATCCAGCCCACGCGCTTGACGGTGCTCAGCATGACGACGCTTTCCACGAGCACGATCCCGGGCACCTTCTGCTGGAGCGCCACCTCGATGTTCATGACGTCTGCCAGGGACTGCAGCCACATGATGATCACGAAGTTCGTGGGCCCGGTGGTGGAGGCGCTGAGCCGCACGTTCCGCATGGTCCGCAGCTCGGCGGCGGCTGCCTCGTGCCGCCCGGCGGGGACGTTGACGAACCATTGGCAGGTCACGGGGAACGCCGATAATTTCTGGGCCACCTCGCACCGGAATGACAGGATGCCGCTGGCGAGCACACGGTTAAGCTGGCGCTGGACGGTGGCAGGGTGCCTGCCCAGCCCGCGGGCAATGTCCGCCGCCGAGGCCCGTCCGTCCCTGGCCAGGAACGGCAGGAGCGCCAGGTGGCTTTCCGGCAACGCTTCCCGGGCGGCAGCCTGGGCAACCCCGGTGGCCTCCGGGCCGGCCAGTGCCCGCACGGCGGCCTGCTGTGCGCGGCTCAGCACATTGAGCCGCCAGGAGCCGCCGCTCGCGTGCAACCTGGTGCACAGGGCGGTCTGGTATTTGAGGAGGCCGTCGATCTCCTTCAGCCGCGAGATGACCCTCAGGCTGAAATCGTCCAGGGAGGGCGTAATGACGGTCAGCATGAGGTCCCGGTTGCTGGCCGCTTCCTCCACCGTGACGATTTCCGGCATCTCGGCGAGCCTGGCGGTGACCTCCTCGCGCCGGTTCATTTCGCAATCCACGGCAACGAACGCCAGGCACATCTGCTGCGGGTCGCCGATCAGGTGGGCGGTGATCCAGGAAACGCCAGAGGCCAGCAGCCGCTCCCAGCGGGCGGCGAGCGTGGTGGCATGGACGCCCAGCACCTGGGCCGCATCCGCCCAGCTCAGGCGCGGGGCAATCTGCAGGACGTTGATCAGGGCGAGGTCATCCTCGCTGAGTTCCATCATTCTCTCCCTCATTCATGCACGAAATCTGCGCTACCGACGCCTTTTTGCATTTTTTCTGGCCTTCAACGGCGTGTGAACCATGTCACTTGAGAATAGACGCAGGACGTCCTCAGCGGACGCGATCCAACCAAAATCACAACCCAGCCCTTTCGACCACCAAGGAGAAACACGTGCCGATCACCGCAGACGCCCGGGAAATGCAGGCGGACCTTGCCCGGCTCCGCCATGAATTGCACCGGGAACCCGAGATTGGCCTGACGCTGCCCCGGACCCAGGAAAAGGTGCTCAAAGCCCTGGACGGGCTTCCCTACGAGATCACCCTCGGCGAGGACACGACGTCGGTCACCGCGGTACTGCGCGGCCAGGCGGCCGGAACCGGCGCGGGCTCCCGCCCGGCCGTGCTGCTCCGCGCGGACATGGACGGCCTGCCGGTGCAGGAGAAAACAGGCGTTGACTTCACGTCCCGGATCGACGGCGCCATGCACGCCTGCGGCCACGACCTCCACACTTCCATGCTGGCAGGAGCCGCCACGCTCCTGGCCGAACGCCGGCACCAGCTGGCCGGCGACGTCGTCCTGATGTTCCAGCCCGGCGAGGAAGGCTTCGACGGTGCCAGCCACATGATCCGCGAAGGCGTGCTGGATGCCGCCGGCCGGCGGGTCGACGCCGCCTACGGCATGCACGTGTTTTCCGCCCTGGAACCGCACGGCACGTTCTGCACCAAGCCCGGCGTCATGCTCAGCTCCTCCGACGGCCTGATGGTCACCGTGCTCGGTGCCGGCGGCCACGGGTCTGCCCCGCATTCTGCCAAGGATCCCGTGACGGCGGCCGCCGAAATGGTCACCGCCCTCCAGGTGATGATCACCCGCCAGTTCAACATGTTCGATCCCGTAGTCCTCTCCGTGGGGGTCCTCCAGGCCGGCACCAAGCGCAACATCATCCCGGAAACCGCGCGCATCGAGGCCACCATCAGGACCTTCTCCGAGGAAGCCCGGCAGAAGATGATGGAAGCCGTGCCGCGCCTGCTGAAGGGAATCGCGGCGGCGCACGGGCTGGAGGTCGACGTCGACTACCAGCAGGAGTACCCGCTCACCATCACGGACGAGGACGAGACTCACACGGCGGAGAATGTCATCGAGGGTCTGTTCGGCGATTCCCGGCTGGCCCGCTGGGCCACCCCGCTCAGCGGCTCTGAAGACTTCTCGAGGGTTCTCGCCGAGGTTCCCGGCACGTTCATCGGGCTGAGCGCCGTCCCCCGGGACGCCGACCACGCCACCTCCGCGTTCAATCACTCCCCGTACGCCACGTTCGACGACGGCGTGCTGGCTGACGGTGCCGCACTCTACGCGGAACTCGCCATTTCCAGGCTGGCCGCGCTTGCAGCAGCCGAGGCTCCCGCCGCGGCCAACCTTGCCGCCACCGCCACCCTTTCCTAGCTGCCATCCCCGAGGGAGAAGACCATGACTGCAACCGCGATTACACCGGCGGCAACCCGAACATCCACCGGCAAGACGCTCATCGGCACGGGCATCGGCAACGCCGTCGAATGGTACGACTGGGCCATTTACGCCACGTTCACGCCGTTCATTGCCAGCCAGCTTTTCAGCAAGTCGGACCCTGCGTCCGCGGTGCTGTCCACGCTGGCGATTTTCGCCGTCGGCTTCGTTGCCCGCCCCTTCGGCGGCTTCCTGTTCGGTTGGATCGGTGACCGGATCGGGCGCAAGGCTTCCATGACCCTGGCCGTGGGGCTCGCGTCGGTGGGCAGCCTGATGATCGGCATCGCGCCGACCTTCGCGGCGGTGGGCACCTGGGCGTCGTTCATGCTCCTGGTCGCCCGGCTGATCCAGGGCCTGGCGCATGGCGGTGAGCTGCCGTCGTCGCAGACGTACCTGTCCGAAATGGCGCCGAAGGAACACCGCGGCTTCTGGGCCACCCTGATCTACACCTCCGGCACGGTGGGCATCCTGTTCGGTACCCTGCTGGGCGCCGTGCTGAACATGACCCTGAGCACCGAAGTCATGAACGCGTGGGGCTGGCGCATCCCGTTCCTGATCGGCGCGGCCATGGGCCTCTACGCACTGATCATGCGGTCCCGGCTGCACGAAACGGACGTCTTCGAGGGCGAGGCAGCGACGGAGAAGCGCGCTCCGATCTGGCCGCAGATCGTCCGCCACCGCAAGCAGGCCCTCCAGGTGATCGGCTTGACCGTCGGCCTGACCGTCATCTACTACATCTGGGGTGTCGTCGCCCCCAGCTACGCCACCACCGCCCTGAAGATCGACCGCGGCGAGGCCCTCTGGGCCGGCGTGATCGGCAACATCGTGTTCATCGCGGCACTCCCCTTCTGGGGCAAGCTGTCGGACCGCATAGGCCGCAAGAAAGTGCTGTGGTCCGGTGCGATCGGCGCAGGCATCATGCACTTTCCGATGACCGCCCTGCTCAAGGATTCCGCCTGGCAGCTGGCCGTCAGCATGTCCGTCATGCTGATCTTCATCGCCGCCAGCGCCGCGATCGTCCCGGCCGTGTACGCGGAGCTGTTCCCCACGAGCATCCGCACCGTCGGCGTCGGAGTGCCTTACTCAATCTGTGTGGCGCTCTTCGGCGGAACCGCGCCTTACTTGCAGCAGTGGCTCGGCACCACTGTGCAGATGCCGCAGCTGTTCAACGTCTACGCCGTGCTGCTGCTCGCCGTCTCCGCGGCCTGCGTCTTCACCATCCCGGAAACGAAGGGCAAGGACCTCACCCTCTGATCCCGGACCGCCCGGTTGCGTGTTTGTTGGGCAACGGAACGTCAGTCGCCGACGAAGCGGTCCCGTCCGGCCCGGTACCCGAACACCGCGGCGAGGGAGCCCACCAGGAGAAAGAGCACGCCCGCCGCGGCAAAGGACCCGGTGGACTGGTGGAGCTGGCCGACCAGGAGGGTGCCGCTGGAGCCCAGTCCGTAGCCCACGCCCTGCATCATCCCGGAGAGGTGGGCCGCTGTGTGCCCGTCGCGGGTGCGGACCATGATCAGGGTCAGCGCCGCGGCGGTCAGGCTGCCCTGGCCCAGGCCCAGCAGCCCGGTCCACAGCCAGATCAAGTCCAGGGGCCCGAAGATGCTGAGCGCGAAGCCTCCGCCGGTCATGAGTGCCACCACCGTGTTGATGCCGCGCTGGTCCCGGAACCGGGTGGCCAGCGCCGGCGCGAACAGCGAGCCCAGCATCTGCAGCACAATCGAGGCCGAGACGATCAGGCCGGCCGTGCCGCCGTCCACGCCGCGTTCACGCAAGATCGGGGCCAGCCAGGCAAAGACGCTGAAGGACATCATGGCCTGCAGGACCATGAACGCAGTCACCTGCCAGGCCACGGCGGAGCGCCAGACGCTAACGCCGTCTGCCGGCCGCGTCGCGCCGCCGGGACCGGCCCTAAGCGCCAGCGGCAAGAACAAGAGAAGGACGACGCCGGCCGGCAGCGCCCAGAACCAGAGCGCCGCTGTCCACTGCCCGGTCGCCCGGAAAACCGGGAATGTGAACCCGGCCCCAAGGGCTGCCGAGGCGCAGATCGCCGTGGTGTACAGGCCGCCCATGAGGCCCAGGCGGTGCGGGAAGTCACGCTTGACCACGCCGGGCAGCAGCACGTTGCACAATGAAATCGCGGCGCCGCACGCGGCGGTTCCGGCCAGCAGGGCCGGCAGATGGCCGGCCGCTGGCAACTCCACGGGCCGCAGCAGCAGCCCTGCCGTGAGCACCGCCATGGCACCGAGCAGCACCCGCTCGGCGCCGAATCGGCGTGCCAGCGCCGGCGCCAGCGGGGCAAACACGCCCAGCAGCGTCACCGGCACGGTGGTGAGCACCATGACCGCCCAGGCCGGAAGCCCGGCGTCGGCCGTCACCTCCGGGAGTACCGCCGCGAAGCTCGAGAACACGGTGCGGAGATTCAGCCCGATCAGGACCAGGCAGATGGCCATGTACGCGAGCATGCGGCGGGCTGCGGCGCGCGGCGGTCCGGCGGAACCGTCCCGGACAGCAACGCCGGCCGAAAGGTTCTGCTCGTCGGTTTTCCCAGCTGAGGTCACCCGCCCCATTCTTGCAGCAACCCGCCCGCAGTCCCTTCTTCAGGGGGCCGCGGGATCCGCCGGAGGCGCCCCGGACGCGCAAACTCAACTATTCTGGAAGGGATGAGCGAATCCCCAGAAACCCCCGGCACGCCGGCAGACCCGGAGTCCGGCGCCCCTGAAGAGACCCGGCTGCCGCGCCCCGTGACCCCCGGCAGCCAGGCTTCGTTCGGCACCTACGGAGGCCGCCCGGTCAGTTTCGTGCGCCGCGGCACACGCCTGCAGGGCCGCCGCCAGGCCGCCTGGGAGGAGCACTCGGACCGCTGGGCGGTTGAAGTCCCCCGCCATATCGCCAATACCTCCGTCCACCCGGACTATGCGTTCGACGCGGAGGCCGAATTCGGCCGGACGGCTCCGCTGGTTGTGGAGATCGGCTCCGGCCTTGGCGACGCCGTGTGCCACGCCGCGGAGGAAAACCCGGACAAAGACTTCCTGGCCGTGGAGGTTTACACCCCCGGTCTGGCCAACACTTTGATCAAGATCAACAGCCGCAAACTGCGCAACGTGCGGGTGGTGGAGGCGAATGCCCCCGAGGTGCTCGCGACCATGCTCCCTGCCGGCTCCGTTACGGAACTATGGGTGTTCTTCCCGGATCCGTGGCACAAGTCCCGGCACCACAAGCGCCGGCTCATTCAGCCGGAGTTCGTGGATCTCGCCGCCCGGGCCATCAAGCCCGGCGGCATCTTCCGGATCGCGACCGACTGGTCCAACTACGCCGTTCACGTCCGTGAGGTCATGGCGGGCTCGGCGGAGTTCGTGAATCTGCACGGGGGCGAGCGCACCGGTGCGGACAGCCCCCTGACCCAGGTGTGGGAATCCGGCGTCGAGTCCCGCGTGGGCGGCGCGCCCGTCAAGGAAGGCCGGGCGCCGGTCAGCACCGAACACACCGGACCCAACGAGGGCGTCGACGGGACAGGTGGCTGGGCACCGCGGTTTGAGGGGCGGATTCTGACCAGCTTCGAGAACAAGGCGCACGAAGCCGGGCGCCTGATCTTCGACCTCAGCTACCGCCGAATCTAGGCGCCCCGGGTCCGCCTGCATCTGTTCCTGAACGGTTTGGCGTGACACGATTACGGAACGAACCGCGCTGGGTAGCACTAAGGACACGATCATCAAACGAGAAATGAAGGACGCCGCTGACGTCGCCGAGGACGTCACCAATTCCAAGCCGCTCGAAGTGATGGCACGGGCCGGATTCGCCGTGTCTGGCCTGTTGCACTTCCTCATCGGGCTGGTCGCGATCCGGCTCGCCATGGGCGGCAAGGGCCAGGCCGACGTCAGCGGCGCGGTGCAAGAGCTCGCCAAGCAGCCGGCCGGGCCGCTGCTGCTTTGGACCTCTTTTGCCGCCTGCGTTGCGCTGGCCATCTGGCAGACGTCTGACGCGATCTTCGACTTCGAGCACCTCCCGGCCAAGAAAAAGGTCGGCAAGAAGCTCAAGGCAGCCCTGCAGGCCGTTGTGTACGCCGTGTTCGCGCTGACGCTCGCGTCGGTGGCCACCGGGGCCGGTTCCAACAACCGCGAGTCAACGTCCGATATGACCGTAAGCCTCATGAAGGCACCGGGCGGCGTAGCGCTCCTGGTGGTCATCGGCGCCGCGGTAGCCGTCACGGGAATCGTCTACGCGATCCGGGGCTTCAAGAAGTCCTTCGTCAAGTACCTGCGCATGCCGTCCCAGCCGCAGGCGCGCACTGCAGTGACGGTCGTCGGAGTCGTGGGTTACGTGGCCAAGGGCTTCGCCCTGCTGCTGGTGGGCCTGCTCATCATCATCGCCACGGTGACGGCACACCCCGAAGAGTCAACCGGGCTCGACGGCAGCCTGAAAGCCCTGCGGGAGCAGCCGTTCGGAGTGTATTTGCTGGCCGCAGTGGGTGCCGGGCTGATCTGCTACGGCATCTACATGGTGGTGCGGGCCAAGCTCGCAAAGATGTAGGCTCGCGCGGACTGTTGGGCCTGCGCCCGCCCTGGCACGCTCCCGCCTGGGCTGCGGCACCTGGACTGCGCTAACCCTGCGGCACGGCGATAACAGCCACGGTCTTCTGCTGTTCGTCCCGCAGCGCGACACTGGCGATCTTGGTCAGCTGCACCGGCGTCGCCCCGGTAATCCGGACCCTGCCGCTAGGCGTGGCCGTCCACGAGCAGGCGCGGTCCTCGCCGCCGTCACGGTCCTTCACCCAGACCGAGAGGGTACCGGCGACAGGCAGGCTGCGGCCGTCCACCGCCAACTCGGTGCCCCAGGTTTTCTTGACCAGCCCCACCGTGACCTGCATCCCGCTGCTGGCCGCAACGGAATAGCTCGCGTCCGGTTTGGGGGGTTGGTTGAGCAGCGGAGCGGCCATGATCCCCAGCGCCAGGCATGCGGCGGCGGCTGCGGCCACCGCCGCAGTCCACCGGCGCCGCACTTTCCGGCGGCGGGCGGCGATCTCGTCCAGGAGCCGGCGCGGGACGGGAACGGGTTCCGGCGGAACCAAGGTCCGCTCGTGGGCGGCCGCAGCCGCCGCGGTGAGCGCCACGGCGTCGGACACCGGGATCGCGTCGAGCAGCGCGGGGAGGCTGGCGAGATCGTCCAACTCCCGGCGGCACTCGGCACACACGGCGAGGTGCTGGTCGAAGGCTGCGGCCTCGGCCGGCTCCAGCCCGCCGAGCAAGTACGCGCCGAGGAGGTGATGCAGCTCGGTCCCGTTCACCGCTGAACCCCCATTTCGTCGAGGATTGACCGAAGGGCCCGCACGGCGTAGAACGCCCGGGACTTCACCGTGCCGCTGGGGATCTTCAATTGGGCGGATGCCTCCTGGACTGTGTAGCGGCGGTAATGGAGGGCAACAAGGACTTCGCGGTGCTCGGCGCTGAGCCGCAGCAGCGCCTCTTCCATCAGGACCTTGTTGAGCAGGTCATCGATGCGTCCGGCGCCGTCGGGGGTGTCCGGGACATCGCGTTCGCCGGCTTCCTGGGGGCGCCGTTGGGCCTTGCGGTAGTTGTCGATCATGATGTTGCGGGCCGTCCGAAACAGATAGCTGCGCAGGCTGCCGGTGATCTGGGGCGCCTGTTGCCAGACCCGCAGCACAGTCTCCTGGACGACGTCGTCGGCGAGCTGCGGATCCCGGGAGGCGCTGAGAACGAACCGCTTCAAGGCCGTCCCGTGGTCGCGGTAAATGGCAGCCACGACGTCTTCATCCAGCGGCATGTCCCACCTTCCGGGATTTCCTGTCCTGCCCCTATATGACGTACGGGCGGACCCAATAGTTCAGTGTGCACCAGGACAGCCCCAACATGAACCTGCCGGCTCCGCCTTGAACCATTCCGCGCTCCCCGCCGTCGTATCGGGTAGCGCCGGCCTCTGAGTTGGGCTGGCTCGAGCCTAGGAGCAGCAATGAAGAAGCACCTCAGCATTGGCTTGTCCGCTTTCGCCCTTGCCGCGCTACTGTCCGGCTGCGGCGGCGGAGCGACCACCACGACGCCGACGTCGGCCGCGCCGGCCACCTCCGCTCCCGCAGAGACCAGCGCGCCAGCGACCTCGGCGCCCGCGTCCATGGCCGCTGCGGCGCTTTCGGTGGGCCAGTCCAAGGCGGGACAGATCGTGGTGGCCGACCAAGGACTGAGCGTCTACTTCTTCACCAAGAACACGAAGGACTCCGGAAACAGCGCCTGCACCGGCGCCTGCCTCACGTCGTGGCCCCCGGTCACCTCGACGACCGCCACCCCCACCGTGAACGGCGTCACCGGCAAGATCGGAACCATTCCTACGGCTGACGGAAAGATGCAGGTGACCATCAACGGGATGCCGATCTACTACTACTCCAAGGATCAGACCGCGGGAGACATCACGGGCCAGGGCGTCGGCGGGGTCTGGTACCTCGTGTCGCCCTCCGGAGAGATGATCAAGACCGCGCCGAGCAGCTACTAAGGGGAATTCGGCCGTTCCGATTCGCCCGGCCCAGCGAGCCGGGCACGACGTACGGCCGGCGCCTGCTATTTCGGGGGAGGCGCCGGCCATACCGGGGAATGTGGCTTAGACGCCGGCCTCTTCAAATTCCGTTGCCTCTTCGAACTCCACGGCTGCGAGGATTTCCTGGGTCCGGGGGTTGAGCATGAACGCCTCGTCATCGTCTTCCAGCATGAGGAATTCGCCCTGTTCCGTGGTGAAGTGCCAAGCGAGGGTGGTGTCCCCGTTGTGCTCGTAGTTGGGATCGCCCATGGTGATCCGCTCCAGGCTGTGGCCGGCAATGTCGCACAGTTCCCGGATGATCTGTTCGAACTCCGGCGCGTCCAGGAGGTCTTCCTCGGCGGCTGCCGCCTGGCGCTCCGCGAGGTCGGAAAGCCTGGCCACCCGAGCGGCAATGTGGGCGTCGAGGTCGTCGTCGGCAAGAACCAGCAAGTCCGCCTGGCCACGCAGCCACGCGGCGTTGAGCGCCACAATGTCCTCTGTCTCGAGAACCGACTCGAATTCCCCGTCCAGTTCTTCAATGCCGCGAACGGCGTCGGAGACGGCGTCCCCCGCTTCGTCGCCGTCTGTGCCGGCTCCGGCTGTGTCGCCTTCGGCGGTCCAGCCGCTGCCGCCGTCGAGGTACGCGTCGACGTCGGTGTCGGTCAGGGCACCGAAGGCGGCCACTGTGCGGTTGAAGAGGTCCAGGTGCGCGGCGGCACCCATGGCGGCCAGCCCTTCCCGGACGTAGGGATCGACTTCCTCGCGTTCGGGCGCGGTAAAGACGTACTGCGCGAAGCCGCCGGCCAGGGCCTGCGTCAGGTAGAAGTCCACGTAGTAGCTGCGCAGCGCGGCCGGGGAGATTTCGTCCGCCTCCAGCAACTCCTCGAACATGGCGTTGACCACGTTGACGTTTGCGTCGACAACGTCCTCGTTCCCGCCGCTAAGGCTTTCCGTGGTCAGCACGGTCGGGTAGCTCTGGACGGACTGGGTGGTGGGCTCACCGGTGGTCATGGGGAATCCTTACTGCTGGCACTGCTGAAACTCCGGACGTCTCCACGGTAGGTCCGTCTTCACGGCGGGCAGCCCAGCCCCAGTTGAACGTCAGGCGAAGTTTGGGCGGCGGTTCCACGGCCGCGGGCGAAGTTCCGGGGCCTGCCAAGGCTCGGTAAGATGGATCAGATGACCACCTGCCGAAAGTAGCGCGCACATGCCATCCCATCCGGACGAGAGTGCGGCACTGGCGATTCAGACCCCCGCGATCAACGACCGCTCCCTCGCGGCCGGGCTCGCCTACGCCATGGGGAGCCGCGTTTCCGGGATCTCCTTCGATGCTGCCACCGGCCTGCTGCTGGGCAAGGTGCGGGGCGGTTCCGACGTGCCCTATTCCACGACGGCGAAGCTTGTCCGGAAAGCCGGCGGCTGGAGCTGCACGGTGGGAGTCTGCAGCTGCCCGGTCCGCAAGGACTGCAAGCACGTGGCGGCCCTGCTCTTCTCGGCCGAAGACAACCCGGCCACCCGGCTGCAGCTGCTGGCCCCCGCCGAGAGCACTCGGCTGGCCCGCCAGAGCGCACCACCGGAAATGGCCGACTGGGAGCAGGCCCTTAGCTCCCTGATTGCCCACCCGGGAATCACGCCGTCCGCCAACGGCACACCGCTGGCGCTCCAGTTCGACATCGAGGAACCCGCCCCGCACTTCTCCTACACGGGCCGCCGCGATCCGCTCCGCAGCGTCCGCCAGCTGAAGGCACGCCCCGTCATCATGGGGGCCAAGGGCAAATGGATCCGCGGCGATGTCTCCTGGAGCACGCTGAGCTACCTGAACTACCGACGCGAATGCAACGAGTCGCATGTGGAGTGGATGCAGGAATTTCTCGCCTCGCACACCGCCGTGGCGAACCGCCAGCATTCCGGCACCGGGTTGTGGCTGGGACTGAACACCTACGCCGGCAAGAACCTGTGGACCCTGCTGTCGCAGGCGAAGAAGATCGGCGTCGCGCTGGTGCACAGCCGCGGCGACGAGCCGGTGCGGCTGGTTGAGCAGCCTGCCGCTGTCGGGCTGAACCTGGCGCGATTCGGCGCCGAAGGGGAGAACGGCGGGCTCGAGCTCGCGCCGACCATCACGGTCGAAGGCGAGGTGGTGGACCCGGCGTTGGTCGGGACCATCGGCCGCCCGGCGCACGGGATCTTCCTGGCGTCCGACGGCGACGCCCTGCCCGGCATCGCCCCCGCCGGCCCCGTCATCACCCTTGCCCCGCTGGAAAGCGGTCTCAGCGAGGAATTGCTGACCTTCGTCACGGGCGGGACCACGCTGCATATCCCCGCGCGGGACGAGAGCCGCTTCCTGACCGGCTTTTACCCCAAACTGAAGCAGACCGCCCGGGTTACCGCCTCCGACGAGTCGGTGGAACTGCCCACGCTTGCGGTCCCCACCCTGTCCCTGCTGGCCAACTACGGGGCGGACCACCGGGTCCGGCTGCACTGGGAATGGCACTACAAGTCCGGGAACCTCGTCACGGCGCAGCCGCTGTGGCGGCATCCAGGCGATCATGGCTACCGGGACGACCCCGCCGAGGCGCGCATCCTCGAGGCCGTGGGACAGCCCTGGGACGTGGTGCCCGCCGTCGGCGAATCCGCGACCGGCGGCTGGGGCACGCCGCGTCTGGCGGCCACGGCAGAACTGGCCGGCCTGGACACGCTCGCCTTCACGGAGGACGTGCTTCCCCGGCTCCGCGACCTCCGCGATGTCTCCGTGGATACCTCCGGCGAGATCGCGGACTACCGCGAGGCCGAAGAAGCCCCTGTGGTGGCAATCTCCACGAAGGCGACAGACAGCCGCGACTGGTTCGATCTGGGCATCGTCATCACCCTGGAAGGCCAGCCGGTTTCCTTCGCGGCACTGTTTTCCGCACTCGCTTCCGGTCAGACCCGCATGCTGCTGCCCAGCGGGGCGTACTTCTCGCTGGACCTGCCGGAGCTGCACCAATTGCGGGCGCTGATCGACGAGGCCCGCTCTTTGCAGGACAACCCCGGCGACAAAGACACCCCCCTGCAGATCAGCCGCTTCCAGGCAGGATTGTGGGACGAGCTCGCACACCTCGGGATCGTCGACGAGCAGGCAGCGGCGTGGCGCGAGTCCGTGGGCGGCCTGCTGGAAGGGGACATCAAGGGCCTTCCCCTGCCCGAGTCGCTGAACGCCGAGCTGCGCCCGTACCAGCTGGAGGGCTTCAACTGGCTCAGCTTCCTGTACCGCCATGGCCTCGGCGGTGTGCTGGCCGACGACATGGGCCTGGGCAAGACCGTACAGGCCCTGGCCTTGATGTGCGCCGCGAAAGACGCCGCGGCCGGGACCGCCCCGTTCCTCGTCGTCGCCCCCACCAGTGTGGTGGGCAACTGGGAGGCAGAGACGGCACGGTTCGCGCCGGGGCTGAGCGTGCGGGCCATCGGCGAAACCTTCGCCAAGAGCGGTTCACAGCCGGCTGAGGCGATGGCCGGCGCGGACATCATCATCACCTCCTATGCCCTGTTCCGGATCGACTACGAGGCCTACGCCTCCCAGACCTGGGCCGGCCTGGTCCTGGACGAGGCGCAGTTCGTCAAGAACCACCAGTCCAAGGCCTACCAGTGCGCCCGCAAACTGCCTGCCGCCTTCAAACTCGCTATCACGGGCACCCCGCTGGAGAACAACCTGATGGAGTTCTGGGCACTGACCTCGATTGTGGCCCCCGGGCTCTTTTCCAGCCCCAAACGGTTCGCCGAGTATTACCAGAAGCCGGTGGAGAAGAACGGCGACAAGGGGCAGCTGGACAAGCTCCGGCGGCGGGTCCGGCCGCTCATGATGCGGCGCACCAAGGAGCAGGTCATCCGGGACCTGCCGCCCAAGCAGGAGCAGATTCTGGAAGTCGTGCTGAACCCGCGGCACCAGAAGGTGTACCAGACGCACCTGCAGCGGGAACGCCAGAAGATCCTGGGCCTGATCGAGGACGTCAACAAGAACCGGTTCACCATCTTCCAGTCGCTGACCCTGCTCCGGCAGCTGAGCCTGGACCCGTCACTGATCGATCCGTCACTGTCCGGGGTGCGTTCCAGCAAGCTCGATGTCCTGTTCGAGCAGCTCGCGGACCTGGTGGCCGAAGGACACCGGGCCCTGATTTTCAGCCAGTTCACCGGCTTCCTGGGCAAGGTCCGGGAACGGCTGGTCGAGGAGAACATCGAGTTCTGCTACCTCGACGGCGGCACGCGCAACCGCACCGACGTCGTGAACGAGTTCAAGAACGGCGCCGCGCCGGTGTTCCTCATCAGCCTCAAGGCCGGCGGCTTCGGCCTGAACCTGACCGAGGCCGACTACGTGTTCTTGCTGGACCCGTGGTGGAATCCGGCGTCGGAGGCCCAGGCCGTGGACCGGACCCACCGGATCGGCCAGGCCCGGAACGTCATGGTCTACCGGCTCGTCGCCAAGGACACGATCGAGGAGAAGGTCATGGCGCTCAAGGCCAAGAAATCCCAGCTGTTCGCCGACGTCATGGAAGGCGACGCGCTCACCGGCTCCGCTCTGACGGCGGAGGACCTGGCAGGACTGTTCAACGACTGACACTGTTCAACGACTGACGCTGTTCAACGACTGACGCTGCTCAACGACTGACGCTGCTCACCCGTGGGCCCGTGCCCGGAGCCGGGCCAGGAGCGTCGCGGCGAGCAGTGCCGTCGTCACTTCCAGCGCGATGACTGCCAGCAGCGCCCCGGAGCCCGCGGGCGCCGCTCCGGTAGCGGCAGCGGTTCCATGGTGGACGTGGCCCGCGCCGCCGGAGCCTGCGCCGAGGAGCAGGACCGCGTGCACCCCGGTCATCGCCAGCGCCGCGGCCATCACCTGGCGAACGGCGGTGACCCTGCCGTTGCGCCAGATGTGCACGGCGCACGGCAGGCACACAACCACCATGGCGAGCATGAGCAGGTTCAGCCATGTCCCGTGCTGGTTCCCGGCGGCAAGCCCCAGATGCGTGAGGCAGGACGCCGCCGTCACGGCGGCGCAGATCCGGGGATGAAGCACAATGCCGCCCCGCCGGCCCACGCCGGCTGCAACGCCCACGGCGCCGGACTAGCTGTGGCAGTGGCCGCCGGCCGGCTGTGCACTTGCGGGCACATCCAGGACGGGGCTGCGGTCAAAGAATCCCTCGGGCCGGAGCTTGAAGCCGACTGTGTCCACCGGCATGATGGGCCAGTCCTCGGGACGCGGGAAGTGGGTCAGACCGAAGGTATGCCACAGAACGATGTCCTGGCCGTCCAGCTCCCGGTCCTGCGCCACAAACTGCGGCAACCCGGCTCCCCCGGCGTGCTGGTTCACGAAGTCGCCTGTGGGGTACCGTTCCTCCTCCGCGAACCGGGTCACCCACAGGTCCTTCGTGGCAAAGGCGGCCCGCCGGGCGATGGAGGACTCCGGGTCTGCCAGCAACGTGGGCTGGCCCTCGGCATGGAGCTTGTAGCCGACGGCTTCGCCGAGCCGGTTGCGTGAGTCCGGATTGGAGATGACCCAGGTCCGGCCGCTGCGGGCATCGGCCTCGCGGGCACCCTCGGATTCGCGGGCGATGACTGTGCGCTTCCGGGAGAAGGCATTGCCGCGTTCATTGCCCTCGCCCATCGCCTGCCGGACCACGTCCTCTTCCTCCACCCGGTTGGTGAAGCCGTCGATCGCCATGTCCAGCCGGGCGCTGAACAGGTGCTGGTGGTACGGGGCGCCCAAGCCCGGGGCGAGCTGGGAGATGTTGGCCGAACCGCCTTCCGGGTAGGCGGAGGTGAAGACGACGCCGGTCGCCTTGGCCTCGAACTCGATGGTGCCGTCGAGGTACAGGTACCAGTAGAAACCGTAGTCGTAGTTGCCGATGGTGGTGAAGAAGGAGATCACCAGGCGGCGGTTGCGGCGGGTGTAGTTGATGCCGGTCCAGAGGTCGCTGTGCTTGGCCAGGATGCCCCAGTCTTCCTCATGCATGCAGATGCCGTTACGGATTTCCCGGGGGTTGCCGAAGGCGTCGCTGATGACGGGGCTGAGGTAGGTGATCTCGCCGAGGCAGTCGCAGCCCAGTTCCAGCGAGTTCGCGTACTGGCCTACGAGGTATTCACCGGTGTCGAAGTAGTTCTGCCAGGACCGGATGGGCGACGGGTCCCCGTAGGGAACCACCATTTCGGCGATGGATGCGCGGTTGATGATGGGCCGCTTGCGGCCGCCGTCCCGGAAGGCAAGGTTGTGCAGCACCACGCCTTCACGGACGTCGAAGCCGACGTCGACGCTCCACTTTTCCCACTCGATATGGTTTCCGCCGGTGACGGTGAAGCTGGGTCCGTCCGGCTGGGTGATGTTGATGGGTTTCTGCGTGGTGCGCAGCGGGCCGGTGAGCTCCGGATCGGTGTAGTTGCCGTGTTCGGCGGGAATCGGGACGGCACCGGTGTCCAGCACCTGCGTGACTTCCTGGCTGACGACGTCGACGTACGCCACCAGCCCGTCCACGGGGTGCGCCCAGGCACTGTCCTCCGGGAAATCCTGCACGAAGGCCAGGCCGCGCAGGATCCGGCGGCCCTTTTCCTCCGGGTACTCGAACACCCCGGCGGACAGCGGGGCAACGCGGACCTTGCTGACATCCAGGCCCCGGTCAGCCAGCGCCTGAAGCCACCGTTCGTCTGTGGCCAGGAGCTGTTCGACGACTTCGAATTCCTCCTCCAGGACAGGAAGCTCGCCAGTCAGCGCGGTGTCCAGCTCGACGGCGGAAATAACCGTGCCGCTGGAAACCGAGACGGTGACGTCAGCCGGACGTCCTCCGGAGACGTCGTGCAGGAAGACCCGGAACCGGCGGTCCTCGCTGTCGACCGGCGCGTTCCTGGCGGGGTCCACCAGGCCGAGGTACGCGATGCGCTGGGTGTCTCCCAGCAGGCCCGCGGCACGCAGAATGCCTTGGACGGCGGCGATCTCGGCGCCCGTGGCCAGGCCGTAAGGACTAAACGAGGTGTGGGTTTCAGTTTGTACGGGCATCTTGGGGGCCTTCGTTCGGTGACCCTGGCGGGTCAGAACTTTATTTTCTATAGTTGTAGAGAATACGGAACCGTAAGATGTGCCACAAGAGTCCGACGCAAAATATTTTGGGGAGCTGCCCGGTGCCAAAGATTGTCGACCACGACCAGCGGCGGCTTGAACTCGTCGACGCGACGTGGCGGACCATCGCCCGGCTCGGTATTGAAAGCGCCACCATGCGCGAAATCGCCCTCGAGGCCGGCTTCGCGAACGGGGCCCTCAAGCCGTACTTCCCCACAAAGGATGACCTGTTGACGTTCGCGTTCGGGCACGTCTTCAACCGCACCAACGAACGCATCGCGGAGGTCACCGCCGGGCAGTCCGGACTGGTGGCCCTGAGGTTGTTTTGCGTCGAGGTGCTGCCCCTGGACGAGGAGCGGATCAACGAGGCCCGGATTGTCATTCCCTTCTGGCAGAAGGCCATCAATGATCCCGACAAGGCGCGGATCCACCGGGATTCTATGGAGCAGTGGCTTGCTGCGATCCGTCAGCACCTTGCCGAGGCGCGGCAATCCGGCACCGTCACCACAGTCGTCGCCGACGCCGCGCTGGCCGGACAGTTGCTCAATTTCCTCCTCGGCGCACAGATCGCGGCCGCACTGGCCCCCGAGGGCCAGGTGGAGCTCGGGCTGACCGAGCAGCTGGAAGGGCTCCTGACCCTGCTGGGCTGCTAGGCCCCCGCGCATTCTTTTTTCGCCGGTTGTCGAAAAAAGATGACAGCGGCGGGCCGCGCCGCTACCCTGAAAGGACTGTGTCCCACGGCACAGTCCCCGGAAACGGCACAGTCCCCGAATTACGACGGCGTCAGGATCTTTCGATGACCGCAGTTGCAGCCCGCCCATCCCTCAGTCCCGCAGGGCAGGACGTCCGCACCAGCACGGCGGCCTCGTTCGAGCACTGGAGGCACCTGGTCGCGGAGTCCTTCGTCCCCTTGGCCGCCTCGAGCGCAGATGCGGACAACTTCCGCGGCCGCATGCGGGCACGCAGGCTGGACCGTGTAGCGGTGGTCGAAGTCTCCTCCACCAGCCATGAGGTCCACCGCACGCCGGCACTGATCGCCCAGTCCAGCCAGCGCTATTTCAAGCTCAATCTCCAGCTGCAGGGCACCGGGCTCCTCATCCAGGACAACCGCGAGGCCCTCCTGCGCCCAGGCGACCTCTCCATCTACGACACCAGCCGGCCCTACACGCTCGCGTTCGAGGGGGACGCCCGGCTCATGGTGGTGATGTTCCCCTGGGATGCGCTGTCCCTGCCGCCGGACTGCATCGCGCAGCTTTCGGCCGTGCGGATGGCTTCCGACGGCGGCCTCGCCGCGATCGTCGGGCCGTTCATCGCCCACCTCGCAGAGAACCTGGACGTGCTGAGCGGCCCGAGCGGGTCCCGGCTCGCCACAAATGCCCTCGATCTCGTGTCCACCATGCTGCATTCGGAACTGGACATGTCCCCGGACCGGATGAGGCCGCAGGCCCTCCTGGCGGCCTCGGTCCGCGAATACATCGACGCCAATCTGGCCGATCCGCTGCTCTCGCCCGTTTCCATCGCAGCGGCCCATTTCATTTCCACCCGGCACCTTCACAATGTGTTCCATGAATCCGGGACCACCGTGGCGAGCTGGATCCGGACCCAGCGGCTGGAAGGGGCTCGCCGCGAGCTGCGGGACCCGCTCCTGGCCGGCATGCCGGTAGGGGCAGTGGCCGGGCGTTGGGGCTTCCTGGATGCGGCCCATTTCAGCCGCTCCTTCCGTGATGCCTTCGGTGAGTCCCCCAGCGACTGGCGGCGCGGCGCCTGAGCATGACCCTCCCGGCGGCTGACAGCGCGAGCAGTTTCGACAGCGCCAGCCGGACCGGGGGAGCACAGAGGGCGGCGCCGGATCTGTCCGGCACCGCCCTCGCAACTCCTCAGCCGAGACGACTACCCGGCGAACTCATGCCCTGAGGTCCGGAGCTGCCTCTCCACCCGGATCTCCACCAGCACGCCGGCCGCAAAGACTACTGGGACGGCGATCAGCAGGCCCACGGCCGTTTCAGCACTGCCGCCGATCAACGCGGTGAAGTTGCTGATCACCAGGGACAGAACCCAGCCAAGCAGCAGGGTGGCGAGCACGGGCGCCACCGCAGTCTGCCAGAGCTGTCCGGTCACTTTTTCGCGCCGGAAGTACGCGACGACGGCCAGGGAGCAGAGCATGTACAGCACCAGGAGCGCCGCCACGGCCAGCCCGCTGAACCAGGAAAAGAGTGTCAGGACAGGATCCAGGGACAGCACCGCGAACGGCGCGACGAGCAGGAAAGCGATCACGGTCTGGATCCGGGCGGCGACGGCGGGGGCCTTGTGCCGATTGGTCCGGGCGACGACGCGGGGCATCGACCCGCGCAGGGCCAGCGAATGGAGGTAGCGGTTGATGCCGTTGTGGAAGGCGATGATGCCGGCCAGCAGGGATGTCACGAGCAGGACGCCGGTGACGGTTCCTGCCCATGGCCCGAACAGCTCCACCATCGGCGTCAGCACGAAGGAGGTGGAGTCGCCCGATTCGAGAGCCGCGCCCGCGGCATCTATGACGTGCGAGGGGCCGTAGTAGCTGACCAGCATCCACGAAATGAAGGAGAAAAAGACCGCGATGACCCCCACCGAAAGATACGTGGCACGGGCGACTGTACGGTGGGCGTCCTTGGCCTCGGCCGAGTAGATGGCCGTGGATTCAAAGCCGAACATCGAGGCGACAGCGAACATGATGGCTACCCCCCGGAGCCCCTGCGCCGATCGCCGAGGGAGAGAAGGACGCCGCCAGGCTGATTCCTTCCGGTCCGCCGCCGCGCAACAGCACGGTGAACCCGAACATGAGCAGAATGGCGACCTCCAGGCCCACGAGCACGGCCAGGACCCGCGCCCCGAGTTCGATGTTGAGGGATCCCAGCACCTGCACGCCCGCCATGGTGATCACGGCCAGCAGCCACCAGGGGACCTCAATGCCGGCGGTTCCCAGGACGCCCGAGAACGCCGCGCCGTAGAGCCCGTACATCGCGGCCTGGACCGTGCTGTACGCGAGGAGCGCGAGCCACGCAGCCCCTGCCCCGATCTTCCGCCCAAAGGCGGCGGTGACGTAGGCGTAGAAGGCGCCGTTGGCCTGAATTTTTCGGCTCATCGCGACGAACCCGACGGCGAAGATCACGATGACGATGCCCACCACCAGATATGCCCCGGGCGCCCCGGCACCGTTGCCGAGGGCCGCGGCCAGCGGCGACGCCCCGACGATGCCCGTCAACGGCGCCTGGGCGGACAAGACAAAGAAGAGAATGCCCATGACGCCGACACTGCCGGCGCGCAGCGCGGTGGAGTGCTCCGTGCGGGGACGGGCTTCCGCGGTCCGGGACTCGGAATTTGAAATACTCATCGGATCCTTCTTAACGGTCATGAGTCTGGGAATGGCTGTCTGAGAAATGGAGGTGCTGTGCACCGTGAAATCCAGCATGGCAGGTGACGCCCGTCACTCTCTTGTCGATCCGTGATCGGTTGTTGTTCCCCAGCGCAATGGAACCCAGCGCATATGGAACACAGCGCATATGGAACACAGCGCAATTGGCCCTGCCGATCATTCGCACCGGGTCAACTGCAGTTCGCGCAAAGACAAGACCGCACATCAGGCACCGGAGGACACTCGGACATGTGTCTCAACGACGCAGCGCCTCAACTACTCGATGTGGAGTACCCATGGAAACCTACGACGCCCTCCTCGCCTCAATCACCCCGGTGTCCGGTGAGACCCGCACAATTCTTGACCCGGCCACCGGTGAACCGGTCGGCGAAGCCCCGGTCCACACCGTCGAGGACCTGGAGCAAGCCATCGCCGCCGCGGCCGCCGCGCAGCCGGCTTGGGCTGCCCTGGGCCACGACGCCCGCTCCGCCGCGCTGCTCAGGGCCGCCGACGCCGTCGAACGCTCCGCCGAGGAACTGGCCCGGCTGCTCTCCCGCGAGCAGGGCAAGCCGCTCAACGGCCCGAACGCCCGCTTCGAGGTCGGCGCCTGCGCCGCCTGGCTCCGCGCGGCCGCCGCCACGCCCCTGGCACCCGAAACCGTGGTGGACGACGGCGAAACGTACGCCGAACTGCACTACCGGCCCATCGGCGTCGTCGGCGCGATCGGCCCCTGGAACTGGCCCATGATGATCACCGTCTGGCAGGTTGCTCCCGCCCTGCGGATGGGGAACGCCCTGGTGGTCAAACCCTCCGAATTCACCCCGCTGTCCGTCCTGGCCCTCGTCGAAATCCTCAACCAGGAACTCCCGGAGGGCCTCCTCACGGCGGTCTCCGGCGGCCGCGAGGTCGGCGCCCGGCTGGCCGAACACCCGGCGATCGGCAAGATCATGTTCACCGGCTCCACGGCCACCGGCAAGGCCATCATCAAATCGTCCGCCGACACCGTCAAACGTCTCACCCTGGAGCTCGGCGGCAACGACGCCGGCATCGTCCTGCCCGACGCCGACCCGAAGGCGATCGCCGAGGGCCTGTTCTGGGGCGCGTTCATCAACACCGGCCAGACCTGCGCGGCACTCAAACGCCTCTACGTGCACGACGCCATTTACGACGCCGTCTGCGCTGAACTCACCAGCGTGGCCCGTGCCATGCCTATGGGCAACGGCCTGGACGAGGCCAACGTCCTGGGGCCGCTGCAGAACCGCCAGCAGTACGAGATCGTTGCCCGGCTGGTTGACGCCGCCCGCGACTCCGGGGCCAGGATTCTGCTCGGCGGCAACCCGGACCCGGACCAGCCGGGCCACTTCTACCCCGCCACGCTCGTGGCGGATATCGACAACAGCAACCCGCTTGTCGCCGAGGAACAGTTCGGCCCCGCCCTGCCGATCATCCGCTACAGCACTGTGGACGAGGCGATCACCCTGGCCAACGGGCTCGACGTCGGACTCGGTGCCTCTGTCTGGTCCTCCGACTCCGCACAAGCCCGGAAGGTGGCGGCCCGGATCGAGGCCGGCACCGTCTGGATCAACAAGCACGGCGCGGTGGACCCCCGTGTCCCCTTCGGCGGCGCCAAACAGTCCGGCTACGGCCTCGAATTCGGCGTCGAAGGCCTCAAGGCCCTCGGTGTTCCGCAGGTGATCAACGGCTGATGCCGGCCGGCGCAGCTGTTGCGGGCACGGGTTCGTGCCGCAAATAGCTGCGCCGGAACCGGCCGCTGCCGGCGGTCAGGGCCCGCAACTCCACCGAGTACTTCAACAGTTCCTGGTCCGGAACCTCGGCGCTGATCTCGGTGCCGTCGGCCCCGGCAGAGGTGGTTCCGGTCAGGCGTGCCCTTCTGGAGGACAAGTCGCTCATCACCGCGCCCACGTGATCCTCCGAAACGCTGATGGTCACGGACGAGACCGGTTCCAGGAACTGAATACGGGTTGCGGCCGCCGCTTCCCGGAGGGCCAGCGCGCCGGCAGCCTGGAACGCCGCGTCGGAGGAGTCCACGCTGTGCGTTTTGCCGCCGATCAGGGTGACCTTGATATCCACTACGGGGAACCCGGCGGAGACGCCCTTCTGCATCTGGGCACGCACGCCCTTTTCCACCGAGGTGATGAACGGCCCGGGAATCACCCCGCCCACCGTCTTGTCGACAAACTCGAAACCGGCGCCGCGGTCAAGGGGTTCCACCTCGATGTCGCAGACGGCGTACTGGCCGTGGCCGCCGGATTGCTTTACGTAACGCCCATGCCCGGCCGCCGGCGCGGCAAACGTCTCCCGCAGCGGCGTGATCACCGGGACGGTCTGCAGATTTACGCCCTGGTCCCGCAGCCTGCCCAGGACGACATCGGCGTGCGCCTCCCCCATGCACCACAGGATCAGCTGGTGGGTTTCGGAGTTGCGTTCCACCCGGAGCGTGGGGTCCCCGGCGGTGACCTTCCCCAGATTCCTGGCCAGGGCGTCCTCGTCGCCGTGCGTGGCAGCTTCGATGGCAACCGGCATGAGCGGGTCCGGCATGTCCCAGGGTGCCACCAGCAGCGGCAGGTCCTTGGCCGAAATCGTATCCCCGGTCTCGGCGGTGCCCAGTTTGGTCAGCGCGCAGATATCCCCGGCGACGCAGAACGGCACCGGCCGCAGTCCCGATCCCAGCGGTGAATACAGGTGGGTGACCCGCTCGTCGCTGTCATGGTCCTCGTGGCCGCGGTCCGCCATTCCGCGGCCGCCCACATGGATGGCGGCGTCCTCGCGCACAACGCCGGAGAAGACGCGGACCAGGCAGACGCGGCCGAGGAACGGATCGATCGTCGTGCGAACCACTTCACCGAGCAGCGGGCCCTCGGGATCGCAGGCGAGCGGGCCGGCGGGCACCCCGTCGAGGTCCGTCGCTGCGGGAACGCCGTGCTCCGCCGGCGTCGGAAACGCGCGCACCAGAACCTCGAGCAGCTCCGCCATGCCGAGCCCGGATTCCGCTGACGTCGGCAGCACCGGGTGAAAGGAGCCGCGGGCCACGGCCGTCTCCAAATCGTCGATCAGGACATCGGGGGCGATTGCAACACCGGCGAGGTAGCGGTCCATGAGCGTCTCGTCCTCGCTCTCGGCAATGATCCCTTCGATCAGCGCGTCACGTGCGGTCTCCGCCGCGGCAAGTTCGACGCCGGTGACGGCCCGGGTGGCCGGCGCCGTTTCCGCCGGCCCGTACTCGGACACCGTCCCGGTCAGCAGCCCCAGCAACCCGTTTACGGCACCGTCCGAGCGGACCGGCAGGTAGAGCGGAACGATCGCGTCGCCGAATGCCAACCGGCAGCGGGCGACGGCGGCGTCGAAATCCGCGCGCGGATGGTCCAGACGGCTGATAACCACGGCCCGCGGCATTCCGAGCCGTTGGCATTCGCTCCAGAGCGCAGTTGTCGCAGCGTCGACGTCATCCGTGGCCGAGACGACAAACAGCACCGCATCCGCCGCACGAAGGCCGGCCCGCAGCTCGCCGACGAAATCCGTATAGCCCGGAGTGTCCAGCAGGTTCACCTTGGTCTCCCCCACCGTCACCGGCACCACCGCCAGGGCCACGGAGCGCTTCTGCGCGATGGCGGAGGGGTCCGAGTCGCTCACCGTGGTGCCCTCGGCGATCGAGCCTTTACGGGTGATGGCCCCGGTGGCGGCAAGCATGGCCTCGGTAAGCATTGTTTTTCCGGAACCGGAATGCCCCACGAGGGCCACATTGCGGATCCTGTCCGGCTGCTCCGGCGGCGCGACGCCGTTGGCGTCGGCCCGCCGGAGGTCAGATGTACCCCGGACCGGACCCCTGGACGGGGTCTTGGCGCCCTTCGACGGCATGAGAACCTCCCGGCGTCGCATCCACTCGTGCCCCGCAGGGCCTTGTGTTAAGGATTGGACACCCTGGGACGCCCGGACAGCAAGGGCTTTTTCACGCCGTGGCCGGAGCAACCATGGACCCCGAGGCCGCCCGGTTCCGGAGCCACCGGCCCAGGGCTTTGCCTTTGCCCTTCCACCAGTTGTCCTCGTCGGTGTCATGGTGCCACCGGAAGATCACGGCGACCAGGACAAAGACTCCCGCGCCGACGTCCTGCCAGGAGCCGGAGGCGGCGTCGATGAGCACGCTGAACGCCATGACCAGGATGGAAGGCAGGGCAAGAGTCCGGAACGCGGTGTTGGCCACGTACCGGCGGTGGGACCGCGGGACGGAAACTGCGCGGACGAAGTCGAAGCACAGGCATACGACCACGAGGGTCTGTCCCAGGGACATCAGGACGTGCCCTGTCAGCGAGCCGGCAAACAGGACGGCCGCCTGGAGCCCCGGGCTCACAGTGTGCCCGTCAAGGTCGCCGGCCGCGGTCGGGACCAACCCCGTCGCGGCTGACCAGGCCGCCTCGAATCGGCAATGGACGGATCAAGCTGGGCTGAATCATGCATGCGATGCCCCCCGGCGTCTACGCTGCTTCTGCGCTGGCTCTGCGCCCGGGCTTCCTGTGGGAGCTGTGAGCGTGTCATGCCAGCTTTTTCTGACACTCCAATTCAACGCGCGGCACGGGCCTGAAGTCACGCAAATCAGGTACCCGACTATCGGATTCCCGGTTACCTGTTTACGTTCCGGTGTACTCAGTCCGGTCCTGCGGCTACTTGCCCGGGCATCCAAAGCCAAACCTGATGCTCTTGATTGTCCCTAGTGCCCGCCCTAGTCGATGCCCCGTGGCCGCCAGACCACCAGCGCCTGCGACCGCGCCTGGGGGCGCTTGCCGCGGGCCAGGCTGACGACGTCGCCGGCAGTTCCGGCGGCGAAGATCCGCGAATCGGCACTCTGGCGGCGCCGGCCCAGCTCCTCAGTCAGCTCGCCGACCCGGCGCTGCAGGGCGGCCACCTGGTTCTCCAGCTGCAGGATCCGCTTGATGCCCTCCAGCGAGACCCCCTCCTGGGAGAGCCGCTGGACCTCGCGGAGCATGTTCACATCCCGCTGCGAGTAGCGCCTTGACTTGCCCGGGGCACGGCTGGGCGAGACGATGCCCAGCCGGTCGTACTGGCGCAGTGTCTGCGGGTGCATGTCCGCGAGCTCTGCGGCAACGGAGATGACGAAGATCGGCTGATCGAAGTCGATGGCCATGGCTGGATCCCGTTCCTACAGCCGGGCCTTGGCTGCCAGGCCCGCGCGGACGTCCTCATCGGTGGTCGCCGCGGCGAAAGCCTTCACGGCCTCCTCCGCTTCCTTGTTGAGCCTGCGCGGAACGGCGACGTCGATTGTCACCAGCAGATCGCCGGTGGCTTTGGCGTGCTTGACGCCCCGGCCCTTGACGCGCAGCGTGCGGCCCGAGGGCGTCCCTGCGGGAACCCTGACCTTGACCTTGTCGCCGTCGATTGTCGGAACCTCGATGTCCGCGCCCAGGGCCGCCTCCGGGAAGGAGACCGGAACGTGGATCCGGAGGTTGTCGCCGTCGCGGACGTAGAACTCGTGGGGCTTCACGGTGACGGTGACCATGAGGTCGCCGTTGCCGGCGGCAGCATACTGTCCCTTGCCGCGGACGCGGACCTTTTGTCCGTCCTTGATTCCGGCCGGGATCCGGACGTCGATGACCTCGCCATCCGGTTCACGCAGGCCGATCGTGGTGCCGCGGATTGACCCGGCAAACGAGATCGAGGTGGACGCCGTGCGGTCGGCGCCCTTCTGCGGAGCCCGCTGGAACGGCTGGCCCCCGCCGCCGAACCCGCCGCCGCCGAAGAGATCTGCGAACTCGGGCGGAATGCCGCCGGCCGTGCTGTAACTGCCGGAATGGCGCCCCCCGCCGCCGGTGAAGAGCCCGCCGAAGAGGTCCTCGAAGCCAGCTCCGCCGGGGGCGCCGCCGCTTCCGCCGGGTGCAAAGCGTGCGCCGCCACCCATGGCCCGGATGGCATCGTACTGCTGGCGCTCATCGGGGTCCGAGAGCACGGAATAGGCCTCGGAGATGTCCTTGAACTTCTTCTCCGACGCGACATCACCGGCATTCCTGTCCGGGTGGTGCTGCCGGGCAAGCTTGCGGTAAGCCTTTTTGATGTCGGCGTCGGAAGCGTCCTTGGCGACACCAAGAATCTTGTAGAAGTCCTTGTCCACCCAGTCCTG
The DNA here is from genome assembly GCF_056397785.1 of Arthrobacter sp. 05L421. Classification (NCBI taxonomy): domain Bacteria; kingdom Bacillati; phylum Actinomycetota; class Actinomycetes; order Micrococcales; family Micrococcaceae; genus Arthrobacter; species Arthrobacter sp. 05L421. Next base: position 105,450 of record NZ_JBFTOC010000005.1, read on the forward strand.
GCTAGCCAATGGCGTTTCCTTTCAAAATGCAAAGAGGTTAAGGCGAGACTATCGCGTAACGCCGAAGCCGGGTGGCCCAGGATCGCAGATCCTTGGCCACCCGGCGGAGGGGCGGGGCCCCTCATCCGCGAAGGCGTGGAGGCGAAGCTACGCCGGAACCGCCACGATCACCTGGGCCGCGCGGAGGACGCGTTCGCCGGACTTGTAGCCCGCGCGCAGCACCTGGCTGACGGTGTCGATTTCGATGTCCGTGCCGGGCTGCTGGATGAGGGCCTCGTGGATGGTCGGATCGAACTCCACGCCGGTCTCATCGATGCGGACCAGTCCGTACGTCTTCAGCGCAGCCTCCAGTTTGGCGGCGATCGCGGCGAAAGGGCCGTCCGCGAGGTCGCCATGCTGGCGGGCAGCATCGACGTCGTCCAGCACCGGAAGCAGTGAGTTCAGGACGCCGATCACGGCCATCTCCCCCGCCACGGCGCGGTCACGTTCGACGCGCTTGCGGTAGTTGACGTACTCCGCCTGCAGGCGGCGAAGGTCATTCTTGAGCTCCTCCGCCTCAGCGGCACCCACGCCTTGGGCCACGGATTCGTCCGCAGGCACCTCGACGCTGTTGAGGATGTCCTCCGCCTGGGAGAGCGCGTCTCCCGAGTCGGGGTCGGAGTCCGCCGCGGAGGCGGCTGCGCGTTCCTGGTCCGGGTGGCGGGCCTGGCCGGTCTTCGGGTCAACCTTGCGGTTGTCGTGGATGACCGGTTTCTGCGGCTCGTTCTCCTGCTCGTCGCCCTGGCTCCGGCTCTCGGAAGAACCGTGCTCTTCTTCGTTACCGTGGTGCGGCATGATTACTTCTTCTCGTCTTCGTCAACGATTTCGGCGTCGACGATGTCCTCATCGGAGCCCGAGCCGGCTGCCGGCTCGCCTGCGGGGGCATCCTGAGCGCCTGCGTGGCCGTCGGGGGATCCAGCGTGGGCGTAGATGGCTTCGCCGAGCTTGGTCTGGGAAGCCTGCAGCTTCTCAAACGCAGTCTTCACGGCGGCGTCATCGGTGCCCTCGAGGGCCTTCTTGAGGGCGTCGACGTCGGCCTTGACCTCGGTCTTGACCTCTTCGGGCAGCTTGTCGGCGTTGTCCGCGATCAGCTTGTCCACGGAGTAGGCGAGCTGCTCGGCCGTGTTGCGGGTGTCGGTTGCCTCGCGGCGTGCCTTGTCGTCGGCTGCGTGCTCTTCCGCGTCGCGGACCATGCGGTCAATGTCTTCCTTCGACAGCGCGGTGCCGCCGGTGATGGTCATCGACTGTTCCTTGCCGGTGCCCTTGTCCTTCGCCGAAACGTGCACGATGCCGTTGGCATCGATGTCGAAGGTGACCTCGACCTGCGGGACCCCGCGGGGAGCCGGAGCGATGCCGGTCAGCTCGAACGTGCCCAGCGGCTTGTTGTCGCGGGTGAACTCGCGCTCCCCCTGGAAGACCTGGATGGCCACAGACGGCTGGTTGTCATCCGCCGTGGTGAAGGTCTCGCTCCGCTTGGTGGGGATGGCGGTGTTGCGCTCGATCAGGTGCGTCATGATGCCGCCCTTGGTTTCGATGCCAAGGGACAACGGGGTGACGTCGATCAGCAGCACGTCCTTGCGCTCACCCTTGAGGACACCGGCCTGCAGGGCTGCACCGACTGCGACTACCTCATCGGGGTTGACGCCCTTGTTCGGCTCCTTGCCTCCGGCCAGTTCCTTGACGAGGTCGTAGACGGCCGGCATGCGGGTGGAACCGCCGACGAGCACGATGTGGTCGATCTCGGAGAGCTTGATGCCGGCTTCCTTGATGACGTCCTGGAACGGCTTCTTGGTGCGGTCCAGCAGGTCCTTGGTGAGGTCCTGGAACTTGGCGCGGGTCAGCTGCTCGTCCAGGTGGACCGGGCCGTCCGGGGTGACGGACAGGTACTGGAGGGAAACGTTGGTGCTCGAGGAGGAGGAAAGTTCCTTCTTGGCCTGCTCCGCAGCTTCACGCAGACGCTGCAGGGCAATCTTGTCCTTCGTGAGGTCGATGCCCTTGACCTTGAGCTGGTTCAGCAGGTACTCCACGACGCGCTGGTCCCAGTCGTCGCCGCCGAGGTGGTTGTCACCGGCGGTGGCGCGGACCTGGATGGTGGAGAAGTTGTCCTCGTCCTTGCCGACCTCAAGGAGGGAGACGTCGAAGGTGCCGCCGCCGAGGTCGAAGACCAGGATGAGCTCGTCTTCCTTGCCCTTGTCCAGGCCGTAGGCCAGAGCGGCCGCGGTGGGCTCGTTGACGATGCGCAGGACGTTCAGGCCGGCGATTTCTCCGGCCTCCTTGGTGGCCTGGCGCTGGGCGTCATTGAAGTACGCCGGCACGGTGACCACGGCGTCGGTGACCTTTTCGCCAAGGTAGGACTCGGCGTCGTTCTTGAGCTTCATGAGGATACGGGCGGAGATTTCCTGCGCCGTGTACTTCTTGTCGTCAATGGCGACGGTCCAGTCAGTGCCCATGTGGCGCTTGACGGACGCGATGGTGCGGTCAATGTTGTTGACGGCCTGGCGCTTGGCGATCTCGCCGACCAGGACCTCGCCGGACTTGGAGAAGGCAACAACCGACGGCGTGGTGCGGCCACCCTCGGCGTTGGCAATGACGGTGGGCTCGCCACCTTCGAGAACGGAGACGACGGAGTTAGTGGTTCCGAGGTCAATTCCTACTGCACGTGACATGGATTGCTTCCTTACTTTCCTGGGAATCTTGCGGAGATGGCCGCGGACCACAGTGGGATCAACCGCATGGGTCCGACCGTTATTGAGCGATCTAGACTCAACTTTACCCAGACGCGGATATATGTCAACTCAAAGTTGAGCGACATCGACTCAACTTTGCCGCGCGTCCGGCCCGCGGCCGCTCATCGCAGCCTGGATTCCCCGGATTGCAGCCCTTGCAGCCTCTCCCGGGGCGCCGTTTCGCCCTGCGCGAACCTGCGCAGAGACCACACCACAGACCAGCCGGCGCCCGCGCCGGCTGGTCGCCCCGGCTTCCGGCGCGCTAGTCGTCGCCCCGGGCGGCGGCGTCGTCGGCGCCTGCAGGCTCTCCCGGAGCCGGCCGGCCGGTCTGCTGGGGACGGGACGTTCCGGCGGTCCCATAGTCGCCTTCGGGGTACTCCCCCTCCTCGGCAAGTGCAGGCTCACCGGAGACCCCGCCCTCCCCGTAGTTACCCTCGGGATAGTCGCCTTCCACGTCGCCGACGACGGCCGCTCCGGCCACGCCTGCGCTGCCGTAGTCCCCCGCCGCATACTCCCCCTCGACGGCGGTGGGCGGGACTTCGCCTGCCGTGCCGGCGGAGCCGTAGTCGCCCTCGACGTACTGCCCTTCTGGTGCCGCGGCTTCCGCTTCATCCTCGGCGGGACCCGCATCGGCGTTTTGGGACGCCGCTGTTCCGGACACTTTTGCTTCAGACATATTCTCTTCAGGCCTGTTCTCTTCGGGCCTGTTCTCTTCAGACATGGATGGATCCTTCCTGGACGCATCGGGCGCGCCCGTGCGGGCGCAGGGGCAGTCTATCTAGCGCCGCCGCGGGGCAACAGGGGAACCGGGTTCACAGGGAAGCGCCGGCCGGCGGCAGGCCGGCGACGCCTGCCAGCACCGCGAGGTGGTGGCCGAAGAGCTCCTCCCGGGCAGTGAACGTGCCGGCACCGTACTGGCCGAAGACTTCGAAGCTGACGGCGCCGAAGAGGGAGGTCCAGGCCAGCACACCACGGGCCAGGAGGTCGTCCGGCACCGCCAGGCCGAACTCGGTCCGGATCTTCGCCAGATCCGCGGCCAGCCCGGCGGCAACGGCGGGACTCCGCTGGCCTGTCGCGGCAAGCTGCCCGGCCCGGAAGGCGCCGTCGAGGATGCCAATGAGGGCAGTAATCACCCTGGTTCCGGGGCCGGTGGTCCGCTCGGCCGGGGCCTGGTAGCCGGGCACCGGACTGCCAAAAAGCAGGGCGTAGCGGGAGGGTTCGCGCAGCGCCCAGTTCCGCACCGCGCGGCCCAGCGCCGCGAAGCGGCCGCCGAAATCGGCTTCCGGCACCGCCGCGACTTCGGCATCGACTTCATCGCCAAGCTCGTTGTACGCATCGATCAGGAGAAGGGTCAGCAACTCCTCCCGGTTCTCCACGTAGCGATAGACCGCCGAGGAGACGACCCCGAGGTCGCGGGCCACGGCCCGGAGGGACAGCGCGGCAGCCCCGTGCAGCGCCAGGTGCTCCCGGCCCAACCGGACGATATCGGCGACGGTCTGGGCCCGGGCACGCTCGCGCGGGGTGCGGGGCCCGGAAGCTGCGGCCGCAGGAAAACCGTCAGCCCCAGTATGGACGTCAGCGTCACTCCCGGCTTCAATCCTGTCTTCTGGCATGAGCCCAGCATTTCATAAACAAGAGCACTGTCAACAAATGTGAGCACCGCTCTTGACTTGGTCGCACCCGACGTCGCATCCTGATTGGGAGAGCACTGCTCTCACAATTTATTAAGGAGATCGAAATGTCCGAATCCGTTGCCTCCGGGCGCCAACCGTCCAGGCTCTATGCCGTCACAGGGGCCGGCCCGGTGGGCTGGACCGTTGCCGAACAACTGGCCGCTGCGGGCCACCGCGTGCGCATCCTGACGAGGTCCGGAAGCGGCCCGGCCCACCCGCTGGTCGAAAAAGTGTCGATTGATGTGTCGGAGCCTGACCGGCTCGGCGAGGCCTTCCACGGCGCCGCCGCCGTCTTCCACTGCATCCACGCTTCGCGGTACAACGCCGACGTGTGGGCCAGTGAACTGCCCGCCGCCGAGCAGAACGTGCTCGCCGCGGCCGGGGCGGCGGGCGCCGTCGTGGTCTTCCCGGAAAGCCTGTACTCCTACAGCGCACCGGAACGGCCCATGACCGAGGACGGCCCGCGGGATGCGCAGGGCGGCAAGCGCGGCATCCGGACGGCACTCCTGAACGCCCGCGCGGCATCGGCAACGGACACGGTCAGCGTGGTGGCGAGCGACTTCTTCGGCCCCAGGGTCCGCGGAGCACATGCCGGCGAGCGCATGGTGAAGCCGGCACGGGCCGGCAAATCCCTGATGGTGATCGGACGGGCGGACCAGCCGCATTCCTTCACATACGTTCCGGACCTTGCAGCCGCCATGATCGCGGCGGCGGACAGGCCACAGGCGTGGAACCGGGTGTGGCATGCACCCACCGGGGGCGCCCTGACCCAGCGCGAGATCGCGGGCGCATTCGCCACCGCGGCCGGGGTCCGGGCGCCGCGTGTCACTGCGGTCCCCGGCTGGGCGCTGCGGACGATGGGAGTATTTTCCACCGACATGCGGGAACTGGCAGAGACCCTATACCAGTTCCAGCGGCCATTCGTGATGGAATCCGCTGCAAGCCAGGCCGCCCTGGGGCTGGCGCCCACCCCGCTGCGCGAAGCAGCCGCCGCCACCGTCGCCTGGTGGGGGGACCAGGGACGGTGACGGCGGCTGCAACACCACCCGAGCCCGGCGCTGTGGGATTCCATTCGATGGTTGAATGAGGCGATGACTGAGGCAGTGAACTTCTGGGGGATGCATTTCGCGGACTGGGTTTCGTTGGCACCTGCAGCGATAGCTATCTACGCGGTCTACAGCGCATGGCGGGCCCAGCCGGCCTGGTTGATTCTACGCAGGCGCCACGCAGCCTTTAAGCCTCTGGGGGTCACCCGCCGCTCCTCAAAACGCCGAGTTCGGCAAATCATCCACGGCGGGCCAAATGCTCCTGCCGACGAACTCAATTGGCTCAGCACCGATTTCCCGGCCAACGCTTCCGGAGCCCCCCGGGGGACCGGCAAACCCATGCCGATTTCGTTCGCTGCTCCGGCCGCGGAGTTGATCAGCTTGTCCCAGGCTTATTCGGCATATGCCGCGGATCTTCAGCGCGGGTCGTTTCTCGGGACGACCTCGGTTCCTGTCATTGAACGTGAAACCGACATGGCCCTTATGACGTCACGGCTCCTGGCTGAGGCTGCAGCGGGTGGCGGTTACGGCGTCGAACGGAAATCCCGCCATGTCCGGATCAACTCACCGGCGATTGGCCGGGAGCTGGACTGGTGGCAATTGCCGGACACCAAGACGGGCACTCTCGCCTACGACACGTTCGTCAGCTATCGCCGGCACCGACTCAGACCGGTGTACGAAATTCCGCAGAATGCGGCGCCCACACCGCCTGCACCGCTGGAACTGGCGGGGCTGGAAATAGAAGACCTCGCCGCTTCCGAGGCCGAGAAACGGTTCCTCCGGGAGAAATTCGAAACGCAGCATTCATTCGATGGTGTCCTGCCCCGGCTGGTCGGCTGGCGGACAGAGAGAGATAGCGGCAACGGAAGGCTCCGACTCCACCTCGCAATGGCCGAGACAACTTACGGCGCCGTGTTGCTCGATCACTATCCCCAGACGCTTGCGGCGGCCGACGGGACTCGTCCGGGGGCAACATCCGACTCCGTGGACCGCGAAGTCCAAGGAATGCAGGCACAGCTCCTGACCCTTTCCGCCATTGTCGTTACAACCGACCGTATGATGCTGTTCGCCGGCAGATCAAAACTTGCCGGCTCACATCCCGAGCAATTTGGATCCGCGGTGAACGGGAATTTGGAGCTTAGGCGCCGCAAGGGAATTCAGGGGGACAGCGATGAGTTCGGCCTGCCGGACCCACGGCGCGCTCTGGCTCGAGAATCCTCGGAAGAGCTCGGTTTGCAGTTGGATCCTGACAGGATCCACCCCCTAGGCATTGGCCGGTTCAGCGTCGAGGACAAGGAGCGCGGAACCCACGTATTCCTAGCCCTCGCCCAGCCGTCTCTCACAGCGGAGGAGATTGTTGCCGGCGTCCGGAACGCCGACCCGATGGAAGGCCGCTGGGAACTCGGAGGCGAGTTCTTGGCGGCCCCGCTGCCGACTGACCAGGAAAGGGTGAACGCCGTGCTCTCCTGGCTGCTGCACGATCCCACGCTCACGCCCCACGCGGTGCTTGCCGGAATCGCCACCGTGGCCCGGTTCTTCCACGTCACCCCTGAACTGCTTCAGCAGGCGGCAGCTTCGCGGCAGGACACCAGCTACGTCCCCCTCAAGATCCGGCTCAATCACTGACCCACAGCCGGCTACGACGAGAAGCAGCCGCCGCCACCGTCGCCTGGTGGGGGGACCAGGGACGGTGACGGCGGCTGCGGCATTCGGGTCCGCCTAGGGGACTTCGGCCTCCTCATTTTCCGCCAGCCGGGCGGCCGCCGGCTGGGACGACCCGTCGTCGCGGGCCGCGGCATCGTTCCCGGACCGGCCGAGCCCGCCGGGCCACCAGATCCGCGGGCCGAGGTCGTAGGCCAGCGCGGGCACCAGGAGAGAGCGGACCAGCACCGTGTCCAGCAAAACGCCGAACGCGACGATGAAGGCGAGCTGGACCAGGAACATGATCGGGATGACGCCCAGGGCCGCGAAGGTGGCCGCGAGGACCACCCCGGCAGAGGTGATGACCCCGCCGGTCACGCCGAGGCCGCGCAGGATGCCGGGCCGGGTGCCGTGCTTGAGGGATTCCTCCCGGACCCGGCTCATCAGGAAGATGTTGTAGTCAACGCCCAGTGCCACGAGGAAGACGAAGCCGAACAGGGGCACCGTTGCATCCGCCCCCGGGAAGCCGAAGACGTTATTGAACACGAAGGCTGAGACGCCCATCGCCGCTGCGTAGGACAGGACCACGGAGGCGACCAGCAGGACCGGCGCGAGCACCGAGCGCAGCAGCAGCATGAGGATCACGAGGATGACCGCGAGGACCACCGGGATGATGGTGACGAGGTCACGCTGGGCGGTGGTGTTCGTGTCCAGGGCCGTGGCGGTCACGCCGCCGACCAGGGCGCCGCCGTCGATTTTCTTGAGTTCCTGACGCAGGTCTCCCACGACGTTTTCGGCCTCGGTGGAATCCGCCGCGAAGTTCAGCGTGGCGTTGATCAGGACCTTGCCGTCCCTGACCGCAGGGGCAGTGGGAGCTGCCGGGTTGGCCGGGGCGCCGGTCATGATGGGGACGCCGCCATCGGCCAGCAGGTAGGCATCCCCGACGCCGTTGCTCGCCTTGGCCCGATCCAGCACCTCTTGGGCCTTTGCCTGGTCGGCCACGATCACTGCGGGGCTGCCGGACCCGGCGTCGAAGTGCCGGCCCAGGGCATCTTGTCCGTCGACAGCATTGGAGGCGGTGAGGATGACGTCTGTCTGCGCGACGCCACTGGCTTTGAGCTGCAGGATGCCGCTACCGGCAACAAGGAGCAGCAGGACCGAGGCAACCCAGACGGTGCGCGGCCGGCGGGCAACCAGCGAACCGGCGGCCCGCCAGAGTCCCTTCTGGCCTTCCAGCCCGGTGACCAGTTCGGCTTCCCGCCGGGTTTCGGGCAGCAGCTTAGGCCGGAACGGCCAGAACGCCGCCCTGCCCAGCAGCGCCATCAGGGCCGGGAGCAGGGTCAGGGCCGCGAGGAGCGCGCAGAGGATGCCCGCCGCCGCTACCGGGCCGAGGGCTTTGTTGGAGTTGAGGTCGGAGAAGAGCAGGCAGAGCAGAGCGATGATCACGGTGGCGCCGGAGGCCAGGATGGGCTCCCAGGCGGCCTTCCATGCGGTGATGGCGGCGGCCGTCCGGTCGGTGGTGTGGGTCAGGGCCTCGCGGAACCGAGCCACATACAGGAGGGCGTAGTCGGTGGCCGCGCCGATCACCAGGATGGACAGGATGCCCTGGCTTTGGCCGTTCAGCTGGATCCAGCCGGCCTTCGCCATGCCGAACACCAGCAGGATCGCGGCGCACAGCGCGAACACGGACGTGAACAGCACCATGACGGGCAGCGGCAGGGAGCGGTAGACGACCAGCAGGATCAGGAACACGGCGCCAAGGGCTACGAGCAGCAGGATGCCGTCAATGCCGGCAAAGGCACTCACCAGGTCCGCCGTAAGGCCGGCCGGCCCGGTCACGAAGGTCCGCATTCCTGCCGGCGCGGACGCCTGGACCGCGTTCCGCAGTTCCCTGACTACCGTTTTCACTTCCGCCGAGGAATCGATAGGCACCACGAACTGGACTGCCTTGGCGTCCTCGGACGGGATGGGGCCGATCACCGTGCTGCCGGCCTGCAGGGCCTCCAGCCTGTCCTTGAGTGCCGCGGCCTCGCGGAGCTGGGCAGGGGTGAAGGCGGAGTCGCCCTCCACCACAATTACCGCGGGGATCTCCTTGGAGTCCCGGAACCTGGCCTGCCAGTCCGCAGCCTCGGTGGCCTCGGCACCGGCGGGAAGGAATGATGCCTGATCGTTTGATGACACCTCACTCAGGCGGCCGAATGTCGGGCCACCGACGCCGGCGATCGCCAGCCAGGCCACGACGAGCACGGCGGGAACCAGCCAACGCAGCCAGAATGGGACGCGCGTCGTTGGGTTTATGCCCCGCTTTCGGTTTTCTGCGCCGCTTTCGGACGATCGCGCCGCTGATCCGGGGCGCGGTGGCCCGATTTCGCCGCGGATTTCCGAAAGTGGTGGGCGCGTGGGGTCTTGCATGTGTCCTTCCGGGGGTACTCTGCCGCGGGACCGACATTCAGCTCCATAGTAGACTATCTCTATCGTGGAGATAACCATTGGGGCGTAGCCGGAGGAAAATGGTGGGAAGTCCCTCGCCGTCCGCCGCAGAATCTTCCGGGCTGCAGTAAACACGCACTAAACTCACCAAGTGGCCGTGAACGACGCCGGCCGGCCGGGACCAGACCGCCGCGGCCACTTACAGGAACGCCGCATCAAGGAAAGGGAGATCCGCTGTGTCAGCCGAAGCCCCGGGAACCCCCGCAGCGGCCGGCCCGCCGCCCCTCGTCCGGCTCCTCCAGGAATTCACCCTCGAAGCCAACCGCTATGTGGACTCCGCCGGCGGCCGCAACGACATGCACCGCACGGATCTCAACGCCCTTGCCGTCATCATGCGGCACACGGCACGCGACCAGATCGTCACCCCGGGAGTGCTCCGGAAAGAGCTGAGCCTCAGCTCCCCTGCCACCACCGCACTGATCGACCGGCTCCACAGTTCCGGCCACGTGGTCCGCGAGCGCGAGGGCGCGGACCGTCGCCAGGTGCAGCTGCGCATGACCCCCAAGGCCTACCGCGACGGCAGCGCCATGTTCCTCCCGCTGGCCCGCCACATGGGCGCGGCGATGGAAAGCTTCACGCCGGAGGAACTGGCGATTGTCACCCGGTTCATGAACTCAATGATCGATGCCACCGTCCGGGCCGGCGAGGAAGCCGCCCGCGGCCCCGTAGCGGAGCACCGCCCCGGCTGACGCGCAGCGGCGCCGTCACAGGCGCGCAGCAGCCTGCGGCTGGCCAAGAGGCGCCGCCTCCGGCTGCTTAAGCGTTCGGCGGCACATCCGGGCGCACAGCGTTCGGTGCCACCTCCGGGTGCGTGCTCCGGCGGAAGCGCCTGCCGACGCCGACGGCGGCCGCAGTCATTGCTGCTGTTGTTTTTCACTCCTCCATTCATCCGCAGAATCTTCGGCGCCGGAAGCGGCAAAGCTGACGGCCAGCCGCAAAATACTGCCTACCGACGGAGCCCCGACGCTGTTGGGCGGATCTGCACTTTTCCGTCCGCGGGAGGGTAGCGTTCCACCATGAGTGCGCAGCAGCCTGACGACGTGTACACACACGGCCACCACGAGTCGGTGGTCCGTGCCCATGCCGCCCGCACGGCGGAGAACTCGGCAGCGTTCGTGATCCCGTATCTCACGCCCGGGGCGAACGTCCTCGACGTCGGGTGCGGGCCGGGCAGCATCACGTGCGACTTCGCGGAACTGGTGGCACCGGGCAGGGTCACGGGCCTGGACCGCTCTGCCGACATCATCGCCCAGGCCGCGGGCCTCGCCGTCGAGCGCGGCGTGGACAACGTCGACTTTGCCGCCGGCAACATCTATGACCTCGACTTCCCGGACGAGTCGTTCGACGTCGTCCACGCCCATCAGGTCCTCCAGCACCTCACGGACCCGGTCGCGGCCCTGCGGGAGATGCGCCGGGCGGCCAAGGCCGGCGGGATCGTGGCGGTGCGCGACGCCGATTTCCACGGCATGAGCTGGTACCCGGCCATCCCCGAGCTCGACGACTGGATGGAGTTGTACCAGCGGATCGCCCGCCGCAACGGCGCCGAGCCCGACGCCGGACGCCGGCTCGTGTCCTGGGCGCAGGCCGCCGGGTTCACGGACGTGGCGCCGTCCAGCAGCAACTGGCTCTACGCCACCGGGCATGAGCGGCGCTGGCAGGCCCGGGTGTGGGGCGAGCGGGTGCTGCATTCATCCTTTGCCGACCAGGCGCTCGAGTACGGCTTTGCCAGCGAGGCGGACCTGGCCCGGATTTCCGCGGGCTGGCACCGGTGGGGCTCCACCGACGACGGCTGGTTCCTGATTCCCAACGGCGAGGTCATCGCCCGGGCCTGAGCGGCCGCCACTGGTGTCACAGCACGGGCACAGCCTGCCGAAAGTGCAGCCATAACTGGGCGGCTGAGGCTGGGTCCAAGCCGAAAACTCGGCCGGTCCGGCATCCGGGCCTCAGCAAAGGAGTTCCACTATGGCAAAGATCAACAAAACCACCGCGGGCATCATGCTCGCTGCGGTGATCGGCGGCGGCGCCATCGGCGCATCGGCCATCCCCGCGATGGCAGCTGATTCCACCAGCGGCTCGTCCTCGACCCAGGCCACCGATGGCTACGGCACCGGCGGCCAGCGCGGGCCACACCAGGCCAACGGGAAGACGGAGCAGGTCCTCACTGGCGACGCCGCGACGAAGGTCGAGACGGCGGTGAAGGCCGCCCAGCCGAACGCGACGATCGAGCGGATGGAGACCGACGCCGACGGCGCCACCTACGAAGCCCACATCACGAAGGCGGACGGCACCCGCGCGACCGTCCTGCTGGATGCGAACTTCACCGTGACCGCAACCGAGGAAGGCCAGGGCGGACCCGGCGGAGGCCACGGCGGCCCGGACGGCACTGCCACGGATGGCTACACGTCCAACGGCTAGCCCTTAGCGGGTCTTGGGCGCGCCCCGGCACGTCCAAGGCTCGCCGTCCTAGCGGCACAGTCATCCTCCGGGGCGGCCGCCAACGAGTTTTCGCCAGCCATTCCCTGCTTCCGGGTCAGCGGATAGGGTGCACTGGAGACCTCACTAGAGACCCCCGTAAGGAGAACCCCATGCGCAAATTGACGGCCGGCCTTTTCTGCTCTGTGGACGGCGTGGTTGAAGACCCGTTCCTGTGGCAATTCGACAGCTTCGACGAAGAGCTGGGTGGCGGGATGGGCGAAATGATGGGACGGATCGACACCGCGCTCCTGGGCCGCGTCGGGTACCAGCAGTGGGCACAGTACTGGCCCAACGCCGAAAGCGATGCCGACTTCGCGGGGTTCATCAATCCGCTGCCGAAGTTTGTCGCGTCCCGGACCCTGACCGGGGAGCTGGAGTGGCAGAATTCGCGCCTGATCGAAGGCCCGCTGGAGGACTTCGTTGCCGGCCTGAAAGACAGCGACGGCGGCGAAATAGGCGTCTTCAGCAGCATCTCCCTGGTCCACCAACTGCTGTTCGCCGGACTGCTCGACACCCTGATGCTGATTGTCCATCCCGTGATCGCGGGCAGCGGGCGGCGGCTGTTCAACGACGGTGATCCCCTCACCCGGCTGGAGCTGCAGTCGTCCCAGCAGACGAGCAAAGGCAACATGATTCTCAGCTACGGCCTGCGCCGCGGCTGACTCCCGTGGGTTATCCCGGCGGCCCGCCAGGTTGGCCACGGCCGGGACCGTAAACTTGGCTGGTGCAACCCTCCCTTTGGCTGGCCCTGGCCGGCGCCGGCGTCCTGATCAGCTTCACTCCCGGCGCGGGCGCCATCAACACCATGAGCAACTCCCTGAACTCCGGATTCCGCCGTTCCCTCTGGGGCATCCTGGGCCAGCAGGCTGCCCTCGTGGTGCACATCCTGATCGTGGCCCTCGGCGTCGGGGTGCTCGTGGCGAGCTCGCCGATCGCCTTCAACGTGATCCGCTACGCCGGCGCCGCCTACCTGGTCTACCTGGGCATCCGGCAGTTCCTGCACAAGCCGGACCTGGACCAGGAGAAGGCCGCGGCCCTGCGCAACGAACCGGGCCTCTCCATGTTCCGCCGCGGCCTCTGGGTCAATCTGCTCAACCCGAAAGCCGTGGTCTTCTTCCTGGCCTTCATGCCCCAGTTCATCCGGCCGGAGCAGCCGCTGCTGCCGCAATACATGGTCCTGGCCGCCACGGTGATCGTGATCGACGTCCTGGTCATGTGGTTCTTCTTCGCGGCAGCGGCCCGGTCCTTCCAGCGCTTCACCCGCGATGCCGGCGGACAGAAGGTCCTGAACCGGACCTTCGGCGGGCTCTTTGTCGGCGTCGGCATCCTGCTGGCCGCGATCCACTAGGCGCCGCCCCCGGCCGCAGACCAGCCCGGCCGGCACCAACGGGGCCGTCGCTAGCCTGATTCTCGATTCCGAACCTGATTCAGAACCGGAGGGAATAGCCTTGGGGCAGGAGGAGCCATGACCGTTCGGAGCGCCGGCATTCTGCTGTACCGGCTGAGGAGTACATCCCGGCCCAGCAACGCGCTGCCCCAACCCGGCGCCGCGCCGCAGCTGGAGGTCTGGATAGCCCATATGGGCGGGCCGTTCTGGGCCCGCAAGGAGGCCCAGGGCTGGTCCATCCCCAAGGGTGAATACCCGGCCGACGAGGACCCCCTGGCGGCTGCGCACCGCGAATTCGCTGAGGAAATCGGCACCCCGGCACCTGCCGCCGACTACCACCGGCTCGGCGATTTCCGCCAGCCCTCCGGCAAGATCATTACGGTCTTCACGGCCGAGTCCGACTTTCAGCCCGAACAAATCGTGAGCAACACCTTCAGCCTGGAGTGGCCGCGAGGATCCGGCACGATCAGCAGTTTCCCCGAGATCGACCGCGCCGAATGGACCGCCGAGCCCGAAGCCCGGTCCAGGCTGGTGAAGGGCCAGCTGCCAGTCCTCGACGCGCTGGTCCGGCGCCTCGGGCTGGGACCGGCCGCACGCGACTCGCCTGCCGACGGAAACAGGCATGACAAAAACTGAATATCTATTGACATTTTTTGTAACACTTTGCGGGGGCCAGCTAGCCAAGAGGACCCGGATCGTTCATGCTTAGCTATGACCTCACTGTCGAGCCAGTACCGGATCATCGCGGTCTGCACCGGAAACATCTGCCGGTCCCCGATGGCCGAACTCATGCTGGCGGAGGCATTCCGGGCCGAGCACCTCAGCGGGGCCGTGGTCGATTCCGCCGGGACCACAGCGTATGAGGCCGGCCGGCCCATCGATCCCCGGGCCGCGCGCAAACTCACAGCCCACAACATCGCATCGGACCGCCACGTGGCGCGTGAATGGCAGCCCGAATGGTTCGCCAGCCGGGAGCTGATCCTGGCCCTCGACGTCGACCACTACGGCTGGCTCCGGCAGGCAGCGCCGGACCGGGAATCCTTGGCCAAGATCCGCATGCTCCGCAGCTTCGACCCCGCGGTGGCGGACAAGGACCCGCTGGAGCAGGGGATCGAGGACCCGTGGTACGGCGGCCACACCGATTTCGACACCACCTGGAACCTCATCCGGGCCTCAGTTCCGGGGATTGTGCAGCACGTGCGCACCGAGCTTCTGCGGCAGGACGGGCAACGCCACGGCAGCGAAGGCCAGCGGGTACGCTCTATTTCATGAGCCCCGCACCCGTCATCATCGCAATCGACGGACGGTCCGGCTCCGGCAAGACCACCCTGGCCATCGAATTGGCGGCGCGGCTCAGGGAACACCGCAAAGTCTCACTCTTCCACCTCGAGGAAATCTATCCCGGTTGGAATGGGCTCGCCGCCGGGATTGAACGCTACGTCACCACCGTGCTTTCGCCCCTGCGGCGCGGGGAAAGCGCGGAGTGGGTCAGCTGGGACTGGGAGCGGCACTACGACGGCGAGGCCCGCACGACACACCCTGCCGAAATCGTCTTGGTGGAGGGCGTCGGCGCCGCAGCAGCAGCAGCACTCCCCTGGCTGGACGCCGTGATCTGGGCGGACTCCTCCGACGCCGACCGCCGGGCCAGGGCGCTGGCCCGGGACGGCGACACCTACGAACCTTTTTGGGACCAGTGGGCTGCACAGGAAGCGGAGTGGCTGGCGGCCGACGACGTCCCTGCCCGCGCCGATGTGCAAGTACTCAACCGCGCGGACGGCACCGCACCCGACGACGTCCTGCAGGCCCTCCAGTACATCCCGGCAGTGGCCCCCGCCCTGCTGCCCGAACTCGCCGCCCGGCTTGGCCTGCAGTTGCTGGCAGAACGGATCGACGCCCGACCCGAGGCCGAGCAGCTGTTTGCGGCGCTTTTCGGCGGTTCAACCAACTCCGTGTGGCTCGACTCCTCCCTCGACCCGGCAGGCCTCGCCCCGGAGGCCGCGGAGCGCAGCCGTTTCAGCATCTTGGCCGACGACGGCGGCCGCTTCGGCCAGGCCGTCCAGCACAGTTCTGGACGGACCCGCGTCAGTACAGGCCAGGCCGCTGTGACCACCGACGGCCCGTTCTTCCGCTGGCTCGACGGCGTGTGGGGGCGCCGGGCGCTCCAGGCACCCGAGGCCTACCCCTGCGAATTCACCCTGGGCTGGCTCGGGTACCTCGGCTATGAGCTCAAACGCGAATCCGGCGGCAACGACGTGGCCGCCGCAACCCCTGACGCCTGCCTGCTCTTCGCCGGCCGCGCCGTGGTCCTTGACCATGCCGAGGGCACCACCTGGCTGCTGACCCTGGACGCACCCGATGCCGGGGACTGGCTCGAGGCGGCCCGCGCGGCCGTCGCCGCGGCCGCCTCGGCGCCCGGGACCGCGCTTCTGGGCAACGCTCCCGGGCAACCGAGCGCCCCGCACTTCACTGCCCGGGACACGGAAGCCGGCTACAAGGCCAAGGTCACCGAGGCCCAGCGGGAGATTGCGGAAGGCAACACGTACGAGGTCTGCCTGACCACGGCACTCACCGCCAACTCGCCCGCTGGCCCCCAGGGCTTGGACCCTTGGCCGACCTACCTGGACCTGCGGCGCCGCAACCCGGCCCCCTTCGCCAGCTTTCTGCGCTTCGGCGAACTCGCCGTAGCGAGCACGTCTCCGGAGCGCTTCCTGCAGATTGCCGCGGACGGCGGGATGCGGGCCGAACCGATCAAGGGCACGCGCCGCCGGGATGCGAAACCGGACGCGGACGCTGCGCTGCGGCAGGAACTGGAGTCCTCGGCCAAGGACCGCGCGGAAAACATCATGATCGTGGACCTGCTGCGCAATGACCTCAGCCATTTCGCCGTGCCGGGGTCGGTAGCCGTCAGCCGGCTGTGTGCGATCGAGAGCTACGCCACCGTGCACCAGATGGTGAGCACCATCGATGCCCGTCTGCGGCCCGGACTGCCGCGGGCCGAGGCGGTGGCCGCATGCTTCCCCGCAGGCTCGATGACCGGCGCCCCGAAGGTCAGCACCATGGCCATCCTGGAGCGGCTGGAGGCCGCGCCGCGGGGCGTGTACTCCGGGGCAATCGGCTACTTCTCCCTGAACGGGGCCGCCGACCTTTCGGTGGCGATCCGGACCCTCGTGATGAGAGCGCTGGACGACGGCACGGCGGACCTGAGCCTCGGCGTCGGCGGCGCCGTCACCGCCGACTCGTCCCCGCAGGAGGAGTACGAGGAAGTCCGGACCAAGGCGTTCGGCGTCCTCTCGGCGCTGGGCGCCCAGTTCCCCAGCGCCTGAGTTCCGCAGGCTGACGTTCCCGGCGGCCGTCCCGCCAGCGGCAGCGCTACTGCAGGGTTGCGCTCAGCCTTGCCACATTGTCCACGTATTTGACCTGCATGGGCCGTTTCATCCAGTCATCGAGCAGCAGCTCGTGCGAGATGGTGCGGTAAGTGTCCTCCACGGCGCGGATCCGCTGCACGATGTCCTCACCGAGGAGCATGACGGATACCTCGAGGTTCAGCGAGAAGGAGCGCATGTCCATGTTGCTGGAGCCCAGCACGGCAACCTCGTCGTCGATGGTGAAGTGCTTGGCGTGCAGCACGAACGGCGCCTTGTACAGGTAAATCCGCACCCCGGCCTCGAGCAGGGCCTGGTAGTACGACTGCTGCGCGTGGTGGACCAGGAACTGGTCGCCCTTTTCCGAGACGAAGAGTTCCACCTCGACGCCGCGCTGCGCCGCCGTGGTCACCGCATAGAGCAGGGAGTCGTCCGGGACGAAGTAAGGGCTGCAGAGCGAGACCTTGTGCTGCGCCGAGTAAATCAAGGTGTTGAAGAGCCTCAGGTTGTTCTCGGTAATGAATCCCGGGCCGCTGGGGACCACCTGCGCCGTGATGTTTCCGGGGTGGGACTCCGGCTCGTGTTCGAGCTGCTCTTCCAGGGATTCGTCGGTTTCGCTCAGCCAGTCGGTCGCGAAAACCACATTCAGGGTGGTGACAATCGGCCCGCGCATGCAGGCCATGAGCTCCACCCATTCGCGGCCCACCTTGCGGTGCTTGGGATTGTTGTACGACGGCTCGATCAGGTTCTGGGATCCGGTGAACGCGATTTCGCCGTCGATCACCATGATCTTGCGGTGATTGCGGAGGTCCGGCCGGCGCCACTGGCCGTGCACCGGACTTAGCGGCAGCATGGGCCGCCAACGGATCTTGCTGGCGTTGAGCCTTGCCTTCAGCCGGCGGTAGCCCTTAATCCGGAGCGTGCCGAGGTGGTCGAACAGGACGCGGACCTCGACGCCGCGCTCCGCCGCCTCCTCCAGTGCGGTGAGCAGATCGTCCGTGACGTGGTCCGAGCTCATGATGTAGAACTCGGCATTGACGAAGGAGTTGGCGCCGCGGACCGCCGCGGCCATCGCCTTCATGGAATCGGGGTAGCCGGGCAGCAGCTCCACGCTGTTGCCATCCACCATGGGCAGCGATCCCAGCGTCCTGTTCAGTTCAGCGGCGGACGCCACCCATTCGGGACCGGCGTAGCGGCTTTCGACAGCCTGCAGGTCCGAGGTTCCGGCCCGGATGCGGGTATTGACCGCATCCTGCTGGGCGCGGCGGCGGCGGGAGAGCCGGAAGTTGCCAAACAGCAGGAACAAGGCCAGGCCCAGGACGGGCAAAATGAAGATGCCCAGCAGCCACGCCATTGCCGTGGTGGGCCGCCGGTTTCCGGGGATGATGCCCAGGGCCAGCACCCGGATGGCGAAGTCGATCACGGTCAGGATCATGATTGCCCAGGACGGTAAAGTTTCCGCCAGCGGAAATGGCCACAGCACAGGCGAACCCCTCAAAGTACAAGCCCGCGGAACAGTTCCGGAACGGGCAACCAGCAAATCCTATCCCGGGACCACCGAGACTAAGCTGTAGCCATGACCACTCCTGCCCCCGTTCCTGCACCCGCGACCGTGCTGGTCTTCCTGGACCCGGCGTTCGAAGGCGGCCGGGTTGCCGACGCGACGCAGCCGCAATTGATGGCCACGGACCTTGGCGCCACTCGTGGCGATGGCGTTTTTGAATCGCTGCTGGCGGTCGGCGGCAGGCCCCGCAAAATCCAGGCACACCTGACCCGGCTGGCCGGTTCGGCCCGACTCCTGGAGCTGGACATCCCGGCAGAGGACGCCTGGCGGCGCGCGGTGGACACGGCCATCGGCGAGTTCCGGCGCCAAGATCCTGCCATGCCGGCAGCGGGCGGCACGGACGAGGTTGTAGTGAAACTGCTCGTCACCCGTGGGCCGGAGGGCGCCGCCGCCCCCACGTGCTGGGTCCAGGCCTCCCCACCCGCGGCCGCGGGCCGACGGCAGCGCGAGACCGGAATCGACGTCATGCTGCTGGACCGTGGCTATGACAGCGAAGTCGGCGAGCGCGCGCCCTGGCTGCTGCTCGGCGCCAAAACCCTCTCCTACGCCGTGAACATGGCAGCGCTGCGCTACGCCCACCGGCACGGCGCCGACGACGTCATCTTCACGTCCGCAGACGGCCGGGTCCTGGAGGGACCGACGTCGACCGTTCTGCTGGCCCACCTGGAAACCGCGGACGACGGCGCCGGCGGCCTCCGCACCATCCGGCGGCTCATCACGCCCCAGCTGGACAGCGGCATCCTGCCGGGCACCTCACAGGGTGCCCTGTTCACCGCCGCCAAAGCTGCCGGCTGGGAGCTGGGCTACGGCCCGTTGGAGCCGAAGGACCTGCTGGACGCCGACGCGGTCTGGCTGATCTCCAGCATCCGTCTCCTGGCCCCGGTGAACCACATCGACGGCCAGGAAATCGGCACCCCGGAACTACGTCGCCAGCTCACGGCCGAACTCAGCGCCTTGTTCTCCACGATCGAATAGCAACACGGGGTCACTTACGGCCCATCCCGCTGCCCCGGACGGGCCGTAAGTGACCCCGCGTTGGTTTTTTGGTTTAGCAGGGCGCGCAGCATGAAGGCCTGAAGACCCTGTCCGCCACAGTGGCTAGGTGGGACGATCCATCCATGAGCGTGAGCCAGGAACCTTCCGCGCAGAACAGAGCGCGCGGCGCGGCAGCCAAGAGTTTTCCGGAGACACCGGCACCGACCACCCGGCAGTTGAGGACTTTTGATCAGCAGCGCCGGGCAGCTGAATTGAAAATCGAGCAAGTCCTGCAGGGGCCCCGGCATAGACGCGAACCGCACGGCGGGGCGCGGGGGCCCTCGCCGTTCTGTCGTTAGGGCACATGGTTGACGGGCCGGCTCCCGGAGGAGCTGACCCCGCAACAGCCGGCGGTGCGGGATCCTGCTTGGCCCAAAGCTGTCCGGAACCGCGGAAGTGGCCCTGGGCCACATGCCGCACGGCTGCCGCAGGTTTCGGCAGAAGTCAGGGAATCGCCCTAGCGTTATGAACGGCAGTCCAATGGATCAGGCAACCCTTGTTGGCATCACATTCGGCTATGTTGTTACCCTCGTCACCGTTTTCATATTGTGTTTGCCCCTTATTTTCGGATTAGTGCTGCTCATGCTCCTGGCAGGTACCGTGCGGCTGATCCTCTTCCTGGCGACGGCACTGACCGTTGGGCTGATCGGCTTGTTCAGGAGCCAGGCCGGCAGCCCGCGCCGGCCTGGACATGGGTCCCATCTCATCACGCACTGACCGGACCATGGTCGGGGGCGGGGCCGGGGCCAGGCGTGCTGGTCCTCACCCCAGGGCGTCCGCTGGAATTGCCGGGCACCGCCGGAACGAGGCGGGGTTGAACGCCGGGAGCATGAAGGTTGCCAGTACGGCGTCGAGCATTTCCGGGGCCCACGTACTGTTCTCCCCGAGGGTCGCGCAGACTCCCAGCACCACAGGGGTTCCGTCCGCGCGGCGGCGGATCTGGACCTGGACTGGCCCGGTCAGCCCGAGCGTGCGGACGGCGGCCAGGCCCAGCTTCCGTACGTCCCCGGCCTCGCTGGCGGGCACCCTGCGACTTACCTCGTCGCTGCCGGCGCGTCCATACGGAGTCCTGGTCTTCTCCAGGACCACCGCCACTGGCGCCATCGCGTTGCGTGCCGGGGTGCCAAACACCAGGCAGACATAGTCGGCGCCCGGGATGAACTCCTGGACAAGCTGCCCCGCGGGCATGTTCTTCCAGGTGACGGAGGCCGTTCCGGCCAGCACGTGGACCCCACGGGAGCCTTCGAAGACCCGCGGCTTGACCACCACGGGACCGCTGAGGCCGGCTAGGGATGCCGGCGCGGCAGCGAGGTCGCCCGGAACGCCGAACCGGGGCACCGGAATGCCGGCTGCCTGCAACGCCCAGGTGGTAAACAGGTTGTCGTTGGCGAGCGCCACCGCGGCAGGGTCGCCCACGATGATCCGCACGTCCTGGGCGAATCCGGCACGGGCTGCGGCCAGGACCGGAAGTTCCACGGTGAGGGTCGGAATGATGACGTTGATGGCTTCGCGATCCACCAGCCGGCGCAGGTCCAGGATCATGTCCGGGTCCGTCGCGGGCAAGAGCCTGGCCGCGGCTGCGGAGGGAGCAGCCTCCGCCTGGCGAGTGTCGGCGCGGGCGTCGGAGCCCAGATACGGAAGGCCGCGGGCTTCGAGTTGGGCCGCGACCGTACGGCCGGCGGCGCTTGCTATCCCGGTAACCAGTATGCGCGGGCCCACAATTGCTCCATTCCGCCGTCACCGGCGGGGCCGCTGCTGCGGCTCCGACGGTTCCGGCCACCGATTCATAGGCTTGTTGACGGACGACTCGATTTACGGACTGCTGATTGACGGACTGCTCGATTGACGGACTGCCCGGATCTGCCGCAACTCGCGCCGACACGCAGGACCATTCCCCTAGTAGACGGCGAATCGTCCGCGCACACACGAGTGGGCAATACCCGAAGTTGGAGCCCGCTACTACTTGCCTGAGGCACGCATACGGTCCGCCGGCCGGCACAGGCTGTCGGGCGTGGCCCGGTTACGGAACATGACGACGGCGGCCGTGCGGGCCGACGTCGTTGGTGTTACGTTTTTGGGGAGTAATGAGAACCGGCGCCAAGCCCTGACTGGCCGGTCGGCAACCCTCCCTTTTCGCGGCGGGGTGCCTCAGGTGAATACTCGGCATATCGACCATTCGAGCTGCAAGCGTGAAAGAGGAGATCCGTCGTGCCCGACACGTCAACACCCGCTGTACCCGAAATACTCAGTTCATCCGCCGCCCCAGACACAGCCACCCGTGCAGCAACCAGCGCAGCCCCCGCCGGCGAGGAAAGGCTGGCCTACCGCCTGTTCACCGGTGCGGATGACCGCGCCTTTTGTGAGCGCGTGTCGGCCGCATTGGCCGAGGGCTACGTCCTGCATGGAAGCCCCGCCGCCAGCTTCAACGGCAGCACCGTGATCGTGGCGCAGGCGCTGGTGCTGCCGGCTGCCATTGCGAGCGCGGACGCCGCCGTGGCCAATGCGGTTGATGAGCTCGACGCCGACGAGTTTGACGCTGTTGGGGCATTCGAGGGGCACGCATGAGCTACGCAGGAGACCTCAGCCCTACTGAGGCGTGGGCCAAGCTTGAGGCGGGAGCCATTCTGGTGGATGTCCGGACCGAGGGCGAATGGGCCCACATCGGCATCCCGGACACCAAGTCCGCAGAAAATGATCCGCTCTTCATCCAGTGGAACCTTGCCGGCGGCACGCCGAATCCGCACTTCGTGGAACAGCTAAAGCGGCAAGCACCGGAGCACACCGCCGTCGAACTGGTGTTCCTGTGCCGCTCCGGTGCCCGGTCGATCGCCGCCGCGACGGCCGCGACGGCCGCCGGCTACACCTCGTACAACGTTCTTGAGGGCTTCGAAGGCGAGACCGACCGCTTTGGCGAACGCACCGTCAACGGCTGGAAGAACCGCGGCCTGCCCACCAACCTCGGAAAAATCTAGTGACGTTCAATCCCGACGCCTCCGGCTGGGCCGCCGACACCCAGGCTGTCCGCGGCGGCCTGGACCGCACCGGCTTCCAGGAAACCACCGAGCCAATCTTCCTCAATTCAGGATTCGTCTACGAGTCCGCGGCCGCCGCCGAGCGCGCCTTCACTGGGGAGGACGAGCGCTTCGTCTACTCCCGCTACGGCAACCCATCCGTCGCGACATTCCAGGAGCGGCTCCGGCTGCTCGAGGGAACCGAGGCATGTTTTGCGACGGCGTCCGGCATGTCCGCCGTCTTCACTGCCCTGGGCGCGCTGTTGGCTGCCGGCGACCGCGTCGTCGCAGCCCGCTCACTGTTCGGCTCCTGTTTCGTGATCCTCAACGAGATCCTGCCGCGCTGGGGTGTGGAGACGGTCTTCGTGGACGGACCGGACCTGGAGCAGTGGCAGGCTGCGCTGTCCGAGCCGACCACGGCGGTGTTCTTCGAGTCGCCGTCGAACCCCATGCAGGAAATCGTGGACATCACCGCCGTGAGCGAACTGGCGCATGCCGCCGGCGCCACAGTGGTGGTCGACAACGTCTTCGCCACCCCGCTGCTGCAGCGTTGCGGAGACCTCGGCGCGGACGTGGTGGTGTACTCCGGCACCAAGCACATCGACGGCCAGGGCAGGGTCCTGGGCGGCGCCATCCTGGGCACCAAGGAATTCATTGACGGGCCCGTCAGGCAGCTCATGCGGCACACCGGTCCGGCTCTCTCGGCCTTCAATGCCTGGGTGCTCACCAAGGGCCTGGAGACCATGGCCCTGCGCGTCAACCATTCCTCGGCCTCTGCCCTGCGGCTGGCGGAATGGCTTGAGGGACAGCCGGCGGTCAGTTGGGTCAAGTACCCGCTGCTGCCGTCCCACCCGCAGTACCCCCTCGCGGTGAAGCAGATGAAGGCCGGCGGGACCGTGCTTACGCTGGAGCTTTCGCCTTCGCCGGGACGAACTGCGAAGCAGGCCGCCTTCGCGCTGCTGGACGCGCTGCGGATCATCGACATCTCCAACAACCTTGGCGACGCCAAGACGCTCATTACGCACCCGGCCACTACCACGCACCGCGCGATGGGCCTGGAAGGCCGTGCGGCGATCGGGCTCAGCGACGGCGTGGTCCGACTTTCGGTGGGCCTGGAGGACGTCGAGGACTTGATCCGCGACCTCGGCCAGGCGCTCAAACAGGTCTAGCGCTCAAACAGGTCTAGCGCTCAGGGCCAGTCTTCAAGCAGATCTGGCGCTGCCGGCTCCCCGTCAGCCCCGGCGAACCCTGCCCAGGGGCGATCCCTCGTCGGCCCGTCCCTTGGTGGCGGTACCCGGCGCGGCCCCCTGGGTAGTCAGTTCGACGGCCCGTTCGACGACGGCGGGCAGTCCGCCCGCCCGGAACGGCCCGCGCTGCAGCTGCGAACCGGTGCCCTCCGCCAGGATCCGCTCGACGCCCGCGCGCACCAGCTCCAGCTCGCCCTGCTCCTCGAGCACCGGGGCCACGAAATCCACCAGTGCCCTGACCACGTCCGCGGCCGGGGCAGGGGTGAAGGTTCCAAAGTCCAGGAGCTCCCCGCGCAGTCCGCAGTTGCTGGCCTGCCAGGCGGCCATCCGCAGCAGCAGTGTGGGCACCGGTGCGGGGTCGACGCCGTCGTTCCACTCCCGCACCGCCGATTCCACGAGGGCGCGCACCAGGACGGCAATCAGGGCAGCGTCCTCGGCCCGCAGGCACACATCGGCGACCCGGATCTCCACGGTGGGATGCTGCCGGCACAGCCGCGCGTCGAAATAGACCATCCCCTCATCCATCAGGACGCCGCTTTGCACCAGCCGGGTCACCACCCGGCGGTAGACGGGCAGGCTGCCGAAGATCATTGTGGGACCGGACCCCGGCCAGCGGTTCCACGCCTGGGTCCGGTAGCTTTCGAATCCGGTCTCGGCCCCGTTCCAGAACGGGGAATTCGCGCTGATTGCAATCAGCACCGCAAGCTTGTCGCGGATCCGGTCCATCACGGCCACGCCCTCCTCCGGGGACTCCACATAGGTGTGGACGTGGAGGCCGCAGGTCAGTTGGTTCCGGACGGTGAGCCCGAAGCGTTGCTGCATGGTCATGTAGCGTGGATTCGGCGTCAGGTGCGTGGCGGAGCCTTGGGGCGACGTGGCCAGGGCTGCGACGCGGCCGCCGTGAGCCCGCGCGGCCTGGTCCGCCAGGGTCCGGCCCCGCCTGAGCTGCCGGAGCAGCTCCGTGTACTCAAGGCACGGATGCGTCTGGGTCTCGATCTGCTCGAGCTTGAGCTCGTAGCTGAAGTCTGCGCCCTCGTGGACCGGTTTCTCTGTCGCGTGAATCCTGGCGGTGTCCGGTTCCTTCGGCGGCACCAGGTTGGGCAACATCAGGTCGGCGAGGGCAAGCAACATCCCCGATTCGGGGTCCACTATCAGCAGTTCTTCCTCCACGCCGAACGTGCGCATGAATCTATTGTGCGTCAGGATCGGCAGAAACGCCCCTACACCGACGCGGGGTCACTCCACGCCCATCCCACGCCTTCGGATGGGCATGGAGTGACCCCGCGTCGCTTGGGCCGGTCTGGAATCAGTCTTGGAAATACTCAATCTTCGCGCCGATGGTGTTGAGCCGTTCGGCCAGATCCTCATAGCCGCGCTCAATGACATAAATGTTGCGCAGCTCCGAGACCCCGCGGGCGGCCAGCATGGCCAGCAGCAGGCAGGCTGCGGGGCGGAGGGCCGGCGGGCAGCCCACCTCGGCGGCACGCCACTTGGTGGGGCCGTTGACATAAATCCGGTGGGGATCGAGCAGCTGGACCTGGGCGCCCAGTTTGTTCAGTTCCGTCAGGTAGATGGCCCGGTTCTCGTAGACCCAGTCATGGATCATGGTCTGGCCGTGGGCGTTGGCGGCGATCACCGCGAAGAAGGGCAGGTTGTCGATGTTCAGGCCAGGGAAAGGCATCGGGTGGATTTTGTCCTCCGGCGCCCGCAGTTCCGAGGGCTTGGTGGTGACGTCCACCAGGCGGGTGCGGCCGTTGCGGGCAAAGTATTCCCCGGAGACCTCGAGCCGCTGGCCCATCTGCTCGAGCGTGGCGAGTTCGATTTCCATGAACTCAATCGGGACCCGGCGGATTGTGACTTCCGAGTTCGTCACGATGCCGGCGGTGATGAGGCTCATCGCCTCAATCGGGTCCTCGGACGGGAAGTATTCGACGTCGGCGTCGATCGACGGGCAGCCGGTGATCTCCAGCGTGGTGGTGCCAACCCCCGCGATTTCCACCCCGAGCATCTGCAGGTAGAAGCAGAGATCCTGCACCATGTAGTTGGGGCTGGCGTTGCGGATGATGGTGGTGCCGCGGCGGTGGGCTGCGGCCATGATGGCGTTCTCGGTCACCGTGTCGCCGCGTTCGCTCAGCACGAAGGAGCGGTCATGGGCGTCCGACGGCGGTGCCTGCACCGCGTAGAACCCGGACTTCGCCTCCACGCTCAGGCCGAACTGGCGCAGTGCCTGCATGTGCGGCTGCACGGTGCGCGTGCCAAGGTCGCAGCCGCCGGCGTATGGCAGCCGGTAGGTGTCGGTCTCGTCCAGCAGCGGCCCCAGGAGCATGATGACGCTGCGGGTCCGGCGGGCCGCCTCCACATCCATGGATGCCAGGTCCAGGACCGCGGGGCGGCGGATCTGGAGGTCGTTTGCGTTGAGCCAGGTGCATTCGACGCCGATGCTGGTCAGCACCTCCACGATCCGGTTGACTTCCTCGATCCGGGCCAGCCGGCGCAGGGTGGTGGTGCCGCGGTTGATGAGGCTGGCGCACAACAGCGCGACGCCGGCATTCTTGCTGCTGTTGACGTCCACCGCACCGGCCAGCGTGCGGCCGCCCTCGACCCGGAGGTGGGTCATCTGGGGCCGGCCCACCTTGACGATGCTGTGCCCGACGATCGCCTCCAGCCGCTGGATCATCTTCAGGCTCAGGTTCTGCTTTCCCTGTTCCATCCGGGCGATGGCGCTCTGGCTGGTGCCGAGCTCGGCGGCGAGTTGTCCCTGAGTCCAGCCTTTCGCCCCGCGGGCTTCGCGGAGCAGGAGGCCTACATGTTCAGCAGTCGGTTGAGTCATGTCCCGAAAATATCACGGATGATTTATTAACCCCCGGCATTCCGGCCGGAATGCCGTTAATCTCACAGGGATACCCGCATCATGCGATAACCCGCGCACTGCGGTGCACGGTGGCGCTTGAATCAGTAGTGCCGTCAATGGCTTCGCCAGTGGCGCCGGCGGTTGCGGCGACGCCTACTGGTGCGTGAGGAAGACAAGGTTCCAGGTGCCCGCCACAAGGGCCGCGGCGGCGGCTGCTGCCGCGATGCCGAGCCCGCCCAGCAGCACCCAGGCGTCCAGCCCACTGAAAGTAGACGGCCTGGCCCAGGTCCGCGCGGCGCCGCCGAAGCCGCGGGCCTCCATGGTCACCGCGAGCCGCGAGGCGCTCCGGATCGCCTGCACCAGCAGGCCGAAGCTCTGGCCCAGGGTGGCGCGGAACCGCTGATAGGGGTTACCGCTCGAGCCCACCCCGCGGGCCCGCCGGGCCATGCCGATCGTCTGCCATTGCTCGGTCATGATCCCGACCAGCCGCATGGCGGCCAAGGTGCCCAGGACGAACCGGTGCGGCAGTTTTGCGTTCTGGGCCAGGGCGTCCGCCAGGTCTGTGGGGTCGGTGCAGCTCATCAGCAGCACCGCAGGCAGTGCGATGGCAAGCCCGCGGAGCATGAAGCCGATCCCCAGCTGCAGGGAGCCGGCACTGATGGACCAGATCCCGGCGTCGACCAGCACGGAACCGGCGTCGGGCGCCAGGATGGCGGTGCTCCAGCCGCCCAGCGCCGCCGCGAGGATCAGCGGCCAGCCCCGCTGCCACAGCAGCGCCAAGGTCAGGCCGGCCAGCGGCAGGAGCAGCAGCTCGAAGGCCAGCGCCACCGACGCCGAGACCCAGTCAATGGACAGCGCCAGGACCATGGTGATCAGGGTGACCGCCGTGAACTTGGCGAGCGGGTTGGCGCGGGTCAGCAGCGCATGGTTGCCGCGCAGGCTCAGTGCGTCCCTCATGGCGTGGCCCCTTCCGGCAGCTCAAGTTCCGGGCCCGGAACGGCGGCGGTTTCTCGCGGCCGGAGGCGGAGTTCGGTGCCGCCGAGGACGGCGCTGAATTCGGCGTCGTGCGTCACAGAGACGACGGCGGTGCCGGCGTCGAGGAGCTCGGACAGGAACGACGCGAGTTCGGCCCAGGTGTTGGCATCCTGGCCGAAGGTGGGTTCGTCCAGAACCAGCACCTGCGGGTGCGCCGCCAGCACCGTGGCTACCGAAAGGCGGCGCTTCTCGCCGCCGGAGAGCGTGTAGGGGTTGGCGTCCACGAGATCTGTCAGCCGCAGCCGCTCCAGCAGCTCATCCACGCGGTCTTCGCCGTAGCCGAGGTGGCGGGGGCCGAACATGAGCTCGTCCAGGACCCTGCCCGTGACGAACTGGTGCTCGGGTTCCTGGAACACGGTGCCTATTCTGGCGATCAGCTGCTGGGGCTTCCACCGGTATGGATCGGTTCCGGCGCCGCTGCTGAATCGACCAATGGAGTGGCCAGCAGAGTGACCGCCGGAGTGGCCACCCGCGCCCCCAGCGAGCTCCGGAGCGGCCGAGACCGTCCCGGCAACGGGTCGCAGGAGACCGGCCAGCGTCAGCGCGAGGGTGGACTTCCCCGCGCCGTTCGGTCCGGTGATGGTCAAGGCCTCGCCGGCGCGGACCTGGACCGAAACCCCGGTCTGGACCGGACGCGGCGCGATCGTGCGGAAGCCGTCGCGCAGCCCGGCGCGCCGCGGCCGCTCGCGGGACACCGCGAGCCCGTCGGCCGCGAGCAGGAGCTGCCCGGCGTTACGCGCCGGCAGCCGCGTCCGGGTCGCCGGGACGTAGCCCGGCACCCAGACGCCCGCACCAATGAGCATGTCCCGCGCCTCGGCCAGGACCTGGTCCGGCGGCCCGTCAATGAGTACGGCGGAGTTCAATACCGCGGAGTCCGGGGCGGACCCGGGCTGCAGCACCACAATCCTGTCCACCAGGTCTTTCCAGATCCCCACCCGGTGCTCCACGACCACCAGGGTGGCGCCGGTCTTGTCCAGGCAGCGGCCCACGGCATCCCGGACCTCCAGGACGCCGGCCGGGTCGAGGTTGGCGGTCGGCTCGTCGAGCAGCAGCAGCCCCGGCCGCATCGCGAGGATCCCGGCGAGCGCCAGCCGCTGCTTTTGTCCGCCGGAGAGGGCCGCGGTTGGGTGGTCCAGCGGCAGCCCGCCCAGCCCGACGTCGTCGAGCGCCTCGCGCACGCGCGGCCAGATCTCTGGCGCCGGGACCGCGAGGTTCTCCGCCCCGAAGGCGACGTCGTCGCCGACGCGGGAAAGCACCACCTGGGTTTCCGGGTCCTGCTGCACAAGCCCGGCGCGGCCGCGCTGCGCCCGTGGCGGGGCACCGTCGATCAGCAGGCTTCCGGTCTCGTCGGCGTCGCCAGAGTCGCCCGCTAACCCCGAGGCGCCGGCCGCGCCGTCGCCCAGCACGCCAGCCAGGGCGTGGAGCAGGGTCGATTTGCCGGCGCCAGAGGGCCCCAGCAGAAGCACGCGCTCCCCCGGCCGGATGTCCAGGTCAAGGCCGCTGACCGCGGGTCGGGGCCGTCCGGCATGCCGCCAGCCCCAGCCGCGGGCTGTGACGGCGGCCGGCCGGACGCCTGGTGAAGATCTCATGGGTTCCCTGCAGAATTTAGGATGGGAGGGATCAGGAGAACACGGGTTCCGTGGCAGCCTTGCGGGAGGCAAAGGAGCCCAGCACTCCGGTCTTGGCCAGGCCGCGGGTGGCGAGCCAGGCCAGTCCGCCGGCAATGATTGCGCCCGAGATTGTGGTGAAAACGATGTAGGCGAGCTTGTCCCCGGCTGCGTAGGCGATGTTCCAGCCCCACGGCAGGAAGGAATCGTTCAGGCCGCAGAAGAGGCCCGCGCCGGCTCCGGCGAGCAGGGACACCGGCAGGTTGAACTTCTTGTAGAGGAAGGCCGCGAAGACCAGTTCCGCGCCGAGGCCCTGCAGGATCCCGGAGATCAGTACGGTGGTGCCATACTGCGAACCCATGATGAGCTCGCCCGTGGCCGCGACGGTTTCACAAAAGAGTGCGGCACCCGGTTTGCGGATGATGAGCATGCCCAGCACCGCCGGGATCATCCAGCCGCCGGCGTACAGTCCGCTCAGCGGCGGGTAGAGCGCGTTGACCGGGGCGGAAATCAGGTTCGCGCCCTGGGACCAGGCCCAGAAAATGACGCCGCCGGCAACGGCGATCAACGCGGCCACCACGATGTCCACCACCCGCCAGCTGTAGTCGCGCCGGGCGGATGAACGGCTGGCGGAACCATGCTGTGCTGAAATATCTGTCATGTCGTCCTCCTGAGGAACAGGAGGGGAGGGTGCTCCGGCTG
Organism: Arthrobacter sp. 05L421; assembly: GCF_056397785.1. Taxonomy (NCBI): domain Bacteria; kingdom Bacillati; phylum Actinomycetota; class Actinomycetes; order Micrococcales; family Micrococcaceae; genus Arthrobacter; species Arthrobacter sp. 05L421. The sequence continues at coordinate 135,341 of NZ_JBFTOC010000005.1, forward strand.
GCCTCGGCTTCCGCCGCCCTCCGCGCACCCTGAGAACTCGACTCCCTTGCGCCGGTACTAACCGGATCAGGTTCGAGGGTCTGCGGCTGTCCGCACTCTCAGCGCCCACCAACGGTTTCCCCGGATATTTCCGGCGATGCCCGGCGGCGGCGCTCCCCTGTCGTAAATTATTTCGCCCTTGTGGGCTGGCTCAGTTTACACCCGGACGGCCGGGTTTTCAGTGGTGTGCCGTCACAATCGGGGGCCGGAAAGGGCCGGCCACCGCGGCCGGGAAAAGCTGCTTGATAGAGTCGACGTGTCGGACACCCGGACCCGCCAGCGGGCGGCCGCGTCACCTACGGGAAGCTGGATTATTTTGCCGCAGACACCAGCCACACACGATCCCTCCGGGGAATACGACCCTGACTCGAGCGAGCCGCAGCCGCCGGGGTCACTGGCGGCGCTCATCGGCCGCGTGCTGGCCGAGATGGATGCGCTCCAGTTCGCCGCGTTCAGCAAGGACGATGCCCTGGACCTCGGCCTCCTCCTGGTCGAGCTGGGCAGGCAACGCTCGCTGCCCATCGCCGTCGACATCACCAAAGGCGAGCAGGTGCTCTTCCATGCCGCACTGGACGGCGCCACGCCGGACAACGAGCGCTGGATCAACGCCAAGAAGCGCACCGCACTGCGGTACGAGGTCCCGTCGCTGCTGGTGGGCCTCCGGGCCCGGGCTGCCGGCGGAAGGATCGAGGACAACGCCTGGTGGGATCAGACGGAGTTCGCCGCCCACGGCGGAGCGTTCCCGATCTACGTGCGCGGCACGGGCGCCGTCGCCGTCGTCACGGTCTCCGGCCTGCCTCAGAAGGCGGACCACGACCTCGTGGTCGAGGCCCTGCGGATGGTCCTGACACCGGAACGCTAGGCTAGGGGAAAGCCGTTCCCGTCCCAAGGAGACCGAAGAATGAACATCGTCATCAAGCTGCTCGGCACCGGCATCAGCCTCTTGGCCGGCTTTGCCGGCACCAAGCTGGTGGACACCATCTGGGAAAAGTCCACGGGCAACAAGCCGCCCACGGGCCACGAGGACGACGTCCCCACCACGCTGCGCTCCGCCCTGACCTTCGCCCTGATCTCCGCATCGGTCAGCGCCATCATCCAGGTGCTCGCCAACCGCGGCACCCAGCGCGCGATCACCCGCTTCGCCAAGACCCAGGACGTCGTCTGACCTGACTCGGCTAGCCGCGGCACCGGCCGCGGCATGGCCGACGACGCTGGCCGCCGCGCCCCGCACGGGCTCAGCGGCCAGCGTCGTCGTCGTCCACTGCGTGGTTGGCTGCCTGCTGCGCGGCTTTCTGGGCGGCTTTCTGGGCAGCTTTCTGGACTACGGCCCCAAGCTCGTCGGAGCTCAGCAGCTCCGGATGCAGGTGCTTGGTCCGGTAGCCGGCCCGGCCCACCATGTGGGCGGACACGGGAACGGTGAGCAGTTGGAAGAGCCAGGCAACCATCAGGACGGGCCACACCCACCAGGTGCGCATCTGCAGGCCAAGGGCCGCCAGCAGCAGGAACAAGCCCAGGACCTGCGGCTTGGTGGCGGCGTGCATCCTGCTCATGAGGTCCGGGAACCGCAACAGCCCGATCGCGGCGCCGAGGGACATGAGCGCGCCGACCACCATGAACACGGCGGAGAGGGCATCGATCACTGTTTCAGGATTCACGGATGCCCTCCCTCCTCTCGGCCACGAAGCGGGCCACGGTGACCGAGCCGACGAAGCCGATGAGGGAAATCGCAACGAGCAGCATCAGGTTGTTGAGGTGCCGGTTGACGGCCATGTCGATGCACAGGGCCGCCCCGAAAATGGCCAGCAGCACGTCGGCGGCGAGCACCCGGTCCAGCAGCGAGGGGCCCCGTCCGATCCGGATGATCGCCCCCGCGGCGGCCAGGGAAAGTACGACGGCGGTCACCGTCAGGACGGTCTGCATCATGCGGGGATCTCCTGTGTCAGGGCGGACAGTTCGTCTTTGGTCCCCATGATCCTGATCAGCCCGGCCTCGGTGTTCCGGACCTCTTTGCGCAGCTTGGCCGCGTCCTGGGCATTGCGGACGTTGATGCCGTGGATGTAGAGCGTGGACGTTGACCTGTCCACCTCCACCACGAGGGATCCCGGAATCAGCGAAAGCACATGCCCGGTGGCCGTGACCAACAGGTCGGAGTGGCTCCGGAGCGGCACGGCGACGATGGCGCTGACCACGTTGGGGCCGCGGACCACGGCGAGGTACAGGACCTGGAGGCTGGCCGCGACCACCTTTCCGAGGAAAATGAGGGCGAAGGGCACGGCTCGGAGGACGTTGAAGCGGCCGCCGAGCTCCACCGGGGGCAGATAGAAGATACGCGCCACGAGCACGGCGATGAGGGCCCCGAAAAGGAGATTGCCCGGGCTGAAGTTCTGCCACAGCGCTCCCCAGACAAAAACAAGCCACACCAGCAGCGGCAGTTCCTGGCGCAGCGAGATCCTTTTCCGGTTCATTTGCCGCCGCCCTGCTGCTGGGTCTGCCCGGGCTGAACCGCCGCAGGCACGGGCGGCACCGGCGCGTCCTCGCCCAGCACAGCCTGGATGTACGGGGACCTGTCCAGCATTTCCTCGGCGGACTGGTCGGCCACCCTGAACAGCGGCCCGGCGAAAACCGTCAGGGCCACGCCAAAGACCACCAGGCCCAGGGTAGAGCCCACCATGGTGCGGGGCAGCAGGGTCACGTTCGTCTTCCCGGCCCGGTCCCCGGTGGCGGAGTCCGCCGGTGCCGCCAGAAGCACCGGATCGGGGTGCTCAGCGTCCTCCGGCTTGCGCCAGAACGCCCGGTTCCAGACCCTCGCGATCGCCAGCAGGGTCAGCAGGCTGGTCAGCACGCCGCCGATCACCAAGGCGTAGGCCAGTGGTGTGCCCAATTCGACGCCTGCCTGAAGCAGCCCCAGCTTGCCCAGGAAACCCGAGAACGGCGGGATTCCGGCCAGGTTCATGGCGGGAACGAAGAACAGGACCCCCAGAACTGGGGAGAGCTTGGCCAGCCCGGCCACACGGTCCATGGATGAGCTGCCGCCGCGGCGTTCAATCAGGCCGGTCACCAGGAACAGGCTGGTCTGGATGGTGATGTGGTGGGCCACGTAGAAGACCGCGGCGCCCAGGCCGGCCACCGTGGACATGGCCAGGCCGAAGACCATGTAGCCGATGTGGCTCACCAGGGTGAAGGACAGGAGTCTCTTGATGTCGCTTTGGGCCAGGGCGCCGAGGATTCCCACCACCATGGTCAGCAGCGCCGCGACCATGAGCGGGGCGTTGAGCGCATCCCCGGGGAACAGCAGTGTCTCCGTGCGGACCATGGCGTAGACGCCCACCTTGGTCAGCAGCCCGGCAAACACCGCGGTGACCGGGGCCGGCGCGGTGGGATAGGAGTCCGGGAGCCAGAAGGACAGCGGGAAGACGGCGGCCTTGATGCCGAAGGCCACCAGCAGCATCACGTGCAGCAGCGTCCGGGTGCCCTGGTCGAGGTCCCCGAGCTTGATGGCGAGGTCCGCCATGTTGATGGTTCCGGTGGCGCCGTAGATCATGGCGATCGCGATCAGGAACAGCACCGAGGACACCACCGAGACCACCACGTAGGTCACGCCGGCCCGGATGCGCGGGCCCGTCCCGCCGAGGGTGATGAGCACGTAGCTGGCCGTCAGCAGGATCTCAAAGCCGACGTAGAGGTTGAAGAGGTCTCCGGAGAGGAAGGCGTTGGACACCCCGGCCACGAGGATCAGGTAGGTCGGGTGGAAGATCGAGACCGGCGCGTCCCGGTCGCCGTCGGCCATACCCTGTCCCGTTGCGTAGATCAGCACCGCAAGGCTCACGGTCGAGGACACAACGAGCATGAGCGAGGAGAACTGGTCCACCACGAGCACGACGCCCCAGGGCGGCATCCAGCCGCCGATGTGCACCGCGGCCGTCCCGCCTTCCCAGACGGAGGCCAGCAGCCAGCATTCCAGCAGCAGGGTCAGGGCCAGGACGGTGATGCTGACCGCGCGCTGGACCCGCGGGTGGTGGATGAGCAGGAAGGTCAGGGCGGCGCCCATGATGGGCAGTACGACGGCGAGCGGGGCAAAGCTGGTGATGTTCACTCTTCGCCTCCTTCCGGTCTGGGGTCAACGTTCAGGGAGCCGGGCTGTTCTTCAGAGGCGGCTTTGTCAGCCCGGATGGGGCGGCCACCGGACATGACCGCGGCGGTATCTGAGGTTCCTCCGCCGTAGGGGCCGGCCATGGCCAGCGGAAATTCTGACGTCTCCACCGGGATGACGGAGTCGTCCTCGGCATCGAAGCTGGGCGTTTCCGCGACGCGGCGGTCCTCGGCGTCGTCCTGGATTTCGTCCTGGCGGGCCAGGACCCAAGTGCGGTAGATGATGCCCAGCATGAACGCCGTCACGGCGAAGGAGATCACGATCGAGGTCAGGATCAGGGCCTGCGGCAGGGGGTCGTTGTAGTCCCCCGCCGGGGTGTCCTTGTCGAAGATCGGCGCCAGCCCGGCGTAGCCGCCGGTGGCGAGGATCAGCAGGTTGGTGGCGTTGGCCAGCAGCATGAGGCCGAGCAGCACCCGGGTGAGGCTGCGCTCAAGGATCAGGTAGATGCCACAGGCGTAGAGGGCGCCCATCACCGTCAGCAGGGTCAGGTTGACGCTCATGTTCTCCCCTTGGAAGTGGTTTCGGCGTCGTCCGCCTCGACGGTGGCTTCGGCGGGGATTCCGCCGCTGTCCTCGTCTTCGGAGAGGCCGTCCTCGTCTTCGGAGGGCTCTTCGAAGTGCTCGTCGATTTCCGCACCGAGGCTGCGCAGCACGTCCAGGGCCAGACCGACCACCACGATGTACACACCGATGTCGAAGATCGTCGAGGTGACGAACTTGATGTCGCCGAAGACCGGCAGCCACAGCTCCACGATGGCGCTCTGGAACACCTGGCCGCCCAGCAGCAGCGGCGTCATTCCGGCGGCCGCCGCCGTGGCCAGGCCGATCCCCAGCAGGGTGCCGGCGCCGACGGGCGTGGCTTCGCGGAGTTCGAAGCGGCCGCCGGCCAGGTAGCGGATGGTCAGGGCGAGGCCGGCGGTGAGGCCGCCGGCGAAGCCCCCGCCGGGCAGGTTGTGGCCGGCGAGGAGCAGGTAGAGGGAGAACACGATGATCGAGTGGAAGATCAGGCGGGTGACCACCTCGAAGATGATCGAGCGGCGCTCGGGCGCCAGGGTCCGGCCGGCCACCAGCCACGCGTCGGTCGTGGCGGCAGCGAACCGCCGGGACATCGCCAGTGCGGCGTCGTCCCGGGTGCTGCCCCTGGCCCCGGTCCGCCGGCCCACGGTCCCTTCCGCGACAGTCGCGGAAGTCCGGATGCGGTCGCCGCGGCCCCGGACGAAGATGAGGCTGGCCACGCCGGTGGCGGCCAGGGCCAGGACGGAGATCTCGCCGAAGGTGTCCCAGGCCCGGATGTCTACCAGGGTCACGTTGACGACGTTGAGGCCGCCGCCGCCCTCATAGGCCAGCTGCGGGAACTGCAGGGAGACCGGCGTTGCCACCCGGGCGCCGAGGGCGTAGATGGCCACGAAGATCATGGTGACGCCGAACGCCAGGCCAATCACCACGCGGATGACCCGGTATTTGCCGCCGGTGCGGTCACGCAGCCCCGGCGGAAGGCTCCGCATGGCCAGCACGAACGCCACCAGGATGATGGTTTCGACCAGCATCTGGGTCAGGGCAAGGTCCGGGGCCCCCTGCAGCGCGAACATCATGGCGATCCCGTATCCGGTGACGGACACCATCAGGACGGCCAGGAAGCGCTTGTTGGCGCGCACCGCGGCCAGCGCCCCGATCACGATCCCGGCGCCGGCCACCAGTTGCAGCGGCGCTCCGGGATCGATGAAATAGAGACCGTCCGGCAGCGGCTTGTTGGCCAGCAGCAGTGCCGTCAGCGGCAGGACGAAGGCCACGGTCAGGATGACGGAGAGGTAGAAGAACAGCGAGCCACGCTGGGTGCGGCCGGTGATCCAGACGGCGGTGTCGTCCAGGGCGCCGATCGTGTTCTGGTAGGCGCGGTCGCTGTCGATCCAGCCCGGCACCAGTGCCTGCAGCCGGGCCACGGCGTTGCGGCCGTAGAACATGGCCAGGCCCAGGACGAACGTCACCGCGGTCAGCCCCAGGGCCGGGGTGAGGCCGTGCCACAGCGCCAGGTGCCCGGGCGAGGACTCGGGGCCCTCCACAAAGAGCTCCGCATACGGCTGGATCCAGCCGTCAACGGGGGCCGGCCACAGTCCGTAGAGGACCGTGAGGAGGCTCAGGATGGCCGGTGCGGCAAGGAAGGCGGGTTTGACCGGCTTGAAGTCCGTGGGCGCCACGCCGGGTTTGACGGCGAAGGCGCCCCACATGAAGCGGGCGCTGTAGGCGAAGGTCAGGATGGAGCCCAGGACCACGCCGCCCAGCAGCCAGGGCCCGGTTCCGGACGCCGAGGTGTACTCGATGAAGGCCTCGAACACCGATTCCTTGGCGACGTAGCCGGCCAGCGGCGGTACGCCGGCCATCGAGGCCGCGCCGACCGCCGCTACGATCGCCAGTGCCCGGGCCGAGCCGTAGACGCCGGAGAGTTCGCGGATGTCCCGGGTCCCGGCCTGGTGGTCGATGATGCCCACCACCAGGAAGAGCGTGGCCTTGAACAGCCCGTGCGCCAGGAGGAAGGCCAGTCCGGCGAGTGCCGCCTCGGGGGTGCCCAGGCCCACCACCATGGTCATGAAGCCCAGCTGGCTCACGGTGCCGTAGGCGAGGATGAGTTTGATGTCGGTCTGCCGCAGGGCCCGGTAGCCGCCCACCAGCATGGTGGCCAGGCCAAGGCCGAGCACGATCGGCAGCCACGGCGGTGTTTCCGCGAATCCGGGGGCAAGCCGGGCAACCAGGTAGATCCCGGCCTTCACCATGGCCGCGGCGTGCAGGTAGGCGCTCACGGGGGTGGGGGCAGCCATCGCGCCGGGGAGCCAGAAGTGGAACGGCACCAGGGCGGACTTGGTGATCGCACCGATCAGGATAAGGACGACGGCGGCGTTCACTGCCCCGCCCGCGGGGCCGGAGACCAGGGCGGGAGCCTCCTCCAAGATGGCCTGGATCCGGTAGGTTCCGGCCGTCGCACCGAGGATGATGAGCCCCACAAGCATGGCCAGCCCGCCGGCGGTGGTCACCACCAGCGCCTGCAGCGCCGAACGCCGCGCTGACAGCCTGGTGCGGGCGTAGCCGATCAGCAGGTAGGACAGCACCGTGGTCAGTTCCCAGAAGATGAACATCAGCAGGAGATCATCAGCGGTAACGAGGCCGAACATTGCACCGGCGAAGGCCAGGAGCTGCGCCCCGAAACCGCCGAGGTAGTCGTCCTTGTTCTCGAAGTAGCGGGCGCAGTAGACCAGCACCAGCGCACCCACCCCCAGCACCAGCAGGGACATGACCCAGGCCAGGGCGTCCATCCGGAATGCGAGGTCGAGCTGCAACCCGGGAATCCAGGGCACCACCTCGGTGATCGCCCCGTCTGTATAGACGGCGTCGTGTTGCAGCAGCAGCCAGACAAAGGAGGCCGCGGGGACCGCCGCCAGGGCGAAGAACGAATTCCTGCCAAACTTCCGGAACAGGAGCGGGGCCACAGCAGCCACCGCAAAGTGCACGGCAAGGACTGTGATCACTGGTATCTCCGCAACGTCAGAAAGTCGATTGTCATCAAGTTGGAGCAGGCGGTTCATTTGTTAGGTTCGGTGCGGACAGTTTACCAAGCGTGTACAAATTCTTTTGGCAGGGACACCGGCCCTTGAAGACCGGCCCGGAACAAGGTGCCCAGGACAACCGGGCCAGTACATTCGAAGCCAAAGCGACGCTGGTGCTAAACACTGCCCGGCAAAAGCCGGCGGAGACCCCGCATCCTGCCCCTCCAAAGGCACCATGGACGGTTACCATTCAGGCTATGAACACTGCCGCCGCCCCAGAGGCCATGCGCCCCTCGGAACTGGAATCGGGAAGTCCCGTCACGCACAGGGGCCGGATCCTCGCGTGGGCCGCGTGGGACTGGGGTTCGGCAGCCTTCAACGCCGTCATGACAACGTTTGTTTTCACCGTCTATCTGACCTCCAAGGCCTTCGGCGGAGAGGACCAGGCCTCGGCGGTCCTGGGCGCCGCGCTGGCCGTCGCCGGCGTGGCCGTCGCACTTCTGGCCCCGGTCACCGGGCAACGCTCGGATACCGGTGGCCGGCGCAAGCTGTGGCTGGGGGTCAACACGGCCGCCGTCGCGCTCCTGACCGGGCTGTGCTTCTTTGTCTTCCCGCGGCCGGATTTCCTGATCCTCGGCGTCACGCTGATAGCACTGGGCAACGTCTTCTTCGAATTTGCCGGGGTCAACTACAACGCCATGCTCGCCCAGATCTCCACCCCGCGGAACATCGGCAAGGTCAGTGGATTCGGCTGGGCAATGGGGTATCTCGGCGGCATTGTGGCGCTGCTGATTGTGCTCCAGCTCTTTGTCCAGCCCAGCTTCGGGTGGTTTGGCGCCTCCACCGCGGACAGCCTGAACATCCGGCTGGTGGCAGTGTTCTCGGCCCTATGGTTCTTCATCTTTGCGTTGCCCGTGCTGTTCGCGGTGCCGGAGCTGCCACGCTCCGAGCGGGGTGCGGGCATTGGCTTCCTCGCCTCCTACGGCCTGCTCGTCCGGCGCATCAAGGCGATCTACCGGACCAGCCCGCACACCATCTACTTCCTCCTCGCGAGCGCCATCTTCCGGGACGGGCTGGCCGCGGTTTTCACCTTTGGCGGGGTGATCGCGGCCGGCACCTTTGGCTTCGAACTCAAGGACGTCATCTTCTTCGCGATATTCGGAAATGTCGTGGCCGCCGTCGGCGCGATGCTCGGCGGCTTCCTGGATGACAAAATCGGGCCCAAGACCGTGATAATCGCGTCCCTCGCGGGCCTGCTGGTGGCGGGCACCGCAATCCTGGTCCTCGGCAACGGCAGCTACGAGTTCTTTGGCATGGCCTGGGCCGGGACCACCACATTCTGGATTTTCGGCCTGCTGCTGTGCCTCTTCGTGGGACCGGCCCAGTCGTCGTCCCGCGCCTACCTCGCCCGGCTCGCCCCCAACGGCGAATCCGGCGAGCTCTTCGGCCTCTATGCCACCACCGGCCGGGCCGTGAGCTTCCTCGCCCCCGCCCTGTTCACGCTGTGCATCACCGTCGCCACTCCCTTCGTGGCAACAGGCGAGGCCCAGCGTTGGGGCATCCTCGGCATCATGGTGGTGCTCCTGGCAGGCCTGCTCGTGCTCCTGCCGGTCAAAGCCCCCGACCAGACCGAAATCGCGGTGGTCCCGGAGGCCTGAGGGCGGCTGAAATCCGGTTCGCGCACTAGGCTGATGATATGAACGTGGATGAGACGGACCTCCCCGGCCTCGGCCGGCGCAAGGACTTCATGACTGCCTCCGGACGCCGGATCGGCGTGGTGGAATACCGGGAGGGCCACACGGAACTCATCGTCTCCACCTGGGACGATCCCGATACCTGCCAGGCCTCCGTGCCGCTGACCGCGGACGAGGCCGCCACCCTGGGCAATCTTCTGGGCGGCCAGCGCCTTGCCATGAAACTCTCCGAAGAGCACCGGGAAATCCCCGGGATCGTCACGCGCCAGTTTTCGATCAGCGCCGAGTCCCCCTTCCAGAACCAGCCGATGGGCAAGGCGTGCATCCGGACCCGCAGCGGGGTCTCGATTGTGGCCATCATGCGCGAAGGTGAGGTCTTGCCCTCGCCGGGGCCCGACGTCGTCCTTCACCCTGGCGACCTCCTCGTTGCGGTGGGAACACAAGAAGGCCTGGACACAGCGGCCAGCATCCTGCGCAACGGATAAGCGGCATGGATCCGCTCGCCCTGACCCTGATCGAACTGGGGGCCGTCGTCTTTTGTCTCGGCCTGCTGGCCAGACTGGCCGGGCGGATCGGCATGTCGCCCATACCGCTTTATCTGGTGGGCGGCCTGTTCTTCGGGGCCGGCGGCCTCGTCAAACTCGACGGCATGCACGAGTTCGCCCATCTTTCCGCCGAGATCGGCGTGATCCTGCTTCTGCTTATGCTTGGACTGGAATATACGGCAGCGGAGCTCGTGACCGGGCTGCGGAGATCCTGGCAAGCCGGCATCCTGGACTTGCTGCTCAATTTTTTGCCCGGCGCGATGCTCGCGGTGATGCTGGGATGGGGCGTCGTGGGGGCTATGGTGATGGGCGGCGTCACCTACATTTCATCCTCCGGGATCGCGGCCAAGGTTATTACCGACCTCGGCCGGATCGGCAACCGGGAAACCCCGGTGGTCCTTTCCATCCTGGTCTTCGAGGACCTGGCCATGGCCATATACCTGCCGATCCTGACCGCCACGCTTGCCGGCGTCACCTTGCTGATGGGCCTGCAGACCGTGGGCATCTCCCTGGCCGTCGTCACCCTGGTCCTGGTGGTGGCCCTGCGGCACGGCCACCATGTGTCCAAGGCCGTGCACAGCGAGAACTCCGAGGTCTTCCTGCTCAACCTGCTGGGCGCGGCGCTTCTCGTGGCGGGGCTCGCCGCCGCCATGCAGGTTTCCGCGGCCGTCGGAGCGTTCATGCTCGGCATCGCCATATCCGGCGCCACGGCCCACAGCGCCACCCGCGTCCTGGAACCGCTCCGTGACCTTTTCGCGGCGATCTTCTTCGTCGTTTTTGGCCTCAACACCGACCCCCGGTCCATCCCGCCGGTCCTCGGCTGGGCCCTGCTGCTGGCCGTGGTGACGGCAGCCACCAAGATGATCACCGGGTTCTGGGCGGCCAAACGGGCCGGAATTGGCGTTCCCGGCCGGTACCGTGCGGGCGCCGCCCTGATCGCGCGAGGCGAGTTCTCCATTGTCATCGCCGGGCTGGCCGTTGCCTCCGGCGTGGTGCCCACTGATCTGGCAGCCCTCGCCACCGCCTATGTCCTGATCATGGCGATCGTGGGACCGCTGGCTGCCCGCTTCGTGGAGCCGCTCGTCCGGGCTCTGCGCCGTCCCCTGCGGGGACCCGCTTTCCGGACCTCCGGCCCGGCGTAAGCCTGCCGCCGGCACGAGCCGCGGCGCTGGATGCGTGGGTTCGAGCCGGGGCGCTAGGTGTCTGGCCTAGATGTCGGTGAGGTGGAAATTCAGGTGGCTGCGGCTGGCCGTGGGCCCGCGCTGGCCCTGGTAGCGGTTGCCGTATTCCCCCGAACCGTAGGGGTGCTCCGCGGCGGAGGACAGCCGGAAGAAGCACAGCTGGCCGATCTTCATGCCGGGCCACAGCTTGATGGGCAGCGTGGCCATGTTGGACAGTTCCAGCGTGACGTGGCCGGAGAATCCGGGATCGATAAAGCCTGCCGTCGAGTGCGTCAGCAAGCCCAGCCGGCCAAGTGAGGACTTGCCCTCGAGGCGGGCCGCGATGTCATCCGGCAGCGTCACGGTCTCGTAGGTGGAGCCGAGAACGAACTCCCCCGGGTGCAGGATAAACGGCTCGCCGGACTCCACTTCCACCAGGCGGGTCAGCTCGGGCTGCTCCTCGGCCGGGTCAATGTGGGCGTATTTGTGGTTGTCGAACAGCCGGAAGAACCTGTCGATCCTGACGTCCACGGAGGACGGCTGGACCATGGCGGGGTCGAACGGTTCCAGGACAATACGCTCGGAGTCAATTTCGGTTCGAATGTCGCGGTCAGAGATCAGCACAGGTTCAAAAATACCGCACGGCACCCTGCCGGGTTGCATGAACGGGCGCAGCCGGCCAGTGTGACTTCCCTGGCGGCCCTCCGCTCCGGCTGTGTGCCCCTACGACGGGCAGAATCTGAAAACGTGCCCGGATCATGTACTTTCCAAACTCACAACCTTGCTCCGACGAACGTGGGCGGGACGGAAGGGTCCGTCGTCGTCGTGATTTTGGACAGACGGAATGCTTTCGGGATGTGTGGCGCCGTAGCCGGCAATGTATGCGGTGTTGGCGTCAGGGCCCCGGCGGGGAATCCGGTTTTGAACGACGCCCAAGATGTGTGCGTCGACGAAGTTGAGCTGGTCAACGGCCTTGGCCAAACTGTGTTGGCTGACCTTTTTCGTTCCCACTACCAGGAGCACACTGTCAGTGCTCCTGGTCAGCACACTGGCGTCGGTGACAGGAAGGATCGGCGGAGAGTCGATGATGATCAGGTCGAATTTCTTCTGCAGTTCCTCCACAAGCCGGCTCATGGCTACTGAGCCAAGCAGTTCACTGGGATTGGGCGGCAAAGGTCCCGAGGCCAGAAGCGCCAAGCCGTCGTCGGACCAGTATTGAATGCTGTCGTCGAGGCTGGTTGATCCGACGAGGACAGTGGTGAGGCCGATTCCCCCTTCGATGCCTGTCGCTGCGGCCACGGACGGGAGGCGAAGGTCCGCGTCCACGAGGATGACCTTTTGACCTCCCTTGGCCACAGTTACGGCAAGGTTGAGCGCAACGGTGCTCTTTCCCTCGCCCGCGGACGCCGACGTCACAACGATCGAGCGCATCGGCCGGTTGACCCCTGCGAACTGCAGGTTGGTGCGGAGCTTCCGGAACGCCTCCGCGCCCGTTCCGTCCAGGACTGACGGAGCCGCGCCTGGCAGACGCCCGGCAGCCTGTTCAGTGATTCCTGCCAAGAGCGGGAGATTGGTCGTCTTGCGCAGATCCGATTCAGTCCTGATGTTGCGATCTAGGACATGCCGCAGCACCGCCACTGCGATTCCGGCGGCAAGTCCATAGAGAAGGCCTAAACCAAGGTCCAGCTTCACGTTGGGATTCGACGGCTCGGTCGGCGTGGTGGCATGATCCACGGGGCTGAGCCGGACCGGGGTCGGCGTCCCGTTCGTCGGCCGCTCGAGGTCAGCGACAGTCGTGATAAGGCTGGCCGCTACTGCGTTGGCGATGTCGGCGCTCCGCTGCGCGGACCTGTCTCTGGCCTCGATGTCGATGATTACAGTGTTGCGCGCAGTGGATACCTTGATCTTGGCCGCCAGGGCTGCCGGGGTCATGCCGAGATTGAGCTTGTCGATGACCGGCTGGAGAACGGTTGGTTTCGACGTGACGTCGACATAGGACTGGACGCGCGCCAAGGCGAAAACGCTGCCCTGCTGCAGTTCCGCGGATGTTTCCGAGTTCTGCGTCGAGACGAAAAGGCTGGTCGTAGCCGTGTAGGACGTGGGCGTAAGTAGGGAGGCCACGCCCGCGAGTATCGTTCCCAGCAGCGCCAGTACAGTAATCAGACGCCAACTGCGGCGCAAAATGAGCAATTGTTCACGGACGTCCATTGCGTGTCCTTCCACGGGCGACGGTCGCTGGAGTCAAGACGAGTCTGCGCGGTTTCATGCTGCCAACCAGGTGTAGCACCCATTGGACGCAACGCGGGCAGCGCCAGCGGGGATGGTGACCGCGGACGCACCGTTCGATTCTCCGATGGTGCCTCCCGCCGCATTGTAGACCACCAACGTGCAGTTCGGGGACGGATTCCAAGCCTTGTACTTACCCGCGGAGATTGAACCGCTACCTGCCTTGGGCGCTGCGGTACCGATAGTGAAGTCACCGTCGGTGAAACCGCGGCGAGCGGCATCGAGTTCGGGCTGGAGTCCGGGACAGAGATTAGCAATCGTGTCGGCCACGTCGGTATCCAGCTTCTCGATCAACTGGGACACCACGGCCAACTTGTCCGTCGCTTTCACCGTCTCAAATTGGGCACAGCGTTCCTGTCCGACTTGAAGGACAGCATTCGGGTCTGTGCCCTGGGGGACCCGTGAAGAGAGGTACTTCTGCTCAGGGGGCGCAAAGATGGGCTTAGGTGCCGCCTGCGCAGTGCTGGAAGGCTTGGAAGGAACAGCGGCGGCCGCTGTCCCAGCTGCTTTTGCGGCAGGAGCCGGCGAGGAAGTCCCCGCAGGAGCAGCCGGAGACCCAGGAGCTGAGGCAGACGGGGCGGCCGCGTTGGCGGACGCCGAAGTGGAGTTTGGACTTCCCGGTGAGGTGCAACCGGCGGCTGCGAGAACCGCAGCCGCCAGAAGCACCAACCCCAGGGATTTCGAGAGACCGTTATACATGGGATGTTTTCTTTCGAGAGTTGTTCTGATCTAGGCGTTCGGCTCGAAGTTCAGGACCAGAACCGGACGCTTGGCAACAGCGGCTTCCCGCGAGAAGAACCACATGTTGTCAGTTCCTGAGCTCTGCATCGAGAAGTTGATGTCGCCTGCGAGCGCTGCCGAGACAGCGGCCGCGTCGAGTGGGATTGAGTACGACGCGTTGGGTGCCGTCGGACCGGCGAGGGTGCCCAGCAGGGCGCCGTTGGTTTGCGGACGGTTGTTGTAGGTCGTCGTCGCCTCGGACCAATCACCGGCCATCGCCACCGTCTGCTGCGGATCGGCGGACCCGGCAAAGGCATCCGCAGTGGTTGAGAACTTCAAGGTTGCCGACACGAGGTGCTGGCCCGCAGGAACCTGCGCGGAAGCGTTGAATCTCATGTAGGTAATGTATGCCGACGTACCCCTGGTGGCCAGGGTCGTGAAGGACCCTGTTGCGGTAGCCGGCGCCCCCGCGTTCACATAGGTGTCGGCGGTCGGAGTCAGCGTGAGTGAGACGGGCTGGGGTTTCGGAACCACCGTGGCAGAGGCTTCGTTGGACGGGCCGCTGACATTGCCGGCCGCATCTTTGGCGAGAACCTGATAGTAGGCGGTGCCCGCGGGGCGGCCGGCATCGGTCCAGTTGAGGGTGCTTCCGTCGACGGTTGCCGCGAGGGTGGCGGCTGAAGGTGTGAACCCGCTGGTGGCGGAGCGATGGACTTCGTAGCCGGTGACACCCACATTATCGGTGGTCGCGTTCCAGGAAACCGCCACGTCACTTGAGGTGACGGCGGCCGAGACGCCTGTCACGGCCGCGGGAGCCTGGGTGTCGGGGACCGGCTGTCCGATTCCCTTACCGATGTTGAAGTGATCGGTGACCTGCGCTGCCGAAAGCACCGACGGATATACCGCGAATTCATCGATGGACCCGGCAAAGTAGTTGCTTGAGGGCTGCAGCGGCCATGCGTTCAACTGGTCTCCGCCAATCTTCCATGAACCCCAGTAGCCTTGCCCCGTGGTCTGGTCCGGCAGCACTCCGATCAGGCTTCCGTCAACATAGAGGCGCATGCCGTCGCTGCCTTGGGTCGCCACCGCGTGGTGCCAAGCGTTGTCGTTGTACGGAATCGCCGTCGTGACGGTCCTTGCTCCGTTGACCCAAACACCGTAGATCAGCGTGCCCGCGTTGGTCATGTAGAGGTGGCGATCGTAATTTCCGCTGAGCCCGGGATTGGTACCGTGCCGGTTCGGCTGGCCATTGCCGAAGCCGAAAATTTTACCGCCTCGGGTCGTGTTTGTCTTGAACCAGGCTTCTGCGCTGTAGACGCTAGGAGCGTTGGCACGAACTTGTCCGTAGGCCAAGGCACTCGTGCCGTTGAACGTCGTCGCCCGGCTGGAGTCATTCGCGATGGCCCCGGTGTCACCGGCGAATGCCGGTCCACCGTAGCTGAGCTCCAGGTTGTTGCCAGGCGAGCTGTCAGCCCCCACTGTGGGACCGGCGTCGTCCAGGCGCCAGTACGTGGTAGCACCAGCCCCACGCACGGCGGCGGGGTAAGCAGCGTTACTCTTAGCCGTTGTGACGGCAACTGACGCCGAGAGCGGGCTGGTGTTAGTTCCATCTGTCGCCCGGATTCGGTAGCTGTACTGCGTTCCGGGTACGGCTGTCTTGTCCGTGAAGGACACCTGGCCGGTCGACCACCACAGCGAGCTGGCATTGACCGTACCCAGCGCAGTCGCCGAGCCGTTCCGGTAGACGCTGTAGCTCAGGTCGGAATCGTCGTCATCCCGACTGGCCCGCCACCGGATCTGGTTTTCACCCGTGCTCAGGCTTGCGGCAGAGACGTTACTGGGCGCCGAGGGTGCAACCGTTCCCGGGCCGGGGCCGAACCTTGTCAGTCCCTGCTGGGCCTTGCCATTGGTCGTGGTGAATTCGCCGGCGACCCACAGCACGTCGCCCGAGCCCTTGTTCGTGTGGACTATGGCCCGCGGGCCAATGCCTTCACCGATGCCGTCATTGGTGTCGGGGCTCCACCCCAGCTGGGGTGCCGGGGTGTCGACGCGCTGCGCGGTCAGGTGCTGCCGAACGCCGTCTGCCATTTCGTTCATGGACGAGCAATCGTGCTCGTGGCTTGCGGCGTAAAGAACACCGGCATAGACGTCCACCGCCTGGGTGGCTCCGAGGCAGGTGTCCCTCCACACCTGGTCGAACGTGTCGAGGCTAAATTGCGCCCGGCCATCGAAGACGCCGCCGCCGGTGCCCTCGTTGCCGATGTAGAAGTTCTGGCCGTCGTCAACAATTGTCTTTGTAAACGAAGTGCGGGAAATGAAGGAGCTGCCGTAGGTTCTTACGTTCGCACCGGTAGTCGCATCGACCACCGCAAGCGACTGGGATGCAACACCATTGACGTTCGCGAAATCGCCGCCGAGAACGGCGACATTGCGGCCGGCAGGAACGTCCAGGGCGCGGGCTGACGCATCAACAGCGGGCGCCCATGGAAGGAGCGCGCCGTTTCGGTCCATCGCCGCATAACGGGTGCGGGCCGCGGACCCCACGGATTGGAAGTCACCACCGAAATAGACGGCTGAATCGGTTGCAGCGATTGTTCGGACCGTTGCCGAGACGACAGCCGGCTTAAAAGTCGTGTCCACCGTGCAGTCAGGAAGCCTGATGGCAGCGATGCGGGTGGTATTGACACCGTTGATGGCCCCGAACAGGCCGCCCACATAGAGGCGGCTACCGTCCGGCGTTACAGCCAAGGCACGAACGGTTGTCCCGGTACCGCCGGTCACGGACAAGGCACAAGAGGTCGGATTGCCGGTATAGGCGTCGAAGGCTGCGAAGTTCACGGCATTCATTGACTGTGGGCTTCCGGCAGCGGTGCCGGGGGGCCTGATCTGGGTAAAGGTTCCGCCGGCGTAGACCACACCCTTTGACTGGGCCATGGTCCAGGCAACGCCGTTTGTCTGCCAGGTCGGGAGGTCGTTGGCGGAAAACGCGACTCCCGGGGAGAGGGCGAGCGCGGGGCTGCTGGTGGCAA
The DNA here is from genome assembly GCF_056397785.1 of Arthrobacter sp. 05L421. NCBI lineage: Bacteria > Bacillati > Actinomycetota > Actinomycetes > Micrococcales > Micrococcaceae > Arthrobacter > Arthrobacter sp. 05L421. The sequence goes on from NZ_JBFTOC010000005.1 coordinate 152,499, forward strand.
TTAACGGCGCCACCGCGAGAGCAATGCCCGCTAGGACGGCTGGGATTTTTTGACGCATGGATTTCCCCCGTACGTAGTTATGAGCTTCAGAGCTGAAACTACAAAGATCAAATCAGCAAAGACCGGGGGCGGGAACGGTTGCTCCTACTAGCATTTCCATCCCTTCTACCTGTCTTACTGGGGCCGCTACCTGCTTTAGCCGTGCGCCCACGCGTTTCTCTCCAAAGTCCTTTCCCCCAGGCGATAACACCCTCAGCATGGAATTGGGGGGACCAGCCCTGCGCCTCGACGGCCGGCTGGTGCCTATCACCTATTCGGCATCAGTGAAGAATCGAGCTCGTCATGACTGTTCGCATTGGCTACGCATCCGGCGTCTATGACCTTTTCCACGTCGGGCACCTGAACCTACTTAAACATGCACGACTGCACTGCGATTATCTGATTGCCGGAGTGGCTTCCACAGAGTCGACACTGCAAATGAAAAACAGGGCGCCTGTCGTGCCTCTGCATGAACGCCTCGAGATCGTCCGGAACATACGGCTTGTCGACGAAGTGGTGGTAGACAACTACCCGGACAAAGTGGAAGCCTGGCGCGCCGTCGGTTTCAACGTAATTTTCAAGGGCGATGATTGGCGCGGAACAGAAAAAGGGCTCCGTCTGGAAGCCGGCATGCAGGCACTGGGCGTGGATGTAGTGTATTTTCCCTATACGGTCCACACTTCCAGCACCCTACTGCGACGCGCCCTCAACCTCCTGGAAAGCGGTCTTGAGGACAACGAGTCGTTGAAGGCGTGAAATGCGCGCAAATCGAACGTCGCGGCCATCAGCCTTCGGCGCACAAAAAGATTCGGACAATTACGGGATGCTTTCCCGGCGCCACGCGCTAATCCTTGGAGCCGCGGGATTTTTTCTGACCGGATGCACGCCTGATCCTCCAATTGTTGAAGCTCCTGCTGTTCACACTATTGCCACGCTATTCGAACAGGATCGTTTCTTCGTTGCACATCGCGGCTCAGGAGATAACTGGCCGGAACATACAATGAAGGCGTATTCACAGTCGGCGAAGCTCGGCGTTCCGGCGCTCGAGATATCTGTGAACTCGACCAGTGACGGCGTACTGGTCTGCCATCATGACCAAAGTGCGCTCAGGGTAACCGGAAAAGACAGTAAGGTCGCAGAATTGACCTTTGCCGAGCTAAGCGACCTTCGGGTCGATGCCCGCGCCTGGCTTGGCCCGGCGACGGCACTTGAGCCCATTCCGAGGTTGCGGGATGTCCTCGACCGATTCGCTGCTTCGCATGTAATTTTCATCGAAGACAAACAGGGCACGAATACAAAAGCTCTTCTTGACTTGATGGACAGCTACCCCGATTCCACCGCACACTTCATCTGGAAACAACCGGCCACCGCGCTTCAAACTGCGGCAGCTACCAAACGCGGCTATAAGACCTGGGGCTACTTCATGCCAGAAACTATCCCGCGTTTAGACGAACTGGCCGCCAGATTCGATTATCTCGGCGTCTACTACACAGCCAATGACGCGACTGTCAGGAAGGTCGTCGCCTACGGCAAGCCTGTAATTTGCTGGGAAATCCATACCCGATCCGATGCCGACCGCGTGAGCCGCCTCGGCGTTCAAGGCTTGATGTGCTCCAATGTCCCTTATCTGACGACTTCGACTGCGGAATCACGCGACAGATTCTCTACCGGCACACGGGCCGCCGGCGATCTGCCTTGGACTACCGACCAAGGCTGGGACGCCCAACCCGTAATCGACGCGGCATCTGCATCGGTGGTGTTGGATACGAATCAGAATTTCAGCTACCGGCTGGGATCGATGGGTCCCGTCACGAAGGAGATCTACAGCCTGAGCTTCGAAATGTGTTGGCCGAAGGAGCTCCCGTCGGAACTTCTGCACGCCGGAATCGCATTCGGACAAAAGGATGACACCGCCTACCGGGTGCTGGTGACAAGCACCGTCGGGGGGTATCACCTGATCATTCGGCCAACGGGGGAGCTGGTCTTGTACCGGCGCGACCCCGGAAATCCCGCCGGTACACGGTTGCAGACGATCACGACGTCACCGGTAAAGCCCGGGGAATGGATACGCTTCAAAATCGACGTGACGCCGCCTTCCATCCGGTTCTCCAGGCTGGACGGCACTGGCTGGTCTGGAGAGGCAATGGACCGGGAATATCGCGGGGGGTACATCAGCCTCTGCAAGGACTACCCTGCCCCGGTTCCGGTCCAGTTCCGGGGTGTCTCGGTCATCTAGTCAGGGGGTGACCCGCGCCGGACGCGCCGTCGTGTCACTCCCGGCGCTCACCGGGCATCAGCAGCCGGCCGAAGTTCGACTTCCACCGGATCCGGCCCGTCCGACGCCGATTGCGCCTGGGACCGGGACCTCGACACAATAGTGGCAATCCCCCCAACGACAGCTGCCACCGCGACCGCCAGCGCAAATGCCCAGGCCGAAGCAACGGTGCCGCCCGCATACGCCAGGGCCAGCGGCAGCACAAGCGTCAGCATGGCCAGAGTGGCGCGCATGAGAGTCGACAATTTGTTCGCCTGCGCGGACCTGTAGTAGGCCAGTAGGACGGTGTAGGGAACCATTGCCACGTATTGCACCAGGTACGGGAGCCGGAGTCCGGACGCAGACTCCCAGGTTGCGCCGAGCACTAATGCGCCCATCGAGGTCGGCAGCAGCATGACGGCCGTACCCCACACGCCGGCCATGGCTGCTACGACAACAAACGTTTCGATCAGCCGCTTTCGAAAAACCGGACCGCCTTTGGCACGCACGAGTTCGGGAATGACCGCCATCTTGATGGCGGAAAACGCGGTGTTGAGGGGCGAGAAGAGCAATTGCGCGGCCCGAAGCGCACCCACGCCAGCAGCGCCCAGAGGGAATGCCAGGAGGTAAAGGACGACGAAGTTGGAGGCATTTAGCGCTGAAAACTCGCCGAGATAACGGAGCCCGGGGTGGCGGTTGACGCTAAGCCAGCGCCTGCCGCCACGCAGCGAAGGCAGCACCCGGTCCAGCATGAGCCCTACGGCCAGCGCTGCAGCGGCGCCGCAGCCCCAGCAGAGGACGACGGCCCACACGGCTCCAGAAGTCAAGGCGACAGCCGCCATGGACGCGATTGACAAGACGGCCCAAACAGCGTCTATCAACAACGCCTGCCATGGGCGGCCTTCGCAGATAAACAGGTACCTTAGCGTGTCCTGAAGAAGCACGAAGGGCAAGCTCGCGGCGACGATGAGCCAAATGAGGCGGGACGATTGGTCAGCCAGGATGGCGCCTGCAAGCAGTAGCGGGAGGGCTGCGGCCGCCACCAGTACGGTGGCACCCAAAGCGCCCCTTCGCACCGAGGCTTCTAAGGCGGCCGCGGCGGAGTACTTGACCAGTAATGTCTCTCCGATGAGCGCACGCTGCGCGCCGAGGACGAGGAGCAACCCGGCATAGGCCAAGGAAAACTGACCGAATTCGCCGGCGGTCGCAACATTTGCCGTAATTGCCACCGCTACGAAGTTCGAGATGCTCGATACGGCTTGGTCGCCAAAGGCAACGTACCTGCTCAGACGGGCCATTCAGTCCATCCTTGCCAACGTACGGGAGAACTTCGCCATGTAGGCGGCGCAAAAGATGCAATGAAAAACCGCCAAGGCCAAGTAGCAGGGCAGGAATATCCCGCTCCACGGCACCGTCATCAGCACGAGACACGTAATGCCGTAGTCGACAGGCAACGTGAGGACTGATCGCTTTAATGAGCTCACGGCGGCGTGGTCGGGACCGCCTGGGCGGGGGCCCGACTGACGATTGAGTTGATCAAAGAGGGCGCCAGCGAAGAAAATTGTGGAGTTGGCGAAAAGGAACACCCCGCACAGCACGGCCAGCGCCAGGGCCGGAACGGAAGTTGTGCGCAGGAGGAAGCAGAAGACGGCTCCGTGCAGAACGACGATCCTACCGCTGTCCAGCACATGGTCAAGCCACTCACCCAATTTTGAGCTGCGCCCCTGAAGCCTTGCCAGCTGCCCGTCTGCGGAGTCGAGGACGAACCCGGCGGCGAGAACCAATCCCACCAGAGCGGAAGCTGTTCCCGTTCCTGCGCCGAAGGCAAGCCACAGCAATGCCCCGTAGGTCAGCAGCGCGCCCGCACCAGTGACATGGTTCGGCCCGAATCGCGTGTTCCGGAGCGCGGCCGCGACTATCCGGCCAGCGGGGCGGTTGACGTACAGACAGTACAGGGGGACCCCTTTCTTGCCCTTCTGCGCCTGGCTGAGTTCCTTGAAGGATTGCGAAAACCTGGCTCCTTCCGTGCCCGAACGCTCAAGCTTGTCCGTAGTCATTTGCTTTCACCAGGCTTTCGTTTGACGGTAACGCTCAATACTGCGATGGCCAGGCCGAGGATAAGCAGCCTGCCCATCGACTGCAAGAGGGAGCCCCGCAGCAGGATGAACATATACCCGCAGAAGATGGAGACGCCGAGATAGCCCACCGAACCTGCGGACAAAGCACCCGGCCGGAAGCCGGCGTCGAGCCTTCTGCTCAGCAGGCCCAGCAGGGCAAAGGTGACCACCACACCGACGGCTCCGAAATTTATCCATGCTTCGGCCCATAACGGCGATGACAGGTTGACGTTGGCACTGCTCATCCATTGACCGACTTCGACACCGCTATCGAGCGGCTTGGTCGGCCAGATGACGCGCGGCACCCAAAACAATAGGGCGCCAAGAAACTGGTAACCCCAGGTGAGCCCCTCATCCCGGGTGAACCCGAGGGTATTCGCGAGCATACTGAACTGGTCGTAGTCCTTGGTCGAAATCATTTGCCATACAGAGTCCGTCTGGAGCATGACGCCGGTCCCCGCTGTTCGGCGGGTGATGTCGCTTAAGGGAAAAAGGAAGATCGCCGCCACAACCCCACCGACGATCGCGAAGTTGAAGATGGACTTCCGTGACCCGATGAGCGGCATGATCAAGCCGAAAAGCACCGCCAGCGTCCAATACCGGGAGTTGGAGATCGGGTTGTTGACGACGACATTGAGCACCACCAACCCGAGCACCAACCCAGCGTCCAGAAGGTTAAGAGAACTTCGGAGCGTCCGGATTACGTGGATGTAGAAAATGAGTGCCACCAGGCAAGTTACAGAACCGAAGGCAGAGACGATCGCCCGGGCAGCCTGGCCACTGTCGGGGCTCACCTGGTCGAGGGCTTGGCTCGCCTCCTGCCGGCTGGCAAAGAACACGCCGATTCCGCCGACCTGCGCCACGTAAACCAACCCGCCCAGGATCGCGACCGTCGCAAAGATCCGCAGGGTTTCCATACTCCGCAACGTGCGCACTTGCGGCCCCCCCCAGTCCCGGAAAAGTCTCAGGTGGTACGCCAGATCGAAGCTGATGCAACCCAGAAGAGTGACAGCGGTCGTCGAGTACAAAGTTGCGTCGTCGACCTGGACTGCCAGGATCGTCGACGCGCCTGTGGACAATTGAGCCAGCGGCACCACGCCGAGACAGATATAGACGAACATCCAGAAGACGCCGGCTACAGGTCGCACCTGGTTCTTCCACAAAATGAGGCTCATGCGGAAGGCGGAATAGAGCAGTGCCGAATATCGGATGAGGAAGTCGGTATCGCTGTAGGAGGCTTCCGACGTCGAGCGGAGGATGAGGGGTATTGCGACCGCAAAACACAGAAAAGCCAGGATCGACAGTCCCGGCCCGATTCCGGGCTTTGCCTCGCCGGGGAAACGAACCGAGCTTCGGAAGTCAGTCCCGGACAGCATCTATCGCCTCCTCATACAATCCCAGGAGACTCTCTGCCAGGGACTCAGCGGACCATAGACCCAGGTGCAGCTCCCGGGCTCGCGCACTCAGCCGGTACCGCAGGTCCTGGTCGGCCGCCACTGCGACCATGGCGGCGTGGAACGCTTCAGGCGTGGGCTCGGCAATCATCGCCGCGGCGGCCTTCCGCAAGGGCGAGGCGAGTCCGCATTCCGATGTCAGGATGATGGGCGTCCCCACAGCCGCCGCCTGGATAATCACCATGGGATAAGGCTCGTGGCGGGCAGGCAAAACGACGGCTGTCGCCCGCGACAACGCGTCTAAGACCTCCGGTTCCGTCAGCTCCCCCGGAAGATCGAACCGATCCTGGAAACCTGAAGCATCGATCAAGGTGCGCACGGCCGCCAGTTCGCCCTGATCCGGTCCCGCAACCACGAAGCGGGCCACTTTTCCCTCCCGCAGGAAGGCAATTGCCGCCTCAACGAACACTGTGGGCTGCTTCCGTGGCGCAAGCCGCGAAACAAAAAGGAAAGTGCTGGTCTGCGGGTCTTCCCAGGCCGTGCCGGGGTCGGAAGTGGCGTTCACGACCCTGCGCATCATGGTCCTTGGCACGCCGAGAGACTCAAGGTTTTTTTCCTCGGCCTCCGTCAAAGTCAGCCACAATTTCGGCGTCTGCATGGCCCGCCGGAAGATCAGTGAATCGAACAGACGCAGCCCGCGGGAGCTCGGAGCTGCGAGCATGCCGTGGGCCTGCGCGATGACCGGAATCGCAGCACTGCGAAGTATGAGGGCGCTGGAGGTCGTGATGAAGTCGCGGCAAAGGTGAAGCTGGACGACGTCTACCCGGCGGCTGCGATCCCAGACGTGCTTGACAAGACCGACCCCTATCAGGCCCCTGAGGCGGGCGCCCCGAAAGGGCCGGCGGACAGGAAAGATTCTTTCGTGTGGTTCCGGTCGGGTAGCCGGCAGAGTCCCGAGCCAGCCCCCAACCAGTTCAACAGCGGCGCCGCGGCGCACCAACGCGGCACTCTGCATGCGCGCGACGGCCCAAACCCCGCCCGCGACGGCTCCCGGGCCGGCGAGGCCTCCGATCTGCAGGACTCGTAGGGGCGCCCTGACCGATGCGTGTTTTTCAGGCATGGTCTGCCAGCCGCCAGCCGTTTCGCCTAAGTTCGCGAGTCTTCAGGCCTATCTGCCAGTAGTACGTGGCCAGGGCGACGGAGTAGTCCAGGCCGGCTCGTCCGTCCAGGAAGCCGCGCCGGACGACGTAGCTGTAGACCCAGAAGGCGAGTGGCTTGAACGGCACGACGTCAAAACGCTGCCCTTGCAGGCTTTTCGACGAGCGCACCGTGCGCCTCATGGCCGGGTCAGCATGGATATAGGCTTCCCAGTCCGAGTATCTGTTGTGCCTGTCGAACCAGGTGCGCACCGGGTCAAGATCGTGGTGTGCCAGGAGCCCCTCTGTGCGGCCCACACCGCCCCTCGCCTCCGGCTGGTAGTGCACCTCCAGCTCGGTCATCACCGGGAGTTTCAACAAACCAGTGTCCTCATAGTGGTTAAAGCCCCGCTTCAACAGCGAACGTTTGACCACCCGGTGCCCGTGTTTGAGGACCTTGCCGGCGAAGTGATACGAGATGGGTATATCGAAGGCCACCCGGCGTTCCAGCGGATCTGAGACGATCGCGGCGATTTCCTCGACCAGCTCCCGGCTCGGATATTCGTCTGCGTCAAGGAACAGGATCCACGGGTTACGGGTCGGCACATGCTCGAGCTGCCACTGCTTCTTCTGCGGATATTCCCCGTTCCAGGTGAAGTTGATGACGGTCGCGCCGCTTGCCGTGGCGAGTTCCGCGGTCCGATCGGTGCTGTTTGAATCGACCACGATGATTTCGTCAAAGTCTCCCAACGCCGCCACGCACTTCTGGATGCTCGCCTCTTCATTCTTCGTTTGAATCAGAATCGTGGCTGGTATTTTCTGCATTCACTTCCCCCTCAGGAGTGGTTTGCCGATAGTCTTTGCGAATGGATTTTCTGAAGCGAACGAGCCGGACCAGATCATCCTTCCCGTTCCGTCATGCGACGGAACTGGGGTTTGGCCTTCTTCTTGTGGTGGCGGTCCTCATTGCCGTCCTGGCGCTGACCACGCGTGAGAGTGGGATCGGACCGTCTCCGGGCCTTGCTGCCAGCACGCCGCAACCGAGCCGGGCAGCGGTTCCCAACGTCGACATCATCGGCGACTCCTACGTTGTCGGCTCCGACCAAGGCGGCTACGGGGCAGCCAATTGGACAAAGATTGTCGGGACGCGCTTTTACGACGAGTCTCATCCGATCGATATGAACGTGATCGGCCATCCGGGCGCCGGATACATCGTCAGGGGCACTGAGAAAGTCACGTTCGCCGAAGCCGCCACCGCTAGTTTGCGCTCGACGGCAGACCTGGTTCTCGTCTTCGGGAGCAGAAATGACGGTAAGCAGAACCCTGCCACAATGGCGGCGGCGGCCACGGATCTCTACACAAAGATCCACGAGCGGGCGCCCCGGGCAAAGGTGATCGTGGTCGGGCCGGCCTGGGTCGACGAAAAGGTGCCCGACTTCATCAGCAGCGACAGCAAGGCGATCGCCGGCGCAGCGTCCGCCGCCGGCATTCAGTTCGTCAACCCGTTGAGCGACCGCTGGTTTTTCGGCGCCGATGCCAAGCTCATAGGAGCCGACGGCGTCCACCCGACCGACGCCGGCCATCAATACCTCGCAGGCAAGATGTATGGATTGATTTCTAAGACCCTGGCCACCATGGCTACCCCCTAGGCTGCATTGTGCCATCACGGGACATCGTTGTCCCGGAACCGCTCCCGGATCACTGCGGGGCCAGGCGCCCGGCCAAAGACAGCGTTCGGCGGAATTTCCCCGCGGACTACGGTGAGCGGCTCCACCATAGCTGACCGGCCGATGTGAGCTCCGCCTAGCACCATGCACCGCGTCGTTACCCAGGCGCCGTCGTCTATATGGACCGGGCTGGTGATCAGACCCATGTCGCTGCGGGCCCGGTGGCTTCCCGTGGTGATGAAGCACTCCTGCGAAATCACCACGTTGGAGCCAACGTAGACATCGTCCTGGTTGTGAAACCAAACTCCTTCGCCAATCCAGCAGCCGGCCCCGATGTGGAGCTTCCACGGAAACTTGACGCGGGTCCGGGGCCGGAATGTGACACCCGGACCGATCTCGGCGCCGAAAGCCCGGAGCGCGGCGACCCTGAGCCGTGAACTTATCTGCCAGGGGTTGCTCACGAACAGCAGTTCGCATACCCCCCACAAGTAGACAGTCGTCCGGGGTTTGTCCCACGCTTCACCGGCGCCGGGCGCCATGGCCAGATCAATGACCGGTGTTTGCCGCTCTGTTCCGGAGCCAGGAGTTGGAGCAAGCATCAAAATACCGCCTCTGCCGTCTGCGCGGCCTCATGTGGTGCTGGAACTCCGCCGGCAACCGCCATGGCCAGCACTTCTTCGAATCGGGTAGCGATCGGACCGATCCCAAACCGCTCCACGGCGAGCTGACGGCTGCGCCCTCCGGCCAACACCAACGACGCCGGGGACTGTGCCATCTTGTGCAGCCATTCGGCGGCGCCCTTCACACCCTGTGCGTCCGGTTGGCCCACGTACCCTCCCACCGCTTGGATGTCCAGAGCGGCAGGATTGTCCCGTGGCATGAGTCCCAGGACGGGTCGGCCGGCTGCCAGGGACGAGAGCACTTTGCTGGGTATCGAAAACCTTGATGCCCCCGGTTCAAGGAGAGTAAGGAGCACATCTGCCGAGCCGAGCATGTCAGGCAGTTCAGCGGCAGGCTGGAACGGCAGCAGAGTGATTGGCAGTTCTGGTTGCCGCTCCGCGATCTCCCGCACGGCCTCAATCCCCTCTCCCTCCGAGGCGACCACGAGACGTGCCTCGATGCCCTTGTCGAGAGTGGCGCGCAGCAGGTCAATCAACAGCACCGGGTTGTGCTTCCGGCCAAGCGTTCCGGCATAAAGCAGACGTATCCCCCGGTCCTGCGGGAGGTGGGCGAGTGCCCACGCGTTTTCCCTTGGGCGGGGGACAATCTCGCCGATCGGCGCCCAATTCGGGATGACAGACACGTGGCGCACATCGATGCCCCAGCGCCCGTAGGCCCGGCGGAATTCTTCACCGATCGCGACGACCTGGCTGGCGCTGCGGACCAGTTTCTTCTCCATCCTCGTGACCCATCGCTGCGCCGACGGACCGACGGCTGCGGGCAACCGCTTGCTGATCTCTTCTCCGATCGCGCTGCTAAAGAGGTCTTGGTGCCACAACACCCACGGCTGCCCCGACTTCGCCATGGTCGAACTGAATTTGTTCAACACGAACAACGGAACGTTGCACGCCACGACGCAGTCGGGGCGTGCCTGTTCGAGGTGGCCGACCCACGCCTTGGCAAATGACCTCTCGAACCGCACCCGTCCCAACGGCGAGTACTTTTCGAAGGTCCTGGCCGCGGTGATTCCGCGAAAGGTCAATGAGTCAGGGTCACCGTCCAGACGCTCCAGCTTTCCCTTGCCACTCGCATACTGGGTCGCGTAGGCGTGCTCGACGTTGTGTCCCCGGGCCGCGAGTTCCCGGGACAACTCTGCCTGGAAAGGGTGTCCGGCAAAGTCGTGAATGTGGATGCGCACTCAGGTTCACCCCTGTGCCTTGATCTGGTCGAAAATCCACCCGTAGGTCTTTTCAAGTCCCTCCCGGAGCGTGATGGACGGCTCCCAGCCGTAGGTGGCGCGGTAGAGGGTGTTGTCGCTGTTCCGTCCGCGCACTCCCTGGGGTGCATCCAGCTTGTAACGCCTGGTTACCACGGTGCCGGAGATCTGCTCTAGGAGATCCACCATCTGGTTGATCGAGACCAATTCGGACGAGCCCAGGTTCACCGGCTCGGCCAAATCGCCGTGCAGGATATCTATGGTGCCCCGGACGCAGTCATCGATATACATGAAGCTGCGAGTCTGCTCCCCGTCGCCCCAGATCTCCAGGTTGGTGTCTCCCGTCAGCGTCGCCCGGGCGAACTTGCGCGCGAGGGCTGCCGGCGCCTTCTCGCGCCCGCCGTCCCACGTGCCGTGTGGGCCGTAGACGTTGTGATAGCGGGCGATCCTCGTCTGCAAACCGAAGTCCTCCCGGTAGTGCCGGGCCATGCGTTCGGTAAACAGCTTCTCCCAGCCGTAGCCGTCTTCCGGCTGCGCAGGGTAGGCATCTTCCTCGCGCAATGCGATGACGTTAGCGGAGGTCTGATGTCCCGCAGCGTAGACGCAGGCTGAGCTGCTGTAGAAGAACCGCTCAACACCAGCTTCCTGCGCCGCCATAAGCATGTGCGTGCTGGTAAGCACTGTCAGCATGCAGGCGGCCTTGTTGTTCTCAATAAACCCCATGCCGCCCATGTCAGCGGCCAGGTTGTACACGTGCTGCACCCCCCGGTTGACCTCACGGGCCGTCTCCAGCAGCGAGCAGTCGCCTTGCACGTTCTCCGCCGCCGAGTGAACCTGGTACCACTCTGCAAACGGCTTGCTATCTACTGCCCGGACAGATTGTCCGTCTTTGAGGAGTTGCGCCACCAAATGGCCGCCGATGAATCCACCAGCCCCCGAAACAAGTGTGGTCATAGCCTTGCCTTTCTAGTTTTGTAGATCAGAAACCTTGGGTTTGTCAGTAAGCCCCGACCGGTTTGATGAGCATCTTGGCTGTGCGCCACAGGATGATCAGGTCGCCGGCCAGTGACCAGTTTTCGACGTAGTACAAATCCAGGCGGACGCTGTCCTGCCAGTTCAGCTCCGACCTGCCGTTGATCTGCCACATGCCGGTCAGGCCCGGCTTGATGTACAGCCGCCTGAGAACCTTGTGCTGGTAGTTATCGACCTCGCGCTGCAGAGGGGGCCGTGGACCGACCAAGCTCATGTCACCCTTCAAGACGTTCCAGAACTGCGGCAACTCGTCCAGGGAGTGCTTTCGCATCCACCGCCCGACCTGCGTGACCCTGGGATCGTTCTGCATCTTGAAGAGCACTCCCGCGCCCTCGTTGTGTTCTAGAAGCCCGGCGAGGTCGTCCTCTGCGGTTTCGACCATCGACCGGAATTTCAACATGTTGAACTTGTCCCCGCCGCGGCCCACCCGCTCCTGCTTGAAGAGCACCGGACCCGGGCTGTCCCGTTTGATGAGTACGCCGAGGACAAGAAACACCGGCATGAGCGCCACCAAAGCGGCTGCGGCCAGCGTGATATCGAAGAACCTCTTCAAGGCGTGCTTGGCGCCGGAGTACTGGGGCAGCTCCACGTGCATGAGGGGAAGTCCCTCAACGGGACGGGAATGGATCCGGGGACCGGCCACATTGGTCAGTCCGGTGGTGAGGATCAGCTGGGTGGAGGACTGTTCCAGCTTCCATCCCAGCCTTTGTATGTAGCGGCTGCCGCCCTTCATGGGTCCGGCCACCACGACGGCATCGGCGTCCACGGAAGCCACTGCTTCCACGACGCTCCGCTCGTCTCCAACCACCGTAAAGATCTGGTTGCCCTGCGTGAAAGCGCCTGGGCCGTGGGACCCAGCAAGCGCAACGCCTACGACCTTGTACGCCGCTCCGGATTTCTTTGCTATTTGGCTGACGACGTATCGGACGTCGTTTGGCCGGCCCAGTACGATCACGCGCGAAAGGTAGTGGCCGTGAACCCGCTGCCTGGACAACCACTGACGCAGGCCCCAGCGCGCCATCAGGAGGCCTGCCAGCCCGGCGGGAAGGGCGAGTGCGAAGAATCCCCGGGCAACGTCGATATTCAGAACAAAGCAAACCAAGGCGATGAGGCCCAACAGCATTGCGCTTGCACTGACAACGCGCCTGTATTCGTCGATCCCGATTCCGACAATCCGCGTATCCCTGCTCTTGTACAGTCCCAGCGACAGCATCCAGGCGGCCGCGATGACCACGGAGATTTGAAGATAGTCAATGTGGAGTCCGCCCACGCCCACCGAGCTCGCGGCGCTCAAGCCGAATCGGGTGATGTGGGCGGCTGCGGTGACCGCGGCGATGACCAGGGCGTCCGCGGCAATCAGCAGCCGGCGGTAACGGTTTGCCCAGCGAATTCCCTCGCGCCGCGAGCTGCTCGCCAGGCGGAGTTTCGCGGACCTGAAGTCTGGGAATGCGATTGATGGCGGGGCCAGCGCTACCCCGCCGCCGCCGCCAACGGCGCCCGGTAAATCCTGCGGCCATGCGGGGACCCGCACATGGTCCGGCGAACGAAACCCCGGGTGGACCGGGACGCGTTGTTTGAGCTCACTCATTCTCCCCTCCCGTTACGCCCAGGAGAAGACTCACTCGAAGCGCGCCAGGTGCCTGATGTTGCTCGATCCGTATCGCCGCACGGCGCCGATTTCCTGGCACGCGAGGCTGGCTGAGCCCACCCGTTGGCAACAAAGGATGGACCACCATCAACATGTGGTCGTACATAGTGAGACCCTCTAGCGACTTGGTTGGTTGTGGTCTCCCCTAGTAAATTCGATGCCCTTCCCCCGCACACGAGTGGGCTCTACCCTTCTTGGATTTGGGAACCACTCGTGATGGTCGGGGCCGCGGCCTGACTACTCGCATCGACTACCCGGATCTGAGATAGGACTACCCATTCGACAGCGGCATCGGGCCGGTTCTTCGGCGCAAACTGACGGGCACCCCATGCCGTCTCGAGCAAAGGGGTCCTTGGGGCTGCCTTACAACTTGGAGATGGCGCCGAAGCCCAGAGTCTCAGCCGCAGCCCAGGCAGGTAGGTTTTCGTGGAATCCCGTGCCGCTGTTCAATGACGCCGCCAGACTGGGGTAATGTAAATCTCGTTGTTTCACCGGGGCAAAGTCCAGCACTCTGACTGGCCCCACTGCGGCTGTAGCTCAATGGTAGAGCGCTAGCTTCCCAAGCTTGATACGCGGGTTCGATTCCCGTCAGCCGCTCCAATTCCACTCCCGCGCTTCCGCGCCGCTCCCCGGGCCTGCCATTAGGTTGCTACCTGTATGGTCAGAAGTCAGGAACCTCTTCGGTTCCGCTACAGGAGCAATCATGGCTGACAAGTCCCCCCGTCAAGCAGCATCCAAAAAAGCCGGCAAATCCATCAAGGAAAAGCGCGCTGACAAGAGGGCCGCTTCTGCGCCGGCCAGCTCACTGGACAAGGTGACCGCCGCAAAGACGGCGAGCCCGAAAAAGAAGTGACCGGTTCCTCGAACCACCTCACCCTCGGTGTCCTCGCCAGCACCCGCAAACCGGACGAGCGACGCCTCCCCATCCATCCCCTGCACCTGGACCGCATCGCGCCGGAAATCCGGGAACGCCTGATCCTCGAGGAAGGCTACGGCGAGCGCTTCGGCCTCTCCGACGCCGAGCTCGCGCCCCTCGTGGGGCGGATCGCGCCGCGAAAGCAGCTGCTGGCCGACGCCGACGTCGTCCTCCTGCCCAAGCCGCAGCCCGAAGACCTGGCCGAACTCCGGGACGGGCAGGTCCTCTGGGGCTGGCCGCACTGCGTCCAGGACCGGGCCATCACCCAGCTGGCGATCGACAAGAAGCTCACGCTCATCGCCTTCGAGGCCATGAACCACTGGGCCAGCGACGGCGGCTTCGGCCTGCATGTCTTCCACAAGAACAACGAGCTCGCCGGCTACTGCTCCGTGCTGCATGCCCTGGCGCTGACCGGTTCCACCGGAGACTACGGCCGCCGGCTGAGCGCGGTCGTGATCGGTTTCGGGGCCACCGCCCGCGGCGCCGTCACGGCACTGAATGCCCACGGCGTCCATGACGTGCAGGTGCTGACCAACCGTGGGGTTGCCGCCGTAGGCTCGCCCATCCATTCGGTCCGGATCGCACAGTTCGACCACGACAACGAGGCACCGTTCCTGAGCGAGGTCATCACCGAGCGCGGGCGCGTGCCGCTGGCGCCGTTCCTCGCCGGCAGCGACATCGTGGTCAACTGCACGTTGCAGGACCCCAACGCGCCGCTGACCTACCTGCGCACCGAGGACCTCGACGCCTTCCGGCCCGGCAGCCTGATTGTGGACGTGTCCTGCGACGAGGGCATGGGCTTTAGCTGGGCGAAAACCACCACCTTCGCCGAGCCGATGTTCCAGGTGGGCCACCACATCGACTACTACGCCGTGGACCACAGCCCGTCCTATCTCTGGAACTCCTCCAGCTGGGAAATCAGCGAGGCGCTGCTGCCGTTCCTCGAGACGGTGGTCTCAGGTCCCGGAGCCTGGGCGGGGAACGAGACCATCCGCCGCGCGGTAGAAATCCGCGACGGCGTGGTCCTCAACCCGGATGTGCTGCAGTTCCAGCAGCGGGAGCCGGAGTTCCCGCACCGCCCCCTGGCGCCCTAGCAGCGCCCGTCTCCGGGTTTCGACGACGAAATGGGCAGCCGCTGCGTGGATCCACGCAGCGGCTGCCCTATTTTCGGCAGGAAAGCTAAGGTGTGGCGGCCGCCTTCCGCCCGCCCTGGTTCCGGACGATCCGCAGCAGCCGGCGCCGGTCCTTCAGGTCCACCTTGAGCATGAGCTGCCCGCGCCGGGCAAGGACAACGCCGACAGTCGCGGCGGCCAGCATCGGCACACTCCCGGAAACCAGGACAGCGGTGTGCGGGTTGGTGTGCTCGGCCAGCCAGCCCATGATCGGCCCGCCGATGGCCTGGCCGCCGATCAGCACCATGATGTACAGGCTCATGACCCGTCCGCGGATGGCCAGGTTGGAGCTGACCTGGACCAGCTGGTTGGCGGCGGTCAGGAACATCAGGCACCAGAAACCGGCCAGCACCATGGCCGCGCCGAACCACTCCATCGACGGCGCCAGGGAAGCCAGGCACAGCATGAGCCCGTACATCCCGCCGCCCAGGACCACCGAGCGAAGCCGCAATGCGCGACGCCGGGCCGAGGTGATGGCTCCAGCCAGCGCGCCCAGGGCCACGAGGGTGTTGAGCAGCCCGTAGCCGCCGGCACCGGCGTCGTACACGTGGTCGGCGAACGCCGCCAGCAGCACAGGCAGGCTCATCGCGAATACCGCGACGAAACCGGCCATCAGCCAGGGCCAGTAGATGGTGGGTTTGCTGAGCGCATAGTCCAGCCCTTCCCGGAGCATGCCCCGGCGCTTGGGGACCGGCGTGCTGACATGCAGCTGGTCTTTGCGCAGGCTCAGGAGCATGGCCACGGTGAAGCAGCAGGCCACCGCGTTGCCGGCAAAGGCCCAGCCGGCGCCCACGGCGGTCAGCAGGATCCCGGCGATCGCCGGACCGATCAGGCCGCCGAGCTGGAAGATCGTGGAGTTCACGCTGATTGCGTTCCGCAGGTAGCGGGGGCCCACGAGCTCGTTGACGAACACCTGACGGGCCGGCTGGTCCAGCACGGTCACGAGGCCCAGCACCAGCGCGATCGCGTAGACGTGCCCCACCTCGATCCGCTGGCTGAGCGCCAGGACGGCAAGGAGCGCGGCCAGTGCAGCGGCCACCGATTGGCACAGCATGAGGATCTTCCGCTTCGGGAAGCGGTCCGCCATCATGCCGGCCCACGGGCCAAGGAACAGGGACGGCAGGAACTGCAAGGCCACGGTGACGCCGACTGCGGTGACGGAGCCGGAGAGCTGGAGCACCAGCCAATCCTGGGCGATCCGCTGCATCCAGAGCGCGATCACGGCGATGAAGTGCCCGATCGCGAAGATACGGAAGTTGCGGACCTTCAGCGAAATGAAGGTGTGGCGCCAGGGCAGGCGCTCGTTGACGACGGCGAGTGGTTGGGTGATGGTGTCCGGCAGGGAAGCGGTGTTCGCGTCTAGCGGCGGAGGCGGTGCCACGGAAAAGTCCTCAAAAGAGCGGGTGAGCGGGATGGACTTAACGCTAGGCTGGCCCCAAGAGATTATGGAAGCCTATTCCACGCATAACTCGCATTACAAAACGCAATGCTGCGGTTGCGGCAACTGATCCGGGGGCCCCATGTTCGAACCCGCCCAGCTCCGCTCGTTCCTTGCCGTGGCCGAAACCCTGAGTTTCACCAAGGCCGCCGAACGCCTCGGCGTGGCCCAGCCCACCGTCAGCCAGCACGTCCGCAAGCTGGAGTCCGCCGCCAAGCGGGTGCTGATTGCCCGGGACACCCGGGATGTGCGGTTGACCGACAACGGCGATGCCATGGCCGGGTTCGCCCGGAGCATCCTCGCCGCGCACGATTCCGCCGCCCGGTATTTCTCCGGATCCGCCATGCGCGGGCGCCTGCGCTTCGGCACGGCCGACGACCTTGCCATCACCGGCCTGCCCCGTATCCTCCGGGAGTTCCGGCAGATCTATCCGCAGATCAACCTCGAGCTGACGGTGGGCCAGAGCGACCAGCTCTACAAGCGCCTCAACGCCGGTCAGCTGGACCTTGTTTTTGTGAAATGGGTGGCGGGGGCCAAAGACGGGACCGTGGTCCAGCAGGACGCCTTCGCCTGGGTCGGCCTGGAGCAGACCGTGCTGGATCCGGCCGATCATGTCCCGCTGATCGCCTACCCCTCCCCCAGCCTGAGCCGGAAGCTGGCGATCGATGCGCTAGAGGCCACGGGCCGCACTTGGCGGATCACCTGTACCACGCGGCAGATCAGCGGCGTGCTGGCCGCCGTCCGGGCCGGCATTGGGGTGGCGGTCATGCCATCCTCCCTGGTGCCGGAGGACCTGAAAGTTATCACCCGCCGGTTCGATCTGCCACCCGTGGGCGACGTCGACTTCACGCTCATCCGCAACCCGCTGGCCAATACCGAGGTGATCGATGCCCTCACGCAGGCGATCGTGGGCCGGACCCTGAAGCGCCCGGCGTGACTCCGGCCTGACGCCGCACTGATACCCCGGCTGATACCCGGGGGCCCAGCCTGAGGCCGCGGCCGGACCCCGGCCGGGCGCGGATCCGTCCGCGGTACTTACGCGGCGCGCTACCCGGACGCGTGCAGTACTTACTTGACCATTGAACGGTGCAGGTACTTCATCTATCCTGACACTACTCAAGCTATACCGTTCGAGGTCAAGCAGTGGCCCGCGACAATGATTCGAAATAACGAGCGCTGTCCGTCGCTGATGCCGTATGGCTGACGCCGGAGCGTTCGGGATAGGCCCGCCAATGATGCCAGCCGTTAACCACCCCCGATTGTCCACCCCCCACGCGCCCAAGGCCGCCCGTCCGGCAACCGCGCCGGCGCACCCTGCAGCGGCCATGCACCACCAGGGCGCAACGATGCAGCACCCCAGCGCCGCCCAGCACGCAACCACCGCGGGCCACCGGGGCATTCGTCCTGCCACCCTCGCGGAGTCCGAGTATGTGGCCAGCCCGTACTGCGAACGCTGCGGCACGGACGAGTTCATTTACCTTGAGACCTTCGTCCCTGCGACGCACCGGCGGGACGGCTCGGTCAGCAAGCTCGGCGAGGTCACGTACTTCTGCTCGGGCTGCGACGACTTTTCGGCCCACGCGGTCCCCGCCTCCTGGGTGCCGCCGGGCTGGTACTTCGGCTAAGAGTCCCGGGGCTTAACGCCGTCGCCGCCGTGCCGCACCTTTCGGTGCCCGCACGGCGGCGACGGCGTTTTAGCACGCCTGGGTTAGGGTCTGAGCAGCCTAGATCAGGCCGTCGGAGATGTGGTTGGGCGTGCCGAAACGGTGCGCCGTGATGCTGATGGCCTGCTCGTGCAGGAACGGCAGCAGCTCCACGCGTCCCGCTTCCGTGACGGGGTGGACGTACACCGCCAGGTCGGGGCGGCCGCCCGTCGCCTCGAACAGTGACTTGGCGTCCCCGCCGATCAGCCGGATCCGGGCGCCGGAGAGCTTGCCCGCCGCGGAGAGCTTGCCGGCGGAAGCGAGCCATTCGGCGTCGTTCTCAACAGTGGCGGCGATGCCGAGCCCGGAGAGGACGGCGCGCAGCTGGGCGGGCAGTTCAACGCCGGTGGAAACCGTCAGGTCGGACCCGGCCAGGACGCCGGCGGCGACGGTCCGCACCAGGGCGGCCAGCGGCTCGCCTTCGGCGAGGCGGACGGTGACGGGCAGCGCACGGTAGCGGAACACGTTGCGCTCCGCGCTCAGGCCCGAGACGTCCTTCGCGGCGCCGAACTCGTCGGCCCAGGCGCGGGCGTCGGAGGCGAGCGCGCGCTGCAGCGGTGCGAGTTCGTCGGCCGTCAGGAAGCCCTTGGCCGCGTCCTCGATCCGGCGGACGCCGGGGTGGGCGGGAGCGGCGCCCGGCGTGCCGGCGGCGGTGCTGGGCTTGCTGACCCATTCGCCGAGGCCGACGAGGTAGTTCGGCCCGCCGGCCTTGGTGCCGGCGCCGACGGCGGATTTCTTCCAGCCACCGAACGGCTGGCGCTGGACGATCGCGCCGGTGATGCCGCGGTTGATGTAGAGGTTGCCGGCCTGGATGGTGTCCAGCCAGGTCCCCAGCTCTTCGCTGTTCAGCGAGTGCAGGCCCGCGGTGAGGCCGTATTCGATCTGGTTCTGGACCGCGATGGCCTCCTCGAGGGTCTCCGCGGTCATCACGCCGAGGACGGGGCCGAAGAACTCGGTGAGGTGGAAGTAGGATCCGCGGCGGACGCCTGAACGTACGCCCGGGCTCCAGAGCTTGCCCGTGTCATCGAGCTTCCGCGGTTCCACGGCCCAGGTCTCGCCCTCGCCGAGGGTGGTGAGGGCGTTCAGGAGCTTGCCCTTGGCGGGCTCGATGATCGGGCCCATCTGGCTCGCCGGGTCCTCCGGGTAGCCCACCTTCAGCGAGGTGACGGCGTCGATCAGCTGGTTGTGGAAGCGCTTCGATTTCGCAACGGAGCCGACGAGGATCACCAGGGAGGCGGCGGAGCACTTCTGGCCGGCGTGGCCGAAGGCGGAGTACGCGACGTCCTTGGCCGCGAGGTCCAGATCCGCGCTCGGGGTGACGATGATGGCGTTCTTGCCGCTGGTCTCGGCCAGCAGGGGCAGGTCCTTGCGGAACGAGCGGAAGAGCTCGGCGGTCTCGTAACCGCCGGTCAGGATGACGCGGTCCACGGCCGGGTGGGAAATCAGCTGCTGGCCCAGTTCCCGCTCGCCCAGCTGGACCATGGTGAGGACGTCGCGGGGAACGCCGGCCTCCCAGAGGGCCTCGATCATGACCGCGCCGCTGCGGCGGGCCTGCTTGGCGGGCTTGATCACGACGGCGGAGCCGGCGGCGAGGGCCGCGAGGGTGGAGCCAGCCGGGATGGCGACCGGGAAGTTCCACGGCGGCGTCACGACGGTGAGCTTGGCCGGGACGAACGTGGCGCCGTCGACGTCGTCGAGCTTGCGGGCGGATTCGGCGTAGTAGTGCGCGAAGTCCACGGCCTCGCTGACCTCGGGATCGCCCTGGTCGATCGTCTTGCCGGTCTCGCTGGCCATGACCTCGAGGAGATCGGCGCGGCGGGCCTCGAGGACGTCGCCGGCGCGGTGCAGGATTTCGGCGCGCTCGGCGCCGGAGAGTGCACCCCAGGCCTTGCCCTTCTCGACTGCGGTGTCGATGACCGTGTTCAGGGTCGCGGCATCGTTGATCGTGGCGGCCTCGACGGCGGCGTTGCCCAGTGTCGACGTCGCCACACGGCCCAGGATGGCCCGGCCCCAGTCGCGGTTGGCGGGCAGCGACGGATCGGTGTCCGGGGTGTTCTCGAACGAGTCGTGTGGCAGCGGCGCCGCCGGGAGGGCGCGGTTCTGCCGGCGGTTCGGGGCCGGGACCTCGTCGTCGAGCTTGGCGAGCGAGGCGAGGAAGCGCTGCTTCTCACGCCCGAAGAGGGATTCGTTCTCGCTGAGTTCGAAGACGGCGGACATGAAGTTGTCCTGGCTGGCGCCCTCTTCGAGGCGGCGGATCAGGTAGGCGATCGCGACGTCGAACTCGGCGGGGTGGACCACCGGGGTGTAGAGCAGGAGGGAGCCGACGTCTTTCTTGACGGCTTCGGCCTGGCCCTGGGCCATGCCGAGCAGCATCTCGAATTCGATGCTCTCCTCTGCGGTATCCGCGATGCCACGCTGCTTGGCCAGGAGCCAGGCGAAAGCGATGTCGAAGAGGTTGTGCCCGGCCACGCCGATCCGGATGTTGCGGATCCGGTCCGGGTGCAGCGAGTAGTTGATGACGCGCTTGTAGTTGGTGTCCGAGTCCTGCTTGGTGCCCCAAGTGGCGAGCGGCCAGTCATGCAGGGAGGCTTCGACCTGCTCCATGGGCAGGTTGGCGCCCTTGACCACACGGACCTTGATGGCGGCGCCACCGTCGGCGCGGCGGGCGGCGGCCCAGTCCTGCAGGCGGATCATCGCGGACAGGGCATCCGGGAGGTAGGCCTGGAGCACGATGCCGGCCTCGAGGTTCTTGAACTCGGGCTTGTCCAGGATCCGGGTGAAGACCGCGATGGTCATGTCCAGGTCCTTGTATTCCTCCATGTCCAGGTTGATGAACTTGGCTTTGGAGAAGGAGGCGGCGCGGGCGAAGAGCGGGGTGAGCTTCTCCACGACGTGCTCCACGGCCTCGTCGAAGGCCCATGCGGAGTGCGGGGCCACGGTGGAGGAGACCTTGATCGAGACGTAGTCGACGTCGGGCCGGGACAGCAGGGTGTGCGTGCCCTCGAGCCGGCGGGAGGCCTCGTGCTCGCCGAGCACGGCCTCGCCGAGGAGGTTGACGTTGAGCTTGATGCCGTCCTTGCGGATCTTGGCGATGGCCGGGCCCAGCTTGGCGTCGGTGGCGTCGACAATGAGGTGGCCGACCATTTCCCGCAGCACCCGGCGGGCAACCGGGATGACCACCTGTGGCAGGACCGGGGCCATGGTGCCGCCGAGGCGGACGGCGCTGCGCATGTACCAGGGCAGGAAGGCGGGGACCTTCGGGGCCAGGGCGGCGAGGTTGCGGGCGGCGACCTGCAGGTCTTCGGGACGGACGACGCCGTCGACGAACCCGACCGTGAAGTCCAGGCCGTTGGGGTCCTTCAGGACCCCGGCAAGCTGCTCGGCCGAGGCGTCGACGGGCACCTTTGCGGCTTCGGTGAGCCAGTGGCGCACCAGCGCGATGGTGTCCTCGGCGAGGGCGGCGGCCTCAAGGACCGTGGAGCCTTCCGAAACGGCGGCGTGCGTGGCTTCGTTGCCTGCGGCGCTCTCTGCTGCGTTTCCGGTGGTTGCGCCGGGCTCCGTGGAGATGTTGGTCATGGCTGGAACTCGCTCATTTCTCAAGATGTGGACCTCTTATGAATCAGTATGCGACCGGATTTTCATAAGATAAAGCGAAGTTTTCTGAGCAATACCGGTTAGAAAATCCGAAGGATCGTTTTCCCGCCCGAACGTTCGGAAACCACCCCGAACCCTTAAAAACCCGTTGCGCTATCACTTCTGGCCCTTAAAAGCTCTGAATGGGAACCAGGAGCGATAGCGCAACGGGGGTTGGGGTGGTTACGTCAGGGGGCGGTGCATTTCCACGATCTCTTCGTGCCGCGGGCTGTTCGGGTTCATCAGCGAGTTCTTGCGGCCGTAGGTGAAGTAGATGATCAGGCCGACCACAAGCCAGACGACGAACCGCAGCCAGGTCTCCCAGTGGAGCTGGAACATCAGGAACAGCGAGGAAAACACACCGAACGCCGGCACCAGCGGCATCAGCGGCAGGCGGAAGGTCCGCGGGGCGTCGGGCTTCTTGTAGCGGAACACGATCACCGACACGCAGACGACGACGAACGCGGCCAGGATGCCGATGTTGGTCAGGTCTGCCACGGCCTTGATCGGGAGGATGCCAGCCAGGATTGCGGCCCCGGCGCCGGCGATCCAGGTCACGCGCTGCGGCGTGCCGTTCTGGTCCGTCTTCGAGAACCAGCCGGGCAGCAGGCCGTCGCGGCTCATCGAGAACCAGACGCGGGTGACGCCGAGGAGGAAGGTCAGCATCACCGTGAGGATGGACAGGACGGCGAACACAGAGATGATGGTCGCGATCACCGGCAGCCCGACGCTGTTGAAGGCGGAGGCGAAACCGGCTTTGGGGTCGATCTCGGTGAAGTTCTGCATGCCGGTGAGCACCAGGGTGGCGGCGACATAGAGCAGCATGGCGATGATTAGCGAGAGGATAATCGCCTTCGGCATGTGCTTCTTGCCGTCGGTGGCCTCCTCCGCCGCGGTACTCATGGCGTCGTAGCCGAACACCGCGAAGAACACCGTCGCGGAGCCGGCCACCACGGGACCGAAGCCGCTGGGGAAGAACGGGTTGTAGTTGTTGGTGTTGATGTAGAAGATGCCCAGGCCGATGATGAACAGGATCAGCACCACCTTGATGCCGACGGCAATCAGCTCAAAGCGTCCAAAGGTCTTGGTGCCCCGGGAGAGTATCCAGGTCACCAGCAGGCAGACGAGGATCGCGGGAAGGTTGATGATACCGCCCGTGCCCTCATCCGGTGTCGAAGTCATCCAGGCGGGCATATGGATACCGACGCCGGCGAGGGCAGCGTCGAAGTAGCCCGAGATGCCGATGGCCACCACGGCCACGATGGCGATGTACTCGAGCAGCAGGTCCCAGCCGATAAACCAGCCGATGATCTCGCCAAGGGCAACGTAGCCGTAGGTGTAGGCCGAGCCTGCCCGCGGGATCATGCCGGCGAACTCGGCGTAGGACAGCGCCGCGGCGGCGGATGCCAGGCCGGCGATCAGGAACGACACGAGCACGGCGGGACCGACTCCGGGTTCGGTCTCGCTGCCGTGGGCCACAAGGCCCGCCAAGGAAAAGATGCCGACGCCGATAATGCCGCCAACGCCGATGGCCGTCAGCTGCCAAAGCCCCAGGCTCTTGTGCAGTCCGCTGTGTTTGTTTTCTTCTTCGATGTCGTCGATGGGCTTGCGCCGCATGATCGACTGTGACGAATCCTGTGTAGCCATCAGGGCCTCCTGCTTAGGTGTGATGCCCATCAATCCACCCTGTGATGGGCGTTACCGAGTGACAACAGTATGCAAGCCCGATTGCATTAGATAAAGTGAATTCTCTTAATGAATAACCATCAGAATTCACAAAGGAAAAGCGATGCTCGACGTCCGGCGTTTGCGACTGTTGCGCGAACTGAAGATCCGGGGCACCTTGGCCGAAGTGGCCGAGGCACTCCAGTACAGCCCGTCGTCAGTCTCGCAGCAGTTGGCCCTCCTTGAGAAGGAGGCCGGAGTGGAGCTCCTGCGCAAGACCGGGCGCCGCGTGCAGCTGACCCCGCAGGCCGAAGTCCTGGTGGCCCACACCTCCCAGCTCCTGGAGACACTGGAGCAGGCGGAGGCGGACCTGGCCGCGTCGCTGACCACTGTCACCGGTACCGTGCGGATTGCGGTCTTCCAGTCCGCCGCGCTGGCACTGATGCCGGACGCCCTGACCAGGATGTCCGCCAGCTACCCGGAAGTCCGGGTGGAAATGACGCAGCGGGAACCGGAAACGGCCCTTCACGAGACCTGGGCCCGCGACTTCGACCTCGTGATCGCCGAGCAGTACCCTGGCCATGCCGCCCCGCACTACGCCGAACTGGACCGCGTGGCCCTGACCAGCGACGCCATCCGGCTCGCCGTTCCACCCGCTTCGCCCGGCCGCGACGCCATCCGGACGCTGGCCGATACCGCGGGGCTGCCTTGGGTGATGGAACCACGCGGAGCGGCCTCGCGGCACTGGGCCGAGCAGGCCTGCCGGAGCGCAGGCTTTGAGCCCGACGTCCGCTTTGAAACCGCCGACCTTCAGGCCCAGATCCGGCTGATCGAATCGGGAAATGCGGTGGCCCTGATGCCCGACCTCGTGTGGACCGGCCGCAGCACCAGCGCGCAGCTCCTGGACCTGCCCGGGGATCCGCACCGGACGGTGTTCACCTCGGTGCGGCGGTCCAGTGCCAGGCGGCCGGCCCTGCTGGCAGCCCGCGAAATCCTGGCGTTGACGGCGGCATCGATCGTGCCCGCGGCGGCGGCCGGCGCCCTTGATCCGGCCCCCATGGACCGGCCCGCGTGACTGCGGCCCCAGCGGACCGGCCTGCGCGGCAGGCCTGCTGCGTGTGCGGTGGGCCACAGCGCGCGCGGTGGCCCCGCGCTAGACTGGTGGCGTTATGAATCGCACAATATTCAAATCCAAGATCCACCGCGCGACGGTCACGCACGCGGACCTTCACTATGTCGGTTCCGTCACTGTGGACCTGGATCTGCTGGAGGCGGCCGACATCCTTCCCGGCGAACTGGTGGCGATTGTCGACGTCACGAACGGCGCCCGGCTCGAGACCTACACGATTGCCGGCGAACGCGGTTCCGGCGTGATCGGTATCAACGGCGCCGCCGCCCACCTGATGCACGAGAACGACATCGTCATCCTCATTACGTACGCCCAGATGACCACGGAAGAGGCGAACGCGTACAACCCCAAGGTGGTCCACGTTGATCAGGACAACAAGATTGTCCAGATCGGCAACGACCCCGCGGAGGGCATGGCGCCGGGCCTCATGCGCCCGCCTCACTCGCTGAATAACGCCGCGCTGAACTAGCGGCACCAGCCCCAGCCCCGCCTGCCGAGTCCAGCAGCCGGCATGCGCAGGGGACGCGGCCCCACGCCGTCGGGCGTAATAGGACGGTCTGCGGAATAAAGCTGATTACTCTGGAACGGTGTCCTTTACCCGCCGAACTCCCGCCCCGCTGCAGAGAACCGCGTGTTAGGGGTACTGGCAGGCTTCTTCGTCGTCTGGGTCATCATCCTGGTCGGCATGTTCGTGGGCCGGCGCAACGTTCTGGGCGAGAACGCCCGCTCCGTCCTCAGCGCCCTGACGTTCTTCGTCGCGAGCCCCGCCTTGCTCTTCGAAACGCTCAGCAAGGCCAATCTGCATAGCGTCTTTGCCGCGCCGTTGCTCGTGACGGCGGTGGGGGCCGTCATAACGGCGGTCCTGTTCTTTGGCATTGTGCGGTTCGCGCTCAAGCGGCCCGTACCCGAGGCCCTCATTTCCTCCATGAGCGCGTCCCTGGCCAACTCGGCCAACCTCGGCATCCCCATCGCCGTCTTCGTGCTCGGCGATGCCAGCTATGTTGCACCCCTGCTCATCTTCCAGCTGGCCTTCTTCACTCCCCTCTTCCTCATGGCCTTGGACGCCACCACCAGCTCGCACCGCACCACGCCGCTGAGGTTCGTGCTCATGATCCTGCGGAACCCGATGATCGTCGGCACCGGGCTGGGTCTGGTGGTGGCCGGAACCGGCTGGCAGGTACCGCCGCTGATCATGGAGCCCATCCACCTGATCGGCGGGGCGGCCATCCCGGCCATGCTGATCGCCTTCGGCATGAGCCTGAACAACTCCGCGCCGCTGCAGGCGGCCGCCGGACGCCGGTTGGACACCGTGCTGGCGAGCTTCTTCAAACTGATCGTCCATCCGCTGGTGGCGTACCTGTTTGCCCGTTTTGTCCTCGGCATGCAGGAGCAGGCGCTGTTCGCCGCGGTCGTCACAGCGGCCCTGCCCACCGCCCAAAACGTGTTTGTCGCGGCCAGCCGCTACCGCACGGGCGTCACAGTAGCCAAGGACACCGTGCTGATCACTACGGTGGTAGCTGTCCCTGCCATGATCGGTGTAGCCCTGCTGCTGGCCTGACCGTATCTGGTCTTGCCCGGGCGGTCGGGGCGGTACCAAACCCCGGAGGAGGACCCTTGAAATCAACCCTGGACACAGTGGTCATCGGCGGCGGTGCGATGGGCTCCGCAACCGCCTGGGCGCTGGCCCGGCGCGGTGCGGACGTGACCCTGCTGGAGCAGTTCGGGCCCGGCCACCGCAACGGCGCCTCCCACGGCACAACCCGGAACTTCAACCCTGGCTACGCGGATCCGGACTACGTTGCCATGCTGGCCGAAGCGGCGAGGCTGTGGAGCGAGCTCGAAGCAGACTCCGGCGAACGGCTGCTGGCGCGCACCGGCGTCGTGAACCACGGTGCCGACCCGCGGCTGCCCGAGGTCCGGAACGCGCTGCTTGCCGCGGGGCTCCGGGCCGAGTTCCTCTCCGCCGGGGAAGCCGGCGAGCGCTGGCGGGGCATCCGGTTCGAGTCGCGGGTGCTGCACATGCCGGACGGTGGGCAGTTGAATCCGGACGCCGCATTGCCGGCGCTGCAGCGCCTCGCCGCCGGCTTCGGTGCCGAGATCCGCCATCATGTGCAGGTTCTTGAGCTGAAAGTGCACGACGACGGCGTCCGGCTCACGCTTGAGTCCGGCGGCCGCACCGAGATGCTCTCCGCCAGGCGGGCCGTGGTTACCGCCGGCGGCTGGACCACGAAGCTGCTGGCCGGCGTGGCGCCGCTGCCCCGCTTGACGGTCACACAGGAACAGCCCGCACACTTCGCCATCATGGACCACGGCGCCCAATGGCCGGGGTTCAACCACATGCCCGGGCACGGGGAGGCGTACGCGTACTGGCGTTCGCCCGTCTACGGCATGCACACGCCGGGCGAGGGGATTAAGGCCGGATGGCACGGGGTGGGTCCTGTAGTGGATCCGGACCGGCGGACCTTCGCTGCGGAGCCCGAACAGCGGGCGGCCCTGCAGCGGTACGCGCGGGACTGGCTGCCCGGGGTGGACGCCGACTCCCTCGCCGACATCAGCTGCACGTACACCAGCACGGTGGATGAGAACTTTATCCTGGACCGGATCGGCCCGGTGGTCATCGGCGCCGGCTTCTCCGGGCACGGATTCAAGTTCACGCCGGTGGTGGGCCGGATCCTGGCCGACCTCGCAACCGGCGACGGCGGGGCGCCGGCCATCTTCTCGGCATCCCGGCCGCGGGTCCGCTGACTCCAAAGCAACGCGGGGTCACTTAGCGCCCATCCTGGGGCCCGGCATGGGCGCGATGTGACCCCGCGTTGCTAGGTGCGCCGGTAGGCTGGGACCGGTCTTAAGCCGCCCTCGAATACCACGGGCACCAGCACGAATTGGGGAAGAATTGCACAGCGTTACATCAGGCAAGGTCACATCAGGCAGCATCACATCAGGCAAAGTCACATCAGGCAGCATCCACTTAGTTGACGCCCATCCGAAGGGCGTACGCAGCCGGAACATCGGCGCGGTCGACTGGATCGCGGCCGGACTGGCAGGGCTGCTGCTGGTATCTGCCACGGCCTGCGCCAGCCCCGGGACGGCCCCGGCTGCCGCTCTGACCGCCGTCGCGAGCTCGCATGCCACCGCGTCGGCCGGCGCGGACAGCACCCCGCTGGATCCGGACAGCACACATGGTGTCGACGTTCCCAGCGTCGATGTTACCGGCGTCGCCGCCCCGCACCAGCAGCCAGCATTTGCGAGCAAAGCCCGCGAGGTGCTGGCGACGCTGCCCGTCAAGGGCCGCGCACCAAAGACGGGCTATTCGCGCGAGCAGTTCGGCCCGGCCTGGTCCGACGTTGACCACAACGGCTGCGATACCCGCAATGACATGCTCCGCCGCGACCTCACGGCCCTCGCGCTAAAGCCCGGGACGCGGGACTGCGTGGTGCTCTCCGGCGTCCTGGCCGACCCCTACACGGCCACCGCCATCAACTTCCGGCGCGGCAACGCCACCAGCACCGCGGTCCAGATCGACCACGTCGTGGCCCTCAGCGACGCCTGGCAGAAGGGCGCGCAGAAGCTCAGCCCGGCGCAGCGGCTGGCCTTCGCCAACGATCCCCTGAACCTGCTGGCGGTGGACGGCCCCGCCAACCAAAGCAAGAGCGACGGCGACGCCGCGACCTGGCTGCCGCCGAACAAGTCCTACCGCTGCACCTACGTCGCCCGCCAAATTTCAGTGAAGTCCAGCTACGGGCTCTGGGTGACCCAGGCCGAGCACGATGCCATGGCCCGGGTTCTCGCGGACTGCCCGGACGCCCTGGCCCCGACCAACCGGCCGGCCTCCGCTCCAGCGAAGGCCGCGCAGGCACCACCAGCACGGCAACCCGCCGCGGCGCCTGCGGCCGTACCCGCGCCAGCCCCGGCGAAGGTCCGGATGGCGCCCGCGCCTGCCGCCCCCGCAGCCGCGGTGTCCTATGCGAACTGCACCGCGGTCCGCGCAGCCGGCGCGGCACCCATCCATGTCGGCCAGCCGGGGTACAGCCGGAAGCTGGACCGCGACGGGGACGGCGTGGGCTGCGAGTAGCGGTCGGCCCTGCTTCCGGTCCCTGTGTGGACCGGTGGTGGTCAGTTCCTCTGGTGGTCGTGCAGGAGCCGGGCGCAGCGGATGAAGCCCAGGTGCGAATACGCCTGGGGATGGTTGCCCAGGTGGGTTTCCGTGCCGGGATCGTATTCCTCCGGCAGCAACCCCGTGGGGCCGAACAGGTTCACCAGCTGGTCGAAGAGGTCCCAGGCCTCCTCAATCCGGCCGACGGCGATGTAGGCCTCGATCAGCCACGTGGTGCAGATGTGGAAGCCGCCCTCCAGGCCGGGCAGGCCGTCGTCGTACCGGTAGCGGAAAACGGTGGGCCCCACCCGCAGTTCCCGTTCCACCGCCGTGACGGTGGCCAGGAAGCGGGGGTCGTTGACCTCCAGCAGGCCGGAGAGGCCGATGTGCAGCACAGCTGCATCCAGGTCAGGGCTGTCGTACGCCACGGTGTAGGAGTTGGCCGAGTCGTCCCAGCCTTCGCGCAGGACTTCCTGCCGGATTTTCGCCGCTGTGGGTTCCCAGGCCGGCAGCGGTTCCCGGCCATGCCGGGCGGCCGTGCGCAGCGCCCGGTCCAGCGCCACCCAGCACATCACCTTCGTGTAGACATGGTGCCGCGGCGCCCGCCTGGCCTCCCAGATGCCGTGGTCCGCTTCATGCCAGCGGGCCAGCACGGCCGCGGCCATCTGGACGAGCAGCTCCCAGTGGTCGTCGGAGAGCACGCCCTGGCGGGCGCTGAGGGCGTGAATCAGCTCGGCAATCGGGCCAAATACGTCCAGCTGCACCTGGTGGTCGGCAGCATTCCCGATCCGGACCGGGCGCGATCCCGCGTAGCCGGGCAGGCTCTCGATGATCGCCTCGGTGGACAGCGGCGCCCCGGTCACCGAGTACAGCGGGTGTAGCCACTCCGGGCCCGGGGCGCTGGCCAGGATCCGGCCCAGCCAGGCCAGGAAGCCCTCGGCCTCGGCTGTGGAGCCCAAGTCCACGAGGGCGTTGACAGTCATGGACCCGTCCCGCAGCCAGCAGTACCGGTAGTCCCAGTTCCGGGTGCCGCCGATTCCCTCCGGCAGTGAGGTGGTGGGCGCGGCCAGCACTGCGCCGGTGGGTTCGTGGACCAGGGCCCGGAGCACCAGCGCGGACCGGCGGACCAGCGAGGGCTTCACGCCAGGCAGTTGCAGCTCGTGGACCCAGCGCCGGGAATGATGGACGACGGCGGCGCGGCGCCCGGTCTCGTCCTCCGGCACCGCCGGCTGCGGTTCCGTGTCACCGCAGCGCAGGTTGAGGACCACGGGGCCCTCCCGCAGGTCGACGTCGCCCGTGGCGGTGGCGTGCCGCCCGTCCGAGGTGATGGAAAAGGCCACTCCGGGCGCCCGAAGGGCGATGGGATCCGCGGTTCCCACGACGTGCAGTTCCGTGCCGCGCACCTCCATGCTGAACGGCGCATTCGCGTAGTCCGGCCGCGGCGCGAAAGTGATCCGGGCTGTGCCGGTGCCGGAGAGCACGCGGACCAGGCTGGTGATGCCTGTGGGGGCCGGCTCCAGGTAATCCGTCACCGTGACGTCGGCCCAGCGGGTTTCGACGATCATGGTGCTGTCCACGTAGCGCTGGCCAAGGACCTGAGAGGACTTCACCGGTTCCACGGAGAAGTGGCCGGCCGCATCGCCGCCGAGGAGATGGGCAAACAGCGACCCCGAGTCCGGCCGCGGATGGCTCATCCAGCAGATCTTCGCGTCCGGCGTGATCAGGGCGGTGGAGGAGCCGTTGCCGATCATGGAGTGCCGTTCCAGCCCCACGGCATCCTCGCCGAAAAGCCACGCCCGCCGCAGTTCGAACAGGATCGCCAGGACCCGGGCGAACGACTCCGTGTCCCGGAGCCTGTGGTTCGCCACGCTGGGCCCCTCCCCCACGCGCAGCGCCATGTCCGGCCCGCGCAACGTTGCCATGGCCAGCTCATCGCTGGACGCGTCGCCGGCGTAGAGTGCGGCACTGGCGCCGAGCACGGAGCGCAGGTGCTCCAGTGCGGAGGCCTTGGAAGGTTTCACCGCGGAGAGGTCCAGCACCGAGCCGTCCACAATAAAGGTGAGCCCGTGCGCCTGCGCGATCTTCTCTGCCTGCTCGGCGGCTAGTGCAACGACGTCGGGTGCGGCCGCGTGGGTGTGCACCGACACGGCAACCGGCTTCCGCTCGATGGTGATGCCACGGTAGGCGCCCACGGTTTCCGCGAGTGCCAGGCTGGCCTGTTGCACCACAGATTCGGTGGCAAGCGACAGCCCGTGCGCGTAGCTCATGTCGAACTCAGCACCGTGCGAGCCCACCAGATGCACCTCGGCGGGCAGGCGTGAGACGGCGGCGAGGTCGCGGAGGGACCGGCCGGAAATGACGGCAGCGTGCGTATTGGGCAGGGCGGCGAGCGCGCGGAGGGCGATCGCGGCACTGGCCAGCGGCAGGGTCTCGGTCGAGATCCCTTCCGCCGCGCAGAGCGTTCCGCCGTAGTTGCACGCCACCAGCAGTCCGGGGGTGCGGGCCAGGACCTTGAGCTCAGCCAGCAGTTGGGGTGTCAGCCCGTCATCGGCGGCGTCAGTCTGCACGAAGGCCCGGAGCAGGCCCAGCGGGAGGGATTTGGTCAGGAGGGCAGAGTCAGCCAAGGACTGGTTGAGCGGAGTGGGCATGTGCGGAGTCCTTCGAATAGTCCCCAATGCCTGCATGAGAAGCGTCCTCGGAAGGGCGCACTTCCAGTATCCTCCTGACGCAGTTTCGCCCGGGTGTCCCGGCGGTTGCAGGTATGTAACGTCTGCAGGCCGCCGGGAACATAACCGGGCGTTTGGGCGCTAGCTGCGGTCGGCGCGGTAGAAGTACATCTCCCTGGATCCCTTGGGAGCATCCCAGCCCTGGGCAAACACCCAGCTTCCACCGCACTTCAGCAGCCCTCCCCACGCCAGCGATCCACCCTTGTGGAGCGCCTTCTGTGTGAAGGGCTGGTTGGTGTCATACAGTGCCTGAGCTGCGGAGAACTGCCCGTTGGCGTCGCCATAGAAGAAGTCCAGGACCAGCTCGGTCCGTTCGCCTTCGCCGACGATTGCGCAGGCCACTTCGTGCAATGAGCCGCCCAGCGGTTCAAGGTCCAGGTAGTCCTGCGGCTCAAACGTCCAGTTCACCATGTCGGAGGACCGTCCAACGTGGGTGGTTCCACCGCAGCCCTCGGAGAGATACATCAGGTAGTCGCCACCGATCTTGACGGCTTCGCCGCGGGCGTTTCGCGGGATGACGGCCCCCTTGGCCCAGTAACGCGAAATCTCGTGGGGGACCGCCAAACCGAGCTTTTCCCAGTGGATCAGGTCATCTGACACGGCAACATTGATGTCGCAGCCAACATCGCCCAGGGGATACGCCTCGGAATTCTGGCCGGGCTGTTCATCGCTGTGGTCGATCGTCCAGATCCCGTTGTAGAACATGTAGTACCGGCCATTGGCCTGGTACACCTTGGGATCCTCGCAGCCGAGGATCTCATTGTCCATGGTGGGGTAGATGACCGGGTTGGACGGGTTGTCCTGCCACCCGGTTTGGGGATCGAGGACGGCAACACCGATGCGGCTGGAGACTGATTCCTTGCGCGGGGAGGCCCGGTAAAAAAGGTAGAGCTTGCCATCCCGCTCCATGAGGGACGGATTGAAGATCGAATCCGCCGTCCAGCCGATGCCGGTGGGGTCGTCCCAGTCCTGGACCTGCCGGAAAGTCAGGGAGTCGTCCTTGCGGAACGGGCCCACAGCCCATTCCGGGCGTTCAGGGTACTCGGCGGAGAATTGATCGGTGGAGATGGTATCGGTCAGCGGGTTGCTGAACGTGAGCGCTCCCTCGTAAGTCTCGAGCAGTGCCTGGGTAGTGATTTTTTGCATGGGGTCTTCCTGTTCATCAATGCATGCCAAGCCGCCGGGACCACGGGCCGTGGTGATCGGTGTTAGCGGTGATAGGAGTTAGTTACGGACTGTCGTCACCCAGGTGAATCCGCCCGGGGCCACAGCGACACGGCCGGACCCGTCCGCCTGCCGCGGGCCCGGGGCTACGGGCCGGCCTGACGCATCGAATGCCTGCTGGGTCAGGCGGAAGCCTGCGGGCAGGTTCACCGTCCGTTCAATGCGTTCCGGGGCCGCGCTGACGTACAGCGTGGATTCGCCGCCGGCTCCGGAGACCGAGACTGTGGAAAGCTGCGGCTGGATGAGCAGGGCATCCAGGGCGACGTCACCGTCGGTGGTGCCGACGACGGCGGCCGCCGCGGCGGGCAGCGCGCGTTTCAGCGCGAACGGGAAGAGGACGCCCGGCGCATCGGTGATGCCCTGGGCGCCGGCGCCGCCGTTCCGGGTGCTGCCAAGCGGGCCCTTGCCCGCGGTCCAGCTGGTCGAGCCGGAGGGGGCGATTCCCTGGTTGACGATCGGGTAGATATTGCGGGGTTCCCCGGCGGCCGGCAGTGGCAGGCTCAGGGACGCACCTGTCTTCAGAGCGACGTAGGCGCCGCCGGAGAGGTTGGCTTCCCCGGTCCAGGCTGAGGCGGGCCTGACCACGGTGCCGTTGCCTGCGATGGCACCGGATTCGGCCTCGACGACGCTCAGCCCGTGGGTCGAGACGGTGCGGGTGATGCCGAGCGCCTTGGCCTTCAGCTCCGGGTTGGCGTCCAGCGCCAGCATGGTCAACAGGGCATGGATGGTGGATTCGGCGCCGGAGTTCGGGTTCACCCGGCCGTCGGGCTCGATTCCGTCGATCGCGGTGCCGGCGGCGGGGTTGTAGGCGGGGGCGCCGCTGGGGTTGGCGCCGAAGAACCAGCCTGCCGCAATGGCTGCGAGCTCCAGCAGGCCGGGGGCTTTGGCGGCCTTCGCGGTCGCCACGAGGCTCTGGACACGGGAGTCCACGCCGTAGGCGATTTGTGCCTCGCCGGGCGTGGGGCTCCAGGCGTTGTCCGGCCCGCCCGCGGCGAGCAGCTCCGGGGTGAACTGGGCGGAATCCTTCACGGCGGCTTCGAGCAGCCGGGGCTTGTTCAGCACGGTTGAGGCGGTGGCGGCTGCGGCCGGAGCCATCCCGCCCCAGGCGTGCCAGAGCGTCCGGGACTTGTTCCACGGCAGGATCGCGCCGAAGGGCCATTGAGTGCTGGAGCCCGAGGACATCGCGGCGACGCCCTCGCTCAGCCGGGTGAGCGCCTGGGTGGCGACGCGGTCGCCGGGGGCCGCCTTGTTGTAGGCGGCGAGCCCGAGCACGGCCTCGGCGGAGGCGTCGGCGCCGCCGGAGATCAGCCAGGCGGGGACCTTGACGCCGTCGGCCGTGTCATACGTGCCGTATTTGGCGAGGGACTGTTTGTCGAGCGAGCCAAGGGCCAACTGCAGGCGTTCGCGCAGGAAGGACGCGAAGGCCGGGTCGGCGCCGGCGAAGGCGGCGTAGCCTTCCCCGAGGGCCCAGACGGTGCGAGCCAGCCAGTAGGATTCGGCCGAATCGGAGGGGTCCGGCAGTTCCACCGGCTTGGCGCTCGGCGTGAGCGTGCCGTCGGCCTGCTGCCAGAGGACCACGTTGCCGGCGTTGGGCCCGGCCGTGGTCTGCAGGTACGTCAGGGAGCGCAGGGCTTGGAAGGCGCGTTCCTTGCTGGCGGGGTCGCCGGTCTGCTTCCAGTGCCGCAGGTAAACGACGGCGGTGCGGGCGATGTCGTCGGCGTTGTAGGCGCCCTGGCTCCAGTGGCCGGTGGCAGGGTCCAGGTCCCCGCCGCCGATCCGGGCGTAGCTGCCGTCCGCTTTCTTGTCCGCGTACGTCCACGGCGCCTGGGCCGAGGGGATCCGGTCCAGCTGATAGGTGGTGTGCCCCTCCACCGGGGTGAGCGGCACGGTGTCCATCAGGAAGTTCAGATGGCTGAGGTTGGTCAGGGGTGCTCCGGCGGGCGCGGCCGGAACGGCAGCCCGCTTCCCTGTCCCCCCGCCCGGGACAGGCGCCCCACCCGGGACAGCTGCCGTCCCCGGGGCGGGTGCCGCGCTGGCGGCACCCGCCCCAAGCGGGAACACGAGCAGGAGCATCGATGCGGACACGGCCACGGCCGTGAATCGATTTCTTCGTTTCGGGCGGACATCGTTGTTCGTCATCGGTGGCTCCTGGCTGGCTGGGCTGGCTGTCTGGTCGTCGGGCGGGGGCGGCGGAGGTCCTAGTTGGCGGGAATCCGGTCCAGCTTGGCGACACCGATCTTCGAATCCGCCATGCCGTAGAACACAAACAGCTGCTCGCCGATTTTCTCGATCGCTGTCGGGAACACGACGTTGGGCACGATTCCGGACATCTCGTCCTCGGTTTCGGGCGCCAGGAGCGGCTTGTCGCTGCGGGCGATCACCTTGGAGGGGTCATCGGCGTCGAGGATCATCGCGGCAGCGGTGTAGTTGACGTTCTGCTGGTGGTCGAACGCCGACTTCGCGAGCTCACCGGAGACGCCGTGGTGGATCAGCAGCCAGCCTTCGTCCACGCGGATCGGGGCGGGGCCGCCGCCGATCTTCAGTTCCTCGAACGGGAACTCGCTCAGCGCGACGAGCCGGTGCTTGGCCATGTGCACGAGGTTGCTGATGTCCTTTTCGACGTCCGCGACCGGAACGTAGGAGATCCAGATGCCGGGGCGGTTGTCGGTGACGCCGGCCGGCAGGTGCTCACCTTCGCCCTCGCGGATCCAGCCGAGGTCCCACATCGGGCGGTGCAGCATCGCGTAGGAGGGCACGCCGTCGGGGTCGTTGACCGGCTCCGGGAAGAACACGGCGTCCTTGTTCGGGAACAGGTTCAGGTCCATCGACAGGTCGGCCTGGTAGCCGAAGAGGCACGGGCCCAGCCGGTGCCAGTTGCGCAGGTCCTCGGAGTAGGCGAAGGCCAGGCGGGGGCCCAGCGGGCCGTAGGCGACGTAGGTCATCAGGTGCTTGCCGAGGCTCGGCACCCAGGTGGTGCGGGGGTCCTCGGTGCCGGCGTTGTTCAGGCCGCGTTCCCAGCCCTCGTCGGGGGCCAGGACGATGCCCTGGCGTTCGACGCCGGTGGGGACGCCGTCTTCGATGACCACCTTGGCCAGTCCCACGCGGGAGACGTTGCCCTTGGCGACCAGGCGCGGCAGCAGGTAGAGCTCGCCGTCGAGACCGCGGCCGCTGGCCGGGTTGAGCACACCCTCGGCCTCAAATTCGTTGCCCGGTTCCGGGGTCATGATGACGCCGGCACGGGTGAGGGTGAAGGGGACTGTGGGGAGTGCGGAAGTCTGGGGGGAGGTCATAGATTAACCCTTTACGCTGGATCCGATATTGGTGGAAATGAACTGACGCTGGAAGAAGATGAAGAGTGCGACGGCGGGTGCTGCGAGGACGCAGGCGCCCGCCAGGATGGCGCCGAACGGGTTGGATGCCGTTGCGGAGATGTTGGAGATGTAGTTCGCCAGCGAGACGGCGAGCGGCTGGATGGACTGGTCCTTGGTCACGAGGAACGGCCAGAGGAACTCGTTCCACGGCCCGATGAAGGTCAGCAGGACCGCCGTGACAATCGCGGGTTTCACCAGCGGGATGGCGATCTGCCACAGGATCCGCAGCTCGGAGGCGCCGTCGATCCTGGCCGCCTCAAAGAGCGTGGAGGGCAGCTGCATGAAGTACTGACGGAAGACGAACACGGCTGTGGAGTTGATCGCGAAGGGCAGGATCATGCCCAGGTACGTGTCCGCCAGGCCATAGTCCCGCACGATCATCACGTAGAGCGGGATGAGCAGCAGCTGGAACGGGACCATCTGCACCAGCAGCATCATGCCAAACACCAGCCCCTTGCCGCGGAAGTGCATCTGCGCCAGGGCGTAGCCCACGAGCAGGCCGAAGACCACGGTGAAGAAGATGACGCCGCCGGTGAAGATGCCCGAATTGACCAGGCCCTTGAGCAGGTTGATGGAGTTGTTGATGTTGGCGTAGTTCTGGCCGGTGAGGTTCGCCGGGTTGGGGAACGCCCCGGCCACCGAAGTGTCCGGTGAGGTCTGCAACGAGCCGATGAACATGTAGTAGAACGGGAAGAGGAAGACGAACGCGCCCACGGCCAGCAGCAGAAAGCTGCCGAGGCCGAGGCTCCTGCGTTTCTCGACGCCGGAGGCGCCTGCCCTCTGTTTGCTGGCGGGTTTGCCGGCGGGGGTGCCGGGGCGGCGTGCGCCGTCGCGTCCGTTACTGTCGTTGCTCCCGCTGTTCTCGTCGTTGGGCGCAGCTGCCTTGTTGAGAATTGACATGTCAGTCCTCCTTCCCGCCCACGAGGCGTTTCTGGATCAGGGCAATCAGCAGCACGCCGATCACCAGCACCACACCCAGTGCGGCCGCCAGATCGGGATTCCCCTGCAGGATGCCCATCTGGTACATCAGGAACACCGGTGAGGTGGAGGCCCCGTCCGGGCCGCCGCCGCCGGTGAGCAGGTACGGTTCCGTGAACAGGTTGGCGCCGGTGATGGTGGCCAGCAGGGTCACCAGCACGCTCGCCGAGCGGACGCCGGGAACGGTGATGTTCCAGAACTGCACCCACTTGTTGCCGCCGTCCACCGAGGCGGACTCGTACAGCTCCTCCGGGATGTTCTGCAGCGCGGCCAGGTACAGCAGGATGAAGAACCCTAGCTGCTTCCACGTCACGAACAGTGCCACGGTGGGCATCGCGAGCCAGGAGTTCACAAGCCACGAGGGGTTCGGCGCCAGCGGCCCGAGGACCGAGTTGACCAGTCCGTTCTGCTGGAACAGGAACAGCCAGACGCCGACGACGGCGACGCTCGCCGTGACGTAAGGGACGTAGTAGCTGACCCGGAAGAACGTCTTGAGCTTGGTCACACGGTTCAGGGCGTTGGCCAGGACCAGGGACAGGCCCACGGTCAGCGGGACGTTGATGAGCAGGAAGATCCCGATGTTGGCGAAGGAACGCTGCACGGCGGGGTCCGTGAGGACCGTGATGTAGTTCTCCAGGCCCACGAACGGGCGGTCCACCTTGACCTTCGGCGCGGTGAAGAAGAAGTCGTGGAAGGACATGTAGACGGCGTAGCCAAGCGGAAACGCCAGCACGCCCAGGACGTAGATGACGTAGGGGGCACTGAACAGCAGGCCCAAGGGCTGGCGGCCCAGGAAGTTCTTGCGTTTCCTGGCCGCCGGCCGCCGGTCCCCAGCCCGCCCGGCGGCGTCCCCTGTGGCGGGGGCGCCTTCAGCTGAGCGAAGTGACATGGAGATTCACCCGCTACTTCTGGGCTGCGAGTTGGTCGATCTTCTCGGCAGAGGCCTTGAACGCGGCGTCGACGCTTTCGTTGCCGAAGATCACGGACTTGGCGTAGGCGGTGCGGAAGGTCTGCCAGACCTCAACCGAGTTGGACACGTTGGGCACCTCGACAGTGTGGCTGGCCTGCTCCGCGAACTGCTTGTAGAGGGGGTTCTTGGCAAAGTAGTCCGCGTAGGTGGCCGGGAGGTCCTTGCGCATCGGCATCTGGCCGGTGTCCGCCAGGAGCTTGCCGTCCTGTTCCTTGCTGGTGGCAAACTTCATGACTTCCCATGCCGTGCCCTGGTTCTCGCAGGCGGAGTACATCGCGACGTTCTTCGCGTCCGAGAACGTGGAACCTTCAGTCTGGGCCTGCGCGGCCGGTACCGGCACGGCGCCCCAGTTGACCTTGTTCTTGTAGGCGGCGATGGCCCACGGCCCGGCCAGCGACATGGCCGCCTTGCCCTCGGCGAAGGAGTCACCCTGGTAGACCTCCTTGGAGGCCAGGTTTTCCTTGTACAGGGTCTGGAACATGGTGGCTACCTGCTTGCCCTGGTCGCTGTCGAAGGTGGCCTTGCCATCCTTGACCAGCGGAGCGCCCCCGGAGTTCGCGGCGTAGAACGGGTAGAAGTCGAACCAGGACTGGAAGAAGTCGCTGGCAGGGGACGGCCAGACCGCGTTCGCGGCGGCTCCGGACTTCACCAGGGTGCGGGCGGTGTCCAGGAATTCGGCCTGCGTGCCGAGCTTGGGGTGCGCGGCGTCCAGTCCGGCCTTGGTGAAGAGGTCCTTGTTGTAGAACAGGACCACGGGGTTGGACTTCCAGGGCAGCTGGTACATTTTGCCGTCGCCGGACTTGTACTGGTCGGCGAGGTCGCCGGTGCGGTCCTTGATGTACTGGGCGCCGTCGGGGAAGGAATCCAGCGGCACGAGTCCGCCCTGCTTCTGGAACTGCGGAACGGCGACCGGAGCGGTGTTGAAGACCAGGCACGGGGCATTGCCGGCAGTGATGGCCGCGCCGATGACTTCCTCGGAGCTCTTGCCGGCCGGGATCTGCTGGGCATCGATCTTCTGGTCCGGGTGGGCGGAGTTCCACGACTCCACCATGGCCTTGCCCCACTTGACCTCGAACTCGTTGTTTGAGTACCAGATCTTGATGGGACCCTTGGCAGTCGTGGCCGAATCGGCGGTGCCGCCGCTGGCGCCGCCGCCGCAGCCGGCCAGGCCCGCTCCCATGATGGTCAGTGCGGCCACGGACAAAACTCGCGTGGCAATTGAAAAGCGCTTCATTGCGTCTCCTTGGGAGGGGTTTCCTGACGGTGCATGCCAGGGTTAGGTGTGTTCAGGCAGGAAGAAAAATGAGGGTCGGCGGTTGTGGTTTCGGTCGACGGATACCGGTCAGTCAGGGGCCGGTCCGGTGGAGGCCCTGACCACCAGGCGGGGCGCCGGGAGGGCTGTATCCCCGCCCTGGTGGGTCCCGGCCAGCTGGTTCAGGAGGACTTGGGCTGAAACCCGCCCCCACAGCATGGGGTCGGTGGCCAGGGTGGTGAGCGGCGGGTTGAGGTACTGAGTGAACTCCGCGTTGTCATAGCCGGTGACGGAAAGGTCGCCCGGGACGCTGAGCCCGAGGGACTGCGCGTAGGACTGCCCGGCGGTTGCCATGAGGTCGTTGGCGTACACGATCGCGGTGGGCCGGTCCGCCCGGCGGAGCAGTTCCGCGGTGGCGGCCACTCCCCCCGCAGCGGTAAAGTCGGCGGCGGCAAAGTGGTCCGAGGGAAGACCGGCTGCGGCCAGCGCATCCTCCCAGGCCTGGCGGCGGCTCCGCCCGTGGATATACTCCTGGCCGCCGCCCACATGGGCGATCCGGCGGTGTCCGAGGGTCACGAGATGTTCCACCGCCGCGAAGATCCCGGCCGACTCGTCCACAGACACAGCCGGGAACGGGGAGCTGGCGTCGGGCCGGTTCAGCGTTACCGCAGGCAACTTCAGGTCAAGCAGCAGCGGGATGCGGGAGTCGTTGCTCCGGACATCGGTGAGGATCACGCCGTCGACCCTGCCGTTGTCCACCAGCTTGCGGTAGCAGCGTTCCTCGGCGCCCGGCGCCGTGGCGACGCTCAGGACCAGGGTGTAGTCGTGCTCGGCGAGCGCGGTCTCGATCCCGGCGATGAAGGCCGGGAAGAACGGGTCCGTTCCCAACAGGGAAGGGTCCCGGGCCACCACCAGGCCCAGCGCGTAGGCCTTGGCTGAGGACAGCCCTTTCGCCCGGAGGCTCGGCTTCCAGCCGAGGTCCTTGGCCACCCTGAGGATGCGGTCCCGGGTGTCCGGGCTGACCCCGGGCTGGCCGTTGAGGGCGTAGGACACGGCACCCTTGCTGACGCCGGCCGCTTGGGCGACGTCGCTGATGGTGACTGCCATGGGGCCATACCTTCCGGAGGTGGTTCTGAGGCAGCTTCCTGCACTGAACCGGTTAAGTGATGTCTACTACTAAACCGGTTCAGTTGCCGCTTGTCAAGGATGGATCCTGCCCAGCGCCGGCTCGTCGGCATCGGAGCCGACGCTCCGCCACGGCGTTTCAGCAGTTAGCTGGCCTATATTCGTAGGCTCCGGCGTCGGCCGCGCCATCGCTGCGGCAGCCGGCCTCCTGGTTGGCCGGCCGCCCGTCCAGGTCCATGGGGAACGGGCTGACCCCGGCCCGATCAATGGCCGGGCTTCCGGCGGAGAGGTGGAGATCGGCGGGTGCATTCACAAAGTCGGCGGGTTCGGTGGTGGAGGTGGCACTCGGAGCGATGTTGATGGGCCCGTTGAGGACATTCCCCTGTTCCGTCCAGCCTGCGCTGTCCATCCACAGGGCATTGCGGACCGCTACCAGGATGTTGCCCCGGATGATGGTGGAGGCCGGGCATGAGGCGTG
Organism: Arthrobacter sp. 05L421; assembly: GCF_056397785.1. Lineage (NCBI taxonomy): Bacteria > Bacillati > Actinomycetota > Actinomycetes > Micrococcales > Micrococcaceae > Arthrobacter > Arthrobacter sp. 05L421. The sequence continues at coordinate 193,535 of NZ_JBFTOC010000005.1, forward strand.
GCAGACGAGGGCCTGGGAGTCCGGGCCGTCCAGCCATACGGTGTTGTATTCGAACGTGGTGCCGTTGGTCGGGCCGAAGGACGACGTCCTGCCGCGCGCGATCAGCCCCATGGCCTGGGAACAATTCGGGCCACAGGTGGACCGGACGAGGTTGTAGCTGTACGTGTTGCCGTCCGCTGTTCCGCCCCTTCCGCGGCCCAATTCGGAGAAGACGTTGTTGTCCACGGCCACATTGTGGTGGATCCGGTTCCGGTTGCCGTTGAAAATTTCGAACGCGCTGCCGTCGTGGCCAAAGTCGTAGGACACCGCGGTGGAACCGGTGATGGTGTTGCCGGCGAACTCGTTGTCGCTGCCGTTGATCAAGAAGCCGAAGGCGCCCGAATCATCGGTGCACTGCACCGCCGTCGCAGTGCCGCACCGCTCCCCCGGGGTATTGACGTTCATGATGTTGTTGTCAGCGAGCGTGTTGTTGGAATAGCTGCCAAAGTCGGAGCCGTCGCTCACCTTGATGCCCGCGGCATTGTTTGCCGCGGCGGAGTGCCGCACGGAGCTGTGGTCACCGTAGATGCTGAAGCCTGCATAGCCGCACGATTCCGCCCGCAGGCCGTCCACGGCGACGTAGTCGCCGTCGAGCCTGACGCAGGTGCCCGCCAGTCCCCCCGTAATTACGGGCAGATTGCCGCTGCCGTAGGCATTCAGGGTGATCTTGAGCCGGCTGGTGCCGCCCCGGCCGACCACCAGGCCTCCGGAGAAGATGTCTCCCCGCCGAAAGCTGACGGAGTCTCCGGGCCGCAACGCCGTGGCGTTGACCTTATCGAGGGTCGCCCAGGCCGATTGTGGCGATGTTCCGTCACTGGAGTCACTGCCGTCCCCGCTCACGTAATACGTGGCGCCCTCGGTCGAGGCCGGTGCGGATGCACCGCCGAGCAATCCGCCCAGGAACAGCAGGACGAGCAGCGTGGCGGCGGCTGTGGACTTGATCTTCATGGGTGCACCTGGGTTTTCGCCATGTATCCGCGGATCCGGGCGCCACCGCCGGCCGGCGGACCACATCGGCACCCTGAGGGGCTTAACGCTATGAGCGGGCGGGTACTAAGTCAACGCACGAGGAGATCAACGGGACAAGGAGCTGTAATGTTCGTTTTTGCTACTTGACGTTCTTTATTGTGCGATTATGATAGCTAATTATGTGAGCTGCTTCACGCCACCCGCGTTATTTCAAAGGAGAAATTATGACCATGCATGAAGACGCACTGCTCCGGGCCTCCAACCTAGGCGGGTGGGACCGGAGGACGCTGCTGAAGACATTCGGCGCCGGAGCAGTCGCGATGGCCGGCATTCCCCTGCTCACGGCATGTACGGGCGGCAGCGCACCTGCCGGCAGCGGCGCGAACACGGCCACCTTCGGTTCCGGCTCCTCGGACGAGGTCCCCAAGGCCGCCTACAAGGCGGTGACCGACGCGTTCCAGAAGAAGTCCGGCGTCGCGGTCACCACCAACGTGGTGGCTCACAATGACTTCCAGAACAAGATCAACACCTACCTGCAGGGCAGCCCGGACGATTCCTTCACCTGGTTCGCCGGTTACCGCATGCAGTACTACGCCGGCAAGGGACTGCTCGCCCCGATTGACGATGTCTGGGAGAAGGTCGGTGCAAACTACTCCGACGCCCTGAAGAAGGCCTCGACGGGCGCCGACGGCAAGATGTACCTGATCCCGAACTACAACTACCCCTGGGGCTTCTTTTACCGCAAGAGCCTCTGGACGCAAAAGGGCTACACCGTCCCCACGACGTTCGATGAGCTGAAGACCCTCGCCGCCAAGATGAAGGCCGACGGCCTGATCCCGATCGAATTTGCGGACAAGGACGGCTGGCCCGCCATGGGCACCTTCGACTACCTGAACATGCGCCTGAACGGCTACCAGTTCCACATGGACCTAACCGCGCACAGGGAAAGCTGGGACCAGAAGAAGGTCAGCGACGTCTTCGACACCTGGAAGGCCCTTCTGCCCTACCAGAACCCGAACGCCCTCGGCATGACCTGGCAGGACTCGGCGAAGTCCCTCGCGGACAAGAAATCCGGCATGTACCTGCTCGGCTCCTTCCTCACCCAGCAGTACACGGACAAGGCAATCGCCGACGACATCGATTTCTTCCCGTTCCCCGAGGTCGCGGTGGAGGGCCGGGACGCCATCGAGGCACCCATCGACGGCCTCCTGCTCTCCAAGAAGGGCGGCCAGAACCAGGCCGCCCGGGACTTCCTGGCCTACGTCGGCACCCCGGAGGGACAGGATGTGTACGCCTCGGTCGACTCGTCCAACATCGCCACGGCCAAGGGCGCTGATACGTCCAAATTCACTCCGCTGAACAAGAAACTGGCCGAGGCCATCAGCGGCGCCAAGAACATCAGCCAGTTCTTCGACCGCGATGCCCTGCCCGCCATGGCCAACAACGTGATGATCCCGGCCCTGCAGTCCTTCATCAAGGACGGCAACGTCGATGTGAAGAACCTGGAAGCCCAGGCCAAGTCCCTCTACGCCGCCCAGTAACGGCGTGTCTCAAGGCAAGGAATCTCCATGAGTGTCTCTACCAGTCCGTCCGCGCGGGGGCGCAAGGCAGCCGCTGCCCCCGCACGGCGGGTTCGGCGGCTGTCCGGCCGCGACAAAGTGGTGCTCGGCATGATGGTGGGCGTCCCCACGCTGATCCAGCTCGTATTGGTCTGGATCCCAACGCTCATGTCTGTCGGGTTGTCCTTCACCCGCTGGAACGGGCTGGAACTGACCGACATCAAGGCCGCCGGCGTCGAGAACTACCAGTTCATCGCCCAGGATTACCCGCCGTTTTGGCCGGCCATGCAGCACAACGTGCTGTGGCTGGCATTCCTGGCATTCGTCGCCACCCCATTGGGGCTGCTGCTGGCTGTGCTCCTGGACCAAAACATCCGCGGCACGCGGATCTACCAGAGCATCTTCTTCGCCCCGGTGATGCTGTCCCTGGCCCTGATCGGGATCATCTGGCAGCTGTTCTACAACCGTGACAGCGGCCTCTTGAACTTCCTCCTCGGCACGGCGGGCACGCCCCAGGCCGTCGACTGGTTCGGCGATTCCAGTGTCAACATTTGGGCTGCCCTCTTCGCGGCCACCTGGCGGCACGCCGGCTACGTCATGATCCTGTACTTGGCCGGGCTCAAGGGAGTGGATCCGACCCTGCGCGAGGCGGCCCAGATTGACGGTGCCAACGCGGCCCAGACCTTCTTCCGGGTGATCTTCCCGGCCATGCGCCCGGTCAACGTCGTCATCATCGTCATCACCGTCATCGAATCCCTCCGTGCGTTCGACATCGTCTACGTGATCAACCGCGGCACCAACGGCCTGGAACTCATCAGCGCCCTGGTCATCCAGAACCTGGTGGGCGAGGGGCAGGTGATCGGCATCGGCTCGGCGCTGGCAGTCATCCTGCTCGTCATCTCGCTGATCCCCATCACGTTCTACCTGTCCCGCGCGTTCGGAAAGGACAAAGAGGCATGAGCATCGCCCATCCAACCGACGCCGCGGCTGCTGGCACCCCGGCGGATGCCCGGGAGCGCAGCTCCGGGCCGGGCAGGACCGGCCCCCGGCCGGGCCGGCCGACCAACAACAAGCAGGGCAAGCGGCACTACGGCACCCACGTGTTCCTCATCGTCATGGCGGCGATCTGGCTGGTACCCCTGGGCTGGGCCATTTTCACAGCCCTGCGACCCAAGGCGGACACAGACAAGTACGGCTACTTCAGCACCGGCGGGGCCTTCAACTTCGACAACTTCATCCAGGCCTGGACGCAGGGCGGCTTTGCCCAGCTGTTCTGGAACTCGGTGCTCATCACGGTCCCGTCCGTGTTCCTGATCCTGTTCTTCGCCTCCATGATGGCGTTCGCCGTGAGCCGGGTGAGCTGGAAGTTCAACATCACCCTGCTGATCATGTTCACCGCCGGAAACCTGCTGCCCCCGCAGGTGCTGGCGGCGCCGCTCTTTGAAATGTTCAAGCACTTCGAGCTGCCCTATGCCATCAGCGATTCCGGGAACCTGCTCAACACGTACATCAGCGTGATTGCCGTGGACACCGCCTTCCAGATCGGCTTCGTGACGTTCGTCCTCTCGAACTATATGAAGGCCCTGTCCCCCGAATTGACCGAGGCAGCCCTGGTCGACGGCGCCGGCGTCTGGCGCCAGTACTGGGACATCATCCTGCCGTTGTGCCGCCCGGCGCTGGCCGCCATGGGCACGCTCGAGGTGATCTTTATTTACAACGACTTCTTCTGGCCCCTGCTCTTCATCCAAAGCGGCGACCGCCTTCCGGTGACCACCGCGATCAACAACCTCCAGGGCCAGTTCCTCTCCAACTACAACCTGATCGCCGCCGGCGCCATGATCACCGCCATTCCGGCCCTGATCATCTACCTGCTCCTGCAGCGCCACTTCGTGGCGGGCCTGACCCTCGGCTCCAGCAAAGGATAAACGTGGACAACAGCACCAACCACTCCATGGACTACATCACCGCCCGCCTCGGCTCCGAGGGCTCCCCGATGCTCGCATTCGGCGGAGACTACAACCCGGAGCAGTGGCCAGAGGAGACCTGGGACGAGGACGTCCGGCTGATGCGCGAGGCCGGCGTCAACCTGGTCAGCGTGGGCATCTTCAGCTGGTCTCTGCTTGAGCCATCCGAGGGCACTTACGAGTTCGGCTGGCTGGACCGGGTCCTGGACCTGCTGCACACGAACGGCATCCGGGTGGACCTGGCGAACGCCACAGCATCGCCGCCGCCGTGGTTCAGCCACAAGTACCCCGAGTCGCTGCCGGTCACGGCCGACGGCGTGCGGCACAGTTACGGTTCGCGGCAGGCCTTCGCGGCCTCGAGCGCCGAATACCGCCGCGCCGCCGCGGCCTTGACCGAGCAGATCGCCGTCCGGTACAAGGACCACCCCGCCGTCGTGATGTGGCACGTCCACAACGAGTACGGCTGCCACAACCAGCCGGATTTCTCCGACGGCGCGGCCGCAGGCTTCCGGCGCTGGCTCGAACTCCGGTACGGCAGCCTCGAGGCCCTCAACGCCGCCTGGGGCACCGCCTTCTGGTCCCAGCGCTACTCGGCCTGGGAGCAGATCCTGCCCCCGCGCACCTCCGGGACCTGGGTCAACCCGACCCAGCAGCTGGACTTCGCCCGCTACTCCTCCGATGAACTGCTCGAGTGCTACAAGGCCGAGGCCGCGATCATCCGCTCGCACTCAGGGCACCCGGTGACCACCAACTTCATGGGGTTCAACATGGGCCTGCACCAGCCCGTGGACTACTGGCGCTGGTCCGAGGAGATGGACGTGGTCTCCAACGACCACTACCTGATCGCCGAGGACCCGCGGAACTTCCAGGAACTGGCGGCAACCGCGGACCTCACCCGCGGCTGGGCCAAAGGCAAGCCGTGGCTGCTCATGGAGCATTCCACCTCCGCCGTGAACTGGCAGCCCCGCAACATCGCCAAAGCTCCCGGCGAGATGCTGCGCAATTCCCTGCAGCACGTTGCCCGCGGCGCCGACGGCGCGCTCTTCTTCCAGTGGAGGGCCTCGCGCGCGGGCGCCGAAAAGTTCCACTCCGGGCTGCTGCCGCATGCCGGCACGGACACCAAGGTTTGGCGCGAAGTGGTCCAGCTGGGCCAGACGCTGCGCAGCCTCGCCGAGGTCAGCGGCTCGGAGGTCACGGGGGCGTCCGGCCGGGTGGACGTCGCGATCCTCCACGATACCGACGCCCGCTGGGCCTCGGAACTGGACTCACACCCGAGCGTGGATGCCTCCAACATCGCCGAAACCCGGCGCTGGCACGATGCCTTCTACCGCGCCGGAATCCCCACCGACTTCCGCCAGAGCACCGATGACCTCTCTGGCTACCGGCTCGTGGTCGCGCCAATGCAGTACCTTGTGGGCGATGCCGGGGCAGCGAACCTGGACACTTACGTACGCGCCGGCGGTCACCTCGTGGTGACCTACTTCTCCGGTATCGTGGACGAAAATGACCACATCAGGCTCGGCAGCTACCCCGGCGCGTTCAGCGGGCTGCTGGGCGTCCGGATGGAAGAATTCTTTCCGCTGCGCGGCGGCGAAAGCGTCCGGCTCAGCGGCTTCGGGGCGGGCACTTGCTGGAACGAACTGGGGCGGGCTACCACCGCCGAGGTCCTCGCGGCCGTCGAAGAGGGACCGGCGGCCGGCTCTCCCGCCGTGACCCGCAACCGCGCCGGAAGCGGCCGCTCCTACTATGTCGCCACGACACTCGCCCCGGAGGGCCTGGGCGAACTGCTCGGCGTCGTCTGCGCCGATGCCGGGGTGCAGCCCCTCGTTCCGGAACTGCCGGACAATGTGGAAGTTGCCCGGCGCAGCAAGGACGGGACCGACTGGACGTTCTGCATCAACCACGGGAGCCACGACGTCCGGCTGCCGCTGGAAGGCGTCGACCTGCTCACCGGCGCCGAACTCGACGGCGGGCTCGGCCTTCCGGCCGGAGGGGTCGCCGTCGTCCGTTCCCGCGCCGCCCAACTGGTCGGAACCTCCGCCAGCCACTCAAGCCAGTCAAGCCAGTAAGGACTCCACATGCTAGCCGCAGCCCGCCATTCCGCCATCCTCGCAGAGGTCCAGCGTGAGCGGATCGTCCGTGTCGCGGACCTCGCCAAGATGCTCGGCGTCTCGCTGATGACGGTGCGGCGGGATATCGAGGCCCTCGACGCGGCGGGCGCCCTGGAGAAGATCCATGGCGGGGCCAAGCTGCCCGGCGGAGCCGGCACCCACGAGCCAGGCTTCGAGCTGAAGGTGACCCAGCTCAAGGACGAGAAAATGGCGATAGCGCAGGAGGCGGCCGCACAGGTACGCGAGGGCATGGCGGTGGGGCTCAGCGCCGGCACCACCACCTGGGCGCTGGCTCAACTGCTGTCCACGGGCCCGCGGATCACTGTGGTCACCAACTCGGTGCGGATCGCCGATGTCTTCCACCAAAGCTCGTCCCCGTCCACCGTGATCCTGACCGGCGGCGAGCGCACCCCCTCCGATGCCCTCGTCGGGCCGCTGGCCACGGCCGCCCTCAAACAGCTGCACCTGGACGTGCTGTTCCTCGGCGTCCACGGGGTCGACGCCGACGCCGGGTTCACCACTCCCAACGTCCTGGAAGCCGAAACCGACCGGGCCTTCGTCACCGCGGCCCGCCGGGTGGTGGTGCTGGCCGACCACACGAAGTGGGGCACCCTCGGCATTAGCACCATCGCCAGCCTGGAGGACGCTGACGAACTGATCAGCGACGACCTCCTGGGCGGTGAGGCCCGGCGCATTCTCGGCGAGCGCGTCGGCCGGCTCCGTCTGGCCAGTACCGGCGACGCCCGCGCGGCGAACCCCACAGCAGCCGCAGGCTGACCGGCACGGCCCCGCCCACCCCAACCACTACGCCTGGAGCTACCGTGAACAACCCGGACCTCACCCTTGCCGCCGAGACCCGCTCCCACGGCGTCCCGGACCTGTTGCCGCTAGATCTGGAGCCGTTGTACCTTCGACGGTCCGGAACGTCCCTGCTCATCGACTTCAGCACGGGCGAGGCCGCCATGGTGCACTTCGGCGCCGACCTCGGCCCGGACCTGCCGGACCTTTCGCTGCTCACCGACCCCGTCCCGCGGTCGGCCCTCGACATCCCGGTCGCGCTGGGGCTGATCCCGCAGGCGTCCTCCGGCTGGCGCGGGCGGCCCGGCCTCCGCGGCCACCGGAACGGCCAGGCGTTCTCGGCCCGGCTGCGCGTTATCAGCGTCGAGCGTTCCGGCGGGGTGCGTTCCGGCCGCGACGCTTCCGGCGAGGACGGTTCCGGCGAGGCAGACTGCTCTGCGGTCATCATCCAGGCCGACCCAGACGCTGGTGTCAGCGTCCGCACGGAGATCAGGATCAACGACGGCGGCCTGCTCCAGATCCGGCACCGGCTCCACAACGACGGCGCCGGCCCGTACAGCCTTGACGAACTCGCGGCCGTGCTGCCGGTGGGCCGCGCCGGCACAGAAATCCTGGACCTGACCGGCCGCTGGTGCCGGGAGTCCCACCCCCAGCGCCTGCCGCTGCACCAAGGCACCTGGGTCCGCTCGGGCCGGCACGGCCGTACCGGCCATGACGCCTCACTCCTCCTGGCAGCCGGCACCCCCGGATTCGGCAACCGCCACGGGCAGGTGTGGGCCGTGCACCTGGGGTGGAGCGGCAACCACGAGAGCTTCGTAGACGCCGCCGCGGATGGCCGGACCGTCATTGGCGCTTCGGAACTGCTCGGCGCCGGCGAGATCAGCGTGCCCCCGGACGCCAGCTACGAGACCCCGTGGCTGTTCGCGGCGTACTCCGCCGCGGGCCTGGACGGCGTCAGCGATGCTTTCTACAAATGGTTCCGCGGCCGCCCCCACCACCCGGGCGTGCGGTCCGGCAAAGCCCGTCCCGTGGTTCTCAACGTCTGGGAAGCGGTGTATTTCGACCACCGGTTGCCGGTGCTGCTCGATCTCGCCGAATCCGCCGCCCGGCTGGGCGTGGAACGCTACGTCCTCGACGACGGCTGGTTCCGCGGCCGGCGCAACGACCAGGCCGGCCTCGGCGACTGGTACGTCGACGGGGACCTCTGGCCCGGCGGCCTGACCCCGCTGATCGACGCGGTTACCGGCCACGGCATGGAATTCGGCCTCTGGGTCGAACCCGAGATGGTCAACGAAGACTCCGATCTGGCCCGCGCCCACCCGGACTGGATCGCCGGTCCGGCTCCGCGCCCCGCCGGGGGCAGCCAGGCAGGCCGGCTGCCGGAACAGTGGCGGCACCAGCAGGTCCTCGATCTCGTCAACCCGGAGGCCTGGCAGTACATCTACGACAGGCTCGATGCCCTGCTGAGCGAGCACCGGATCAGCTATCTCAAATGGGACCAGAACCGGGACCTGACCGAAATGGGCCATGGCGGCCGCCCCTCGGTGCACGCCCAGACACGGGCCGTGTACCGGCTCCTCGACGAGCTCCGTCTGGCCCACCCGGACGTCGAGATTGAAAGTTGCTCCTCGGGGGGCGCCCGCGTGGATCTCGGAATCCTGGAACGCACCGACAGGGTCTGGGCCTCGGACTGCAACGATGCCCTGGAACGGCAGACCATCCAGCGCTGGACCGGCATGGTGGTGCCGCCGGAGCTGGTCGGATCGCACATCGGCCCCACCACGAGCCACACCACCACGCGAACGCACGATCTCTCCTTCCGCGCGATCACCGCGATGTTCGGCCACTTCGGCCTCGAATGGGATGTCCGGCACCTCACCGATTCAGAGCGCACCGAGCTTGCCGGGGCGATCGCGCTGTTCAAGAAGTACCGTCCCCTGCTGCACAGCGGGCGCATGGTACGGGCCGACGAGCCCGATCCGACCCTCCGGCTCCACGGCGTCGTGTCCCACGACGGCGGCGAGGCCCTCTACGCCCTGGTGTCCCTGGCGACGTCGTTCGCCGAAGTCCCGGGGCGGGTCTGCCTGCCGGGGCTGCTGGCGGACGCCACCTACCGGGTGGACGCGGTTTACCCCGCGGCGGATGACAAGCGGGCGTTCCTGCAGGCAGCGTCTCCGGCGTGGCTTGCCGGCGGCATCGAGGCAACCGGGCGGTTCTTGGCTGAGTCCGGTCTCCCCATGCCTGTCCTGAACCCGGAGCACGGGCTGCTCCTGGCCGTCCACCGTGTCACTGCTGTCGCCCCAGCCGCAGCCGGCAGCCACCCCGTGAGGAACTCCTGACCATGGGCCAGATTACGAAACGCTCCCATAAGCTCTCCGACGGCCGGGACATCATCTACTTCGATGATGCCGATACCCTCCTGCCCCCGGACCGGGGGGAGGACCTGCGCGCGCCGGCGCTCCGTCCGCCCACGGCCACCATGCGCCAAGACGTCCTGACCGGGGAGTGGATTTCGATCGCGGCCGCCCGGCAGAACCGGGTGGTCCTGCCGCCCTCGCACCTGGATCCGCTGGCCCCGGCGTCGCCGGAGAATCCCTCGGAAATCCCGAGCCTCTACGACGTCGCCGTCTTCGAAAATAAGTCCCCGTCCTTCGGACCGGAGCTGGCAGGGGCCGCCGCGCCGGAGGGCCTGGATGACCTCGCCCTGGTGGGGCTGGGGCGCAGCCGGCAGTCTGTGGGCCGGTGCGAAGTGGTGTGCTTCTCCCCCGAACACACGGGTTCCCTGGCGCGGCTGCCGCTGTCCCGGATGCGCACTGTGGTGGAAGCCTGGGCGGACCGGACGGCGGCGCTGTCCGCGCTGCCCGGCGTCGAACAGGTTTTCCCGTTCGAGAACCGCGGCGAAGCGATCGGCGTGACGCTGCACCACCCGCATGGACAGATCTACGCCTACCCGTACATCACACCGCGCACGGCCCAGCTGGTCCGCACGATCGAGAGCTACGGCGGCTCGCTGTTCAAGGACATCCTCAGCTTCGAGCAGAAATCCGAGCGGGTGCTGCTCCAGGGCGAGCACTGGACGGCGTTTGTCCCGTTTGCCGCGCGCTGGCCGCTGGAAGTGCACATCCTCCCGCACCGGCACGTCCCGGACCTCGCCGCCACGACGGATGAGGAACGCGATGAGTTCTCCCGTTTGTACAGCCGGCTCCTGCGCGGCGTCGATGCCCTCTATGACACGCCCACTCCGTACATTTCGGCGTGGCACCAGGCTCCCGTCCACGCCCACCGGGACGACATCCGGCTCATGCTGCAACTGACGTCGCCCCGCCGGGAGGAGGACAAGCTCAAATACCTGGCAGGGTCGGAGGCCGCGATGGGCGCATTCATCGCGGACATCCCGCCGGAAACGGCAGCCGCCCGGCTCCGCGAGGCCATGGAAAGGGCCCGGCTCGAGCCGTACCGCCCCGGGCCCTTCCTCCCGGACCCATTCCGCCCGGAACTGCCGGCAACAGAACAGGAAGCCGCCCAGCCATGAACGAGGTCCTTCAACTGGGAAGTGAGTACTTTTCCAGCCAGTTCGGCGGCGCGCCGGACGGTTTGTGGTCGGCGCCCGGACGGGTCAACCTGATCGGCGAGCACACGGATTACAACGGCGGCTTCGCGTTTCCGATCGCAATCGACAAACGCACCACGGTAGCGGCCCGCGCCCGCGCAGACCGTCTGCTCAGGGTCGCAAGCAGTTCCTTCCCCGGAGTGGTGGAGGTGAGCCTGGACCACCTGGACCCGGATGCCCTCACCGGCTGGGCCGCCTACCCGCTGGGCGTGGCCTGGGCGATCGCTGGCGGTGCGTCCGGCAGCGCCGCGGCCCGGATGTCCGGCGTGGACCTGGCGCTGACCTCGGATGTCCCGGCCGGTGCCGGGCTGTCGTCCTCTGCCGCCGTCGAATGCGCCACGGCCCTGGCGTTGAACGATCTCTGGGAGTCGGGGCTGGAGCGGCAGGAACTGGCCCGGATCGGCCAGCTGGCCGAGAACCGGGTGGTCGGCGCCCCCACCGGCATCATGGACCAGTCGGCCTCGCTCCTGGGCGAAACGGATCATGGCATCCTGCTCGACTGCCAGAGCCTGTTGACCGAGACCGTCGCCCTTGGCTTCGCCGGCGCCGGTGTGGGGCTCCTGGTGATCGACACCCGCACCAGCCATTCCCATGCCGACGGCGGCTATGCCAGCCGCCGCCGGTCCTGCGAGGACGGCGCCCGCCGCCTCGGCGTCGGCAGCCTGCGGGCACTGGGCCCGGACGATCTCCCCCGCGCCGCGGCACAGCTCGACGGACAGACCTACCGCCGGGTGCGCCACATCATCACGGAAAACCAGCGGGTGCTCGACACCGTCGCGGCCCTGCGGACCTCGGGACCCGGCGCCATCGGGCCGTTCCTGAATGAATCGCACCTGTCCATGCGGGACGACTTCGAGATCTCCACCCCCGAGCTCGACCTCGCCGTGGCCAGCGCGCAGGAACTGGGCGCCATCGGCGCGAGGATGACCGGTGGCGGCTTCGGCGGGGCCGCCCTGGCCCTGGTCCGGAACGACGACGCCGGCACGGTGGCCCGGGGCATTGCCCGCGAGTTCGCCCGCGCCGGGTACACGGCTCCGCACATCTTCCCCGTCACCGCGTCCGAGGGTGCGCGCCGGGAACTGTAGCCTGGGACGGCGTTAGGCTGGCGGGCTCTTAGGCCCGCACCAGCCGGGCGGCGTCGGCCAGAAGTTCCACGGAGCGCAGCCGGGCCTCAGTGCCTGTGCTCTGGTGCGCCACGATCAGTTCGTCGGCGTCGGCGTGCGCCGTGAATTCCTCGAGGTACGCCAGGACGGCATCGGGAGTGCCGACGGCGGAGTACTTCATCATCTGCGCCATGTGCTGGCCCTGCGGCGAGTCCAGGATCATGTCCGCCTCGTCGTCGCTGAACACGCGGCCGTTGCCGAAGAACAGGGAAACCCTGGCGCGCTTGGTGGCCTGGAACATCGCCTGGGCGTCTGCGGCCGTATCCGCGGCGATGACGTTGACGCCGGCGATCACGTGCGGGGCTTCGAGCTGGGCGGAGGGCCGGAATTCGCGGCGATAGACGGCCACGGCGTCCTGCAGCGCGTTGGGCGCGAAGTGCGAGGCGAAGGCGTAGGGCAGGCCCAGCTGGGCGGCCAGCCTGGCGCCGAACAGGGACGAACCCAGGATGTACAGCGGCACATTCGTGCCCTTGCCTGGGGTGGCCTCCACGCCCTGGATCCGGGTGGGCCCGGTCAGGTAGCCCTGGAGCTCCAGGACGTCCTGGGGGAAGCTGTCTGCCGACATCGGATCGCGGCGCAGGGCGCGCATGGTGTTCTGGTCACTGCCCGGCGCCCGACCCAATCCCAGGTCGATCCTTCCGGGGTGCAGGGTCTCGAGCGTGCCGAACTGTTCCGCGATGGTCAGCGGCGAGTGGTTGGGCAGCATCACGCCACCGGCACCAAGCCGAATGCTGGAGGTGTGGGCAGCGACGTGGGCGATCAGCACGCTCGTGGCGGACGAGGCGATCGAGGACATGTTGTGGTGCTCGGCGTACCAGATCCGACTGTATCCCCTGTCCTCGGCGAGCTGGGCCATGGCCACGCTTCCGGCGAAGCTCTCCGCCGCCGTCTGGCCCGGGCCGATGGTTGCGAGATCAAGAATGGAAAGCGGAACAGTCACGGAAAAGCCGGCCTTTCGTAGCGGGGCAGTGTGCGGGCCGGAGTTTGGGACTGCGGTCCTGGTCGACGCCGGGTTTCCGGCGCGGGCACACTGGCTTCAACGACGGCGGAGCCCGGGATATTTCTGCCCATATTTCAGGACCGCTATATCTGCGCTGCTACGTCTGCACAGCCATGGCTGCACTGCTGCAGCTACACGGCTGTAGCTACACGGCGCGGACGGTTCACGCCGGTCCGGCCTGATGCCGACTGCTGCTTGCGGGCGTCTGTTGCTCTTCTACTTCTGCTTCGACCTCAGCGGTTCAGCGGGATCAGCTGCACGAGTGGTTGTAGTCGAGGCCACCGGAGATGTATTGCGTCATCGAGACACGGCCGCGCGCGGTGAGCGCGGGGAGGGCACAGTTCGCCTTGGCGCCGGCCGCCGATCGCGCTCCAGCGAGCCAGGTCGGCAATCCTGCCAGCGGGCTGGTGAACTTCACGGCTCCGACGACCTCCCCCCCACTGGTAGGCATTGGAGTAGAGGCCCACGCGGGCGCCGATCTTCTTGAAAGAGGCGGTCATTCCTTCCAGGACGGCGACGTTGGCGGCCTTGTCCGCCTGCCAGGTGTTTTCCGTTTCCACATCCAGCCACCAGAGGTAGGACTGCGGGTTCCTGACCCCGCGGCGCTTGGCGTCGTCGGACGCCTTGGCCCACCCGTACATGTAGGAACAGGCTTTGAACGACCCCAAGGCGCAGTTGCCGTAGGGGTTGGTGACCTTCACGCCGTCGTAGATGTTCGATGTGGGCCACCAGGACCCCTGCCGCCCGGGGTTCGCGGTGTTGACGTACAGGGCTACCTTCGGCTGCGCCGTCCCTGCGAGGGACTCTGCGGTCTTCGCCCAGGCCAGCTGGCTTGCCAGGCACGGGTTGGTGGTGTTGGCCAGTCCGTAATTGACGCCGACGATTGCAAAGGCAGGATGCTTTGCCGGGGTCTTACCGCACTGCGGCCAGGACACATCGATTCCGGGTCCCGAGGAGCTGGCCGTAAGGGCCGACGCAGCGCTTCCGCCCAGAAGGACAAGGCCGAGGGTCACCACAAAGGCCAGTACGATGCGCGGGAACGAGTTGGGCATGCCACAGTCTAAGGGCAGAGTCGCTAATCGGTGGCGTAATTCAGCAACGGTGCCGAATTTCCTCAGAGGCGCCCACAGGACCGCGCGGACAGCTTCCGGAATCGGCGCGGCCTGGACATGGGATGTGGTGCGGGACGGGAACCTCATCACGGGACAGAACCCGCAGTCCTTCGAGGCCCGGCCAAGGAAGTCCTCAGGGGCCTCGCCGAATGGGCGGGTCTTTGCCGGGTCAGGGAGCACCGGACCCGGCTAAGCTAACCGCATGGCCATCAAATCCACCGCAGATAAAGTCGCGACGATCCAGAAGGGCTACACCCTGGACGGACCCACGATCGAGCTCGGGGCGGCGATCGTCGATGGCGAACTCCACAAGGATGCCCCCGTCCGGCTGCCGCTCGCGATGATGAACCGGCACGGCCTCGTGGCCGGGGCGACAGGCACCGGCAAGACCGTCACGCTGCACATGATGGCCGAACAGCTCTCCACGGCGGGGGTGCCCGTGTTCCTTGCCGACATCAAAGGCGACCTCTCCGGGCTGGCCACCGCGGGCACAGGCAGCGACAAGCTCCTGGCCCGCACGGAGAGCATCGGCCAGGCCTGGTCCGGAAAGACCTTTCCGGTGGAGTTCCTTGCCCTCGGCGGCGACGGCAACGGCATCCCGGTCCGCGCCACCATTACGTCTTTCGGCCCCATCCTGCTCTCCCGGGTCATGGACCTGAATGAGACCCAGGAATCCAGCCTCCAGCTCGTCTTCCATTTCGCGGACAAGAACAACCTGGAGCTGATCGACCTCAAGGACCTGCGGGCCGTGATCCAGTTCCTGACCTCGGCCGAGGGCAAGGACGAGCTCGAGGAACTCGGCGGCCTCTCCAAGGCAACCGCGGGCGTGATCCTGCGCGAACTGATCACGCTCGAGGCGCAGGGCATGGAGAAGTTCTTCGGCGAACCCGAGTTCGACACCGCTGAACTGCTGCGTACGGCGCCGGACGGCCGCGGCGTGGTCAGCTGCCTGGAGCTGCCGACGCTGCAGACCAAACCCATGCTCTTCTCAACGTTCCTCATGTGGCTGCTGGCCGATCTTTTTGAGGACCTGCCAGAGGCGGGGGACCTCGACAAGCCCAAGCTCGTGTTCTTCCTGGATGAGGCGCACTTGCTGTTCAACGGCGCTTCAAAGGCCTTCCTCGACGCCATCACCACCACCGTCCGGCTCATCCGGTCCAAGGGCGTCGGCATCTTCTTCGTGACGCAGACCCCCAAGGATGTCCCCGCCGATGTCCTCGGCCAGCTGGCCAACCGGGTGCAGCACGCCCTCCGCGCCTACACCCCGGAGGACGCCAAGGCCCTCAAGGCCACCGTGTCCACGTTCCCGACCAGCGACTACGATCTCGAGGAGACCCTCACCACCGCCGGCATCGGCGAGGCCGTCATCACCGTCCTGAATGAGAAGGGCGCTCCGACGCCTGTGGCGCTCACCCGGCTCCGCGCCCCGGAATCCGTAATGGGTCCCAGCACCGACGCCCTGATCTCCAGCACAGTTGCCGCCTCCGCGCTCCTGCCCAAATACGGCACCGCCGTCGACAACATCTCGGCCTACGAGAAGATCACCGGCAAGGGCGCTGCCCCCACCGGGCCGGCCGCCGGGACCGCACACCAGGGCGGTTCCTCCGGCAGTGCGGGCCAGGGCGGCGGCTTGGACCCCAACGCCGTCGACGCCGAAGCCCGACGGATTGAGGAAGAAATCCTTGGCCGCCCTAGCAGCCGGCCCGCGCCGGCGCCGGGGACACCCGAGCACGCGAAATCGCCCCAGCCGCGGGCCCCCCGCCCGGCGCAGCCGACGGACGCCGGCGGTGGCCTCGGCGGCGGGATCGGCGGTGACCTCGCTGGAGCCCTCGGCGGAGGCCTGAAGAGCATGGCCCGATCGCTGGGGACCCAACTTGGCCGGGAGCTGCTCCGCGGCGTCTTCGGCACTTCCTCCTCGAAGCGCCGCCGGCGCTAGGGATAAGCGCGGCGGAGTCCAACGGAATGGTCCTGGCTCCGCTAGCCGGACGGCGGTCAGCCATGCTCCGCGTCACAGATGGAGACGGCGACGCGGAGATTCCTGTGGGGTGCAGGTAACGTAAGAATCGTGCAGATGAGTCAGTCGTTGGTCAAAATCGCAGCAGTGTGGCTGCTCGGACTGATGCTTGCCGTGGCCGGGGCCGTCGTGTCCATCAACCTGGTGAACAACTCCGTTGCCGGTCCCCAGCAGCCAGTCCGCGAATATCTCAGCGCCCTGCAAAAGGGCGAGGGCGAAAAGGCGTTGGGGCTCTTGCGCGCCTCCGTGCCACAAAGCAACCCGGCGATGCTCGACGGAACCGCCCTGCAAACCGCGGCCGCCCGCATTTCCGACGTCAAGCTTGGTGACCCTGAAGAGCGCGGCGCGAACCAGGTCATAGTGCCCATGGACTACACGATCGACGGCAGCCATCTGCGGACAGAGTTCCTGCTGGAACGCTCCGGGACCGAGTGGCTGTTCTTCCATAAATGGTCTTTCGTCCCGGCTGCGCTGCCCGTCCTGGACGTCACCGTGGTCAACTCCAGCGAAGCCACCGTCAACGGGGTACCGGTAAACATGCCCAACGGCCGCAACTCCTTTGCTGTCTTCTACCCCGGCGAGTACGAGGCCGCGCTGAACGGCCAGTACTTCTTCGCCCCGGCTACCCGGGCAACCGTGACGGGCGGGGAAGCGCGCCCGGCCTCGCTGAACCTGCTGACCGAGGCCACCGGCGCCCTGAAGGAGGCCGTGAGCGGCAAGGTCAAGGAATTCCTGGACTCCTGCGCCGCTGAGGCCGACAAGCAGCAGAAGCTGCAGCCCGACTGCCCGTTCTACCACGCCACCAACAACCGCGTGATGGACGGGACCATTGACTGGAGCATCACGGACTACCCCACCGTCAGCATCGAGCCGTTCGGCGGCCGCTGGGTAGTCGCGCCCTTGGACGGCAAGGCCCGGATCAAGGCCCGCCAGGTGGACCTGTTTACGGGCGCCCCGTCCGACATCAACTCAGTCCACGATTTCAGCTTCACGACCCGCCTGGACATCGACGGCGACACCGTCAAGCTCACGCCGCAGCTGAACTACTAGACCCTGGGCAGGAGCGCCTTGTCAGGCCTGCCGCGGGCCCTTCTCGTCACGCGGCGCAGACGTTGAGCCATCCCGAAAGCACGGCACCTTGAAAATCCTTTCACTGCCCCCGGGAGTCGACGGCGGCGGGATTCCACGCCCACAGGGTCCGGCGAAAGCCAAAGGCTGCTGCCCGTGACGCGAGGTCACGGACAGCAGCCTTTTGATCAGCACTGGCTTGATCGGCGCCGGCGCAGCGGCCAAGTGTTTCGGCTCAGTCCATTCCGCGCAGGTCCAGGACCAGCTCGGTGTCGCCGTCGGCCTGCAGGAGCACGGGGATGCCCCAGTCCTGCTGGTAGAGGTGGCAGGCAGCGTGGTCCGGGATCTCGCCGTCGGCGTCTTCGGGTCCGTCGCACGCCGCCGCGCGGGCGGTGATGTGCAGGACGCCATCGGGAACGTCGGGGGACAGCTCCAGAGTGCGCAGGAGCCCCACGGATGTCCCGCCGCCGGACACCAGCAGTTCGGGCGGTGTGGACGAGACCTTCAACTGGGTGGGATCGCCCCAGCGGTCATCCAGCTTCTGCCCGGTGGGCGCCGTGAAGCGGACCGCCAATTCCAGCGGCCCGGGCGCCACGGGGCTCTTGGGCCGGTGGGTTTGCGCCGCGCCCTCGTCCACCTGCTGGGCTTCCTTCGGGATGGGCACGTACACCAGCTGGTGCTTGTTCGCCTCGACCACCACCAGCAGCGGCTCGGCTCCGGCGACCTGGGTGTGGTCCACAATGACGTCCGAGGGCTCGGACAGCCCGCGCGCCAGCGTGGAGACCGTGCCCGTTGCCGGGTCGTAGCGGCGGACCGCGCCGTTGTACGTGTCCGCGATGGCCACGGAGCCGTCCGGAAGCACCGTCACGCCGAGCGGGTGCTGCAGCCGGGCCTCTGCGGCGGCGCCGTCGCGGAAGCCGAAGTCGAACAGGCCCTTGCCCACGGCCGACTCGACGGTGATGATGCCGGCGTCGTCAATGACGAGTTTGCGCAGGGCGGAGGTCTCGGAGTCAGCCACCCAGATGCTGCCGTCGGCATCCTCGGCGAGGCCGGAGGACTGGGCGAACCAGGCTTCGGCGGCCGGGCCGTCCAGGAGCCCCTCGAGGCCGTTGCCGGCGATGATCTTCACGGCGCCGGAGGTCGGCTCGAAACTGAAGATCTGGTGCACTCCAGCCATCGCCACCACCACGGCGTTGAGTTTGGTGGACCAGACGACATCCCACGGCGAACTCAGTGACACCGCAAGAGGGTCCGCCTCGAGCCGGGTACCGTAGGCGGTGCCCTCCTCATCCACACGGGCCGGGCCGGTTTCCAGCAGCCGCTGCACGCCATTGCCAGCCAGCGTCCGGACCGTTCCGTCCGCGAGGGAGAGCCCGCGGAGCCGGTGGTTCACGGTGTCGGCAATGACGACGTCGTAGCCGGTCTCGGCGGCGACGTCCTCGGGCAGGAGTACCAGACCCTGCGGCTCATTGAACCGCGCGGCGGCGGCGTTGCCGTCGGCGTGGCCTTTTTCACCGGAGCCGTAGGTGGCCAGCACCGTCTCAAAATCGGTGGAGAGTTCCACGAGCCGGTGATGGCCGGTGTCGGTCACCAGCCACGAACCGTCTCCGGCACTGCCGACGCCGCGCCCGTCCGGCAAGAACAGCGCCTTGCCCGGGAAGCGCAGCGTGCCCGACGTCGGTTCCGGCGCCACATAGGGACCGTCGCCGCGGTGCAGGGTGCCCCTGGCCTCATGCTCGGCGATCAGTTCGGGGATGAGGACGGCGAGGCCGTCCGCGTGGCCTTCACCGGAGAGGTGCGCCACGATGTAGCCCTCGGGATCGATGACCACCAGGGTGGGCCACGCCCGGGCCGTGTAGGCCTTCCAGGTGTCCAGCTCGGGGTCGTCGAGGACCGGGTGGCGGATCTCGTAGCGTTCGACGGCGGCCGCCAGTGCCACGGGATCGGCCTCGTGCTCGAACTTGGGCGAATGCACGCCGACCGTCACGAGGACATCCGAGTACTGCTGCTCGAGCGGACGGAGTTCGTCCAGGACGTGCAGGCAGTTGATGCAGCAGAAGGTCCAGAAGTCCAGCAGCACAATCTTGCCGCGCAGGGATTCGAGGTCCAGGGACTTGCCGCCGGTGTTCAGCCAGTTGCGGCCCACGAGTTCTGAGGCGCGGACCCGGAGGTGGGTGCGTACGGTTTCGGTCATGAGCGTCCTTCCAGCTTTGAATTGCGTTCGGCAAGCCTGGCGTCGCGATCGGCCAGCTTGGCAAACATATCGTTGTAAGCGGTGAGATCGGCGTCGTTATTCCTGTCCGCCGCCCGGTCCGTGCGTTTGGACTCGCGCGCGTCGGATCGGGACCACATAACGGCGACGCCGATCGCCACCAGCAGGGTTGGCACTTCGCCGATGCCCCAGGCCACGGCACCGCCCATCTGCTGGTCCAGCAGGGCCGAGGGGCCCCACGTCCGCCCAAGGTTGCCGAAGTAGTCCGCGGCCAGCAGCCCCGTCCCGCCCATGATGGCGACGCCGAAGAACGCGTGGAAGCCCATGGTGGCCAGCAGCAGCAGCAGCCGCATGGGGTACGGTGCGCGGCGCGGCAGCGGATCGGTGCCGATCATAGTGAGCACGAAGATGTAGCCGGTGAGCGCGAAGTGCAGGTTCATGAGCTCGTGGCCCACGTGGTCCCGCATCGCGTAGCCGAACGCGTCGGAGTAGTAGAAGAGCACGATGGAGCCGGCGAAGTTGGCGGCCGCGAACAGCGGGTGGGTCACCAGTTGCGAGAACTTGGAGTGGATGAAGATCATCAGCCACTCACGCGGTCCACGCGAACTGTCCCGCCGCGGCGTGAGCGCCCGGAGCGCCAACGTCACGGGGGCGCCGAGGACCAGGAAGATGGGGGCCACCATGGTCAGGGCCATATGGTCCACCATGTGCGCGGAAAACAACACCCTGCCGTAGACCGACGGCGGCCCCGAGGTCACGTAGGTGAGGACCATGAGCCCGATCACCCAGTTGACGGTCCGGAACCAGGACCACGAGTCGCCGCGTTGCAGCACCTTCCGGACACCGAGGACGTAGGACACCAGGGCAAAGAGTGCGACGGCGACCCAGAGCCAGTCGAGCCGCCACTCAGTGAGCCATCGCTCCGGGGTCAGTTCCGGCGGCAGCTCGTAGCCGGAGAGGATGAAGGCCGGTGACGCGTCGGGGGCGAAGGTAGTGGGCTGCGGCGGGGCCGAGCGCCCCAAGGCCACGGCGATCCCGGACGTCGCTCCCATGATGAGCAGCTCCACGATCACCAGCTGCCACAGGACTTGGCGCGCTGACCTGCCCATGCCGCGGTTGCCCAGCTGCGGGATGACCCAGCGGCGGTGCATGAGTCCGATGCCGCCCAGCACAAGGACCGCCGCCGTTTTGGCGAGGATCAGTTGCCCGTAGGACGACCCGAAAAGGTCTGCCCAGGTGGTGAGGCGGATGCTGGCGTTGATCACGCCTGAGGCGAAGACCAGAGCGAAGGCAAAGCCCGCAAGGGATGAGAACCTCCGCAGGGTTGGCTCGATGATGTCGGCGGTCCGCGGGGATGCACCCGAACTGCGCCCGCCGGCGCCGGTGCCGCCCAGGACGCCGGAAAGGACCGCCAGCATGATGATGCCGCCGACCCAGGCCGATACGCCTACCAGGTGCAGGCCGAGTGAGTTGATAGCGCCCTCGTGGTCGCTGGAGCTTGAGGAGTGCCCGATCAGGGCCGCGGGGACCAGCCCGATCAGCGACAGGACCAGCGTCAATGCCAGCCCGCCGCGGGAGCGCACCCCGAACAGGGCGGTGGTGACGACGGCTGCGATGATCACGACAGCCAGCCAGGCGCGTCCGGTTTCGAGGTCCGTCATGAAGTACACGAGGGAACGGGTGAATTCCGGATCCCCGGAGATGCCCTGCCCTGCAATGTCCGCGTAGCCCAGGACCAGCACAGAGATCGCGGAGAGCGTCCAGACGGCGCCCGCCGCCGCGGCCACGGCCAACGCCCGGGTGAAGGCCGGATGTTCCGGGGCGTCCTGATCCTTGGACCGGGAGCCGTTCCTGTTCCGCGGGAGGATCCCGACGGCGAAGATAAGGCCGCCGATCACGGTGGCCACGGCGATGTTGTGGACCGCTTTGCTCACCGGCAGCCCCCAACGCACCAGTGCACCGGGATCGGAAACTTCGCGGGCGGCCGCCGCACCGGAAAAGATCAGTGCCGCGATCAGGCCCACAAACAGCGCGCCGAGGCCGGCGAGCAGCCAAGCCCGGGAAATCCCGTCGGAACCCTGGCCAGGGCCGCGCGGGTCCCCTAGGGGAACGGGCGCTGCGGTTGTGGGCGTGGGATTTGCTGCGGAAGGCACACCTCCATTGTCCGCTACGCCGCCCTGCTCAGCGAATCGGTCCCCCACGGTTCGGCCGTGGGGGTCGGTCCGGGCGAACGGGCGGGGGACAGTCGGGGATGGGCGCCGATCGCGCGGTGGAGGTGCGGAGCACGTGCGGGGAACGCAAAAGGAGCGGCAACCCGAGGGTTGCCGCTCCTTTCAAGCCTGCGAAGAAGAACTACTTCTTCTTGGCGACTGCAGCCTTCAGCTTGGAGCCGGCGGTCAGCTTGACGCTGTGGCCAGCGGCAATCTGGATGGTCTCGCCGGTCTGCGGGTTGCGGCCGGTGCGAGCTGCACGGTCGGTGCGCTCGACTGCGAGCCAGCCCGGGATGGTGATCTTTTCGCCCGCGGCGACAGAGGTCTCGAAGACCTCGAACAGTGCGTCGAGCACGGAGTTGACTGCTGCCTGGCTGGTGCCGGCCTTGCCTGCGACCTCTGCAACAAGTTCACTACGGTTCTTAGCCATTTATGTCCTCCTGGACGGTCATGATTTTTGGAGCCTGCACACGGCATGCGTACAAGCCACTGTTCGAAAACTTACCAGCTTGGCGCCTCAGAGGTGGCAAATTCCGCGTGTTTTCGGCGTTTTTTGGGGAAAATCACTGGAATCGACGCCGATCGCGGCCAAATTGCGCCGAGAGCGGACGCCCCTTCGCCGGCGCCGATTCAACGAGATCCTCCACCGTCCTCGCCGGCGGACTTTGCACCGCCTGCGTAGCGGACCGGAGCGACCGCGTGGGAGGCCGGGACCAGGCTTCTGGTGGCATGTCTTGAGGTCTGAATACAGGAGGGCTTTGATGTGGCCCAAGGCCATGGCAGGCGGTCCTGGCGGGCGTTATGTTACGTGGGTTAAGTCCCAAAAGCCCCCGATGCGCGCAGGGGACCTGCGGGGGCTTCGGGGGGCTAAAACGCCGGGCCCCCGACGTGGTTGGATCCTCGACCGTGAATGGTGTTCGTCTGGTGACCTGCAGTGAGGCGCCCCTGCGGCGAGGCTCCCCCGCGTTCGGGGTGTTCGACGGCGGCGCCCGGTTTGGGTTGCCGTGTGTCAGAACTGCCCGTCTGACCCGTCGGCGGTTCTTGTCCCAACTGGCTGGCAGCAGGGGCCGTTCTGGGCCTCCAAAACGGCCCCTGCTGCGGGTCAGTTGTGTTGCGTCGGTTAAATGCGGGAGGACCCCCAACGTGGTTGGGGGTCCTCGACCGTTAATGGTGTTCCGGCGGTGACCTACTCTCCCACACCCTCCCGGGTGCAGTACCATCGGCGCTGTGGGTCTTAGCTTCCGGGTTCGGGATGGGACCGGGCGT
>NZ_JBFTOC010000006.1:0-219526 GCF_056397785.1 Arthrobacter sp. 05L421
TGGCTTCTCTGCACTTTTCAAGTGCACCGCGCTGGCAGACGGCCGCCGCTCCTGCCCGTCATCATGAAGATGAAACAGGCCGAGAGGACCACGAGCGGAGCAGACGCGGAGAGGGCCCGGACGCGGCGCGGATCGTCACTGGCTTTGCACGTGTTGGCCGGACTGCTGAGCGAACGAGCCCAGCACATGTTCTGGCTGTCGGTTCCGCGACCGGCGGTCCAGGCTCCTCCCGAACCTGCGCCGGGAAAAGTCGACGGCAGCGCACAGATACGCCCTGCCGTCGACTTTGCCTGGTTGGGCTTTGGAAGGGTGTCAGCTCGACCCTAGTGTTCTTATGACATTCCTGAACCGGTCAGAAAGCAGGAATGATTCCCTTTGCGATTCTGACAGCATGAACCGGCCCGGCATCACTTCGTAAATTGTCGACGTTGGCACGGGAAGCAGCAAAAGGTCAAGACGGAAAGGCGCCAACTCACGTCCCATTGACACCTCAATATCTTTTACGATGTCGAGTAGTGCCATATCAGGATGCCAGTCTTCCATTGCCGCGCTTTTTCTATCGTTATGCCAAATATTTGCTTGCGGCAGATTACCTAACACCGCATACCTCAATGTCGGCCATCGACTCAGGGCAACGAATTCGTCCCGAGCGTATCCTGCCGGGCCCCCGGGCTCAGCAATCGGCGGAGAGAGCGTCAGACCCGACCACCAGGATTCCCACCCCTGCTGGAATTCAAGCGGAGATGGATCTGCTGAACGGATTCCTGGTGTAGGGACGAGTTCGCCCGGCATGTGTTCTGGACGCGCTGGTTTGATCGACAGATACTCCCGGAACCAGAGGGCAATATCGAGGTCGAGATCCCAGCGCGACTCGTGGATAGACCATTGCAAAGCCTCGGAATGCACTTGTAGGTTCTCCTTTCGCCGACGACCGTCAACCGTCAACCGTCAACCGAGCGGCGGTCTATCAGTAGACCGTCGCACCATCTGAAGGATGACCGGTCGAACAAATCGAACCGTTGTACAACGTGAATCCCGTTGTCGCCGTGGTCCAGCCGCCGCCGGTGGCGCGGTAGTACACATGAGATTCACCGTATTTCCCCCATATGATGTTGGCGTAGGGGGTCACACCACCCTTTTTCTTGCTGCCTACCGCCTTGCCATGAGCGTCTTTTACGATCTCGTAACCATTGTCGCGGGCCACTTTTTCGTCGAACCCGGTGATTAACATTTCCGTCGTGGACGTTCCCGATGGAACAACCTCAGCGGGAGGGCTGAGTCGTGTAAACCGACGCCGATCCCTTTGTTTCGTCCGACTCTGGACTGGCCTGGGCTACTCCACCGGATGCCGGCGCAAGAAGACAGACCAACACAGCGGCGGCAAAGCTATTTCCCCAAAAATGCCTTTTCACTGATACCCCCAAGTACAGTCGTAATGCATGAATTTATGAGTTTGACGGTCCTTGACGCGCCTAACTGCGCTCACAATAACGTTCCGAAATCAGAAATACAAGCGATTGACAAGATTTCTGAAAAGTGATCGCAAATGCCGGTTTGCAGAGTCTGACGAAATGCTGGCTGGTCAGCTGGCTGAGAAATATCACGAATAGCCGATCAGAAATGCCAGAACCAGAAGAGCACGGCTCAGTTGTTGACCATGGACCGTACGCTGAAGTCGACCGGGAACACGGACCGGTTGCCGGATTTGATACGTTCGCCATCGCCGTCGCTGCGTTGCTTACGAAGCTAGCGACAACTCCGCACAGCGACCACGCCAGCCCATAGTGACTGACACGAGCAACCTCCTTCACCGCAGCCGTATGCTTTGGTTTTCTCTGGACTTTTCAGGTGCGGATCGCTGGCATGCCGAGGTTGGTGGGACCGAGTCCAGCGAGCCGGTCCGCGTCGGCGCGCTTGTCGTGGAGGAACCGGAGGGTGAGGTCGATACCTTCGAGCTCGCCGAGCCAGCCTTTTGTTTGGGCGAGCTCGCGTCGGGCGATGAGGTCAGAGTTGATCTCGTCGAGGCGGCCGATCATGACAGGGTCAACCTGGAGCAGGGGGCAGCGGATGCAGGCGTGTTCGTGTTCACAGGGGGTGCCGTACGGTCGCCCGCAGTTGCCGAGCTCGACTTTGCGCCTGTCGAAGTGCTCTTCGAATTCGTCCCATTCCGTGGTGGAAGGGGTCCGGTATTCCCGGGCGTCCCGTGCCGCCCGACGGCCGGCAAGGTGGGCCTGGTAGTGGCGGATCACGTCTTCCTGGAAGACGGTGACGTAGCCGTGCGTGGTCTGTACGTCCAGGTGTCCAAGGAGAGCTGCACCGATGTGGATCGGCAGGCCGTGGTTCACGAGGTCGGTGGCAAACAGGCGGCGGAAGTCGTGCGGGGTAAACCGGCATCCGGCCAGTTCGGGGTGTTCGACTGCCAGGGCATCGCTGAGTTTGCCGAGTTCTGCGCGCAACGATCCGGAATGGATAACCTCGGTGCGTTGCCCGATCGTGCGCTGGAACAGAAACGGCTGCGGCTCACTCGTGATGCGCTCGTACGGGTCAAAGCGGGTCGCCAGGGGCACGCTGCGCCGGTTCCGGGTGAGGCGGCGGATGATGGTCGCGACCACGTGGAACAGCTCGGCGGTCATGGGGATCACGCGCTCACGGTCGGTCTTGGACGGGGCGACCACCAACAGGGCCACAACTTCCCCGTTGGGCCGGGCATACTGGCGGATGCTCAATTGGGATAGCTCCAGAAGTTCCTCGCAACGCAACCCGGTGTGCCGCAAAGTCTCAACGGTTGCCCACTGCCAGAACGCAGAGTCCTCCAGGAACGTGACGTTGAGTTTCCGTCCGGTCGACTCGTCGAGCACCCGGATGTTGGCATGGCCGTGACGCTCGGCGTGCCGGGCATCACCGACAGTGAAAAGCCTTCGATAGTTCTTCGCCCCGACCGTCAGCACCTGGTCGGGTTCGGCATCTGTCGCTGCGTTCAGAAGGTCATGCAAGTGGTCCCGGCGGGCGGTCACAGCGGCCAGGAAGGCGGGAAGGAGCGGTTGAAGCAGGCGTATCCGACCATCCATGCGTTCCTTGGCTCGGCGTTTCGTTTTCGCCTGTGACCTGGTTTCCCTGCTGCCAATGGGGCAGGGCGCAACCCATCGGGCCCAGCGCTCGGGTTCCTGAGCTGCCCAGCCCTGGATATCGAGGTAGAAAGCCCGGATCGTCGTCAGGACACCGTCCGCGCTCAGACGCGGCTGCCCATCGCCGCGGATCTCAAGTACGGCCCGCCAGCTCTGATAATCCTCCGGCGCGAGGACGAGATCCGCCTGGCCGGGGTTGACCTTCCGGACCCCAGTCCAGAACTTTCCGCAAAGGTCCGCTGCAATATCGCGCAGAGTCGAATAGTCGATGTCATGGCTGCGGCGCGTCAGGTAAGCCACGAACAATGCGTGAATGTCCGGGTCGGTGATGTTGTGCCAGTCAACGAGCTCTGCGGGCGTCATCGCCGGGGCACGCTTCGCTCCTCGCAACGTGGCGGGAACGTGCGCGGGGAAGTGACCGGACTCGGCCATCACCTTCCAGGCGAGGTGACCAACGTAGGACTCGTAGCCGGCACCCCAGCCGCCCTCGCGGGTGGCGATCGCATAATGAAGCAGCGCTTCAGCGCTCAGATCGGCGAAAGCGATGCCCTGGGTAGTCAGCGCGGCAGCAACATCGAAACGGGCGCACCGCTTGAAATGCGCCGAGGCTTCGTGGCCGTCGACCAAAGCCAGAAACCGCTCCAGATCCGGATCCTTCTGCGCTACCTCGAAAAGTTCGTGATAGCGCACGAAGCTGTTGACCCGGAACGCCGCCAACGATGGCCGGATCACACGCAGGCAGCAGAGGAGCAGGAGCGCGTGACCCAGCTCCCCGTCCAGACGACGATCCCCTGTAGTCAATTCCCGGATCCGGCGGTCCCCGTCGTTCAGACCCGATGCCACCCATCGTTGCTGCCATGACCGCCCCGGGTGCCCCTCGAGGTAGCCGAGCAGCCACCGCAAACCCGCGCGTCGCAGTGAGCACCTCGGTTGGGACCGCGGCCAAATCTTATCGACCAGACCGCTGATCGTCTCGAGAGTCGCCGTGTCCAGGTCTCCCTGCGGGCGCGGCGGAACTGCTGGCGGGGTTGCCGGGGCGGCCGTGATGACGCTGCGGGGCCGCGTTCTTCCGGCCGATGCAGGCTCGAGGCGCCGCTGTTCCGGATGCGTGAGTCCTTTAACCACCGAACACGACCGTGAAGTCGTCCGCGTCATACCCGGGCGTCAGCTTCGGCTCCGGCCGCGGTGCGGCAAAGTGCTCCTGTACCTTTTGAAAGACCTCGTCAATCCGCGGCCGCAGATACGGTGCCATTGACGACACCCGCCGGTGGCGGGTCACGGCCATCACCTCCGGCAATGTCAGATTCGGGTCGGTCACCATCCGGTCGATTGTCGTGTGCCGCAGATCATGCAGCGACCAGTCTGTTCCAAGCGCCGTGTTCGCGCGCTGAAGGACCCTGCGCGCCGCGTGGTAATTCAACGGTCGCGGCTTCCCATGCAGGGCACGCCAGATCGGCTCGCCCGGTCCAGGGGTGCCGTGCTCATGGAAGTACGCTGCCAAATGCTGCAATGACTCCGGCGAGGCGGGAACCGGTTCCAGGGTCCGGGACCCTTTCGAAACAACCCAGACGCGCTGCCTGGCCCAATCCACCTGGTCACCCCGGACACCGAGAAGCTCGCTCGCCCGGGCACCCGATGACAGATAAAGGCTCACGAGCGCCCGGTCCCGGCTTGTCCGTAAGGCACCGATCAGCTCATCAACCAGATCATCCGGAATGGACCGCGGCGCCAGCACGGCCGCCTTCTGCCTCAACGGAGCACGACGCATTCCCGGGGTCTCCTCCAGCGGGCTGCGGTGGGCCAGTCTCGCCCGACGGCCCGGACTCTCCGGCACCGGGTTCGACACCGGCCCGCGGCCAAAGCGGGCATGGAACGCGTAAAAAGAGGCCAGAACCGCCAGTGCGTGATTGATTGTCGCCGGCGCATACCCCTCAGCCAGCGGCCGTTTCCCGGTCCGCGGATTCATCGCCCGTGCCCTGGTCCCTCGTCGCTGAGGATTCACCGCCGAGCGCATCCAGCCCACCATGATCTCAACCTCCAGACGGCCCGCCTGGTCCCATGGGAGCCCGATCAGTTCCAGCACCCGCCACCAGCGCAGCAGGTCATTGCCGTACGAACGCACGGTCAACGGGCTCATGTCCGTCAATACGAGGTCGCGGAGAAACACCGAGAACGCCTCGATCTCACGCCCTGCCTCGTCGACCACGGCGTAGGGCAGCAGGCCTGCCGCGTTTTGCCGGACCGCGCCAATGCCGGGTAATCCGATCTGACCTTCGAACAGCTTCAGCCGCATTTCGTCCACGATGACCACCTCTCCGGAAAGCCTGGGTTCAGTCTCCCCGAAGTTCAGTCAACAGGACGCCGGCCTCCACGAACCGTAAGCCGTCAGCGCGTGCCGGCCGCATAGACAGCCGCGGGTGGCTGGGCCTGCCGTGACTGGTTCCACGCCATCCAGCCGCCCGATGCAGCCGTGAGCAGGGCGCCGGCCGGCTGCGTCGGAAGGCTGCTGCCCGTGGTCGCCTGCCCCAGCACGACGCCGAGGAGGTAGAACAGTACGGCGCCGGCAATCCAGAGGGCCCCGGCCCAGCGGGGGAGCGTCCGGGACTGCCAGACCGCGACTCCGAGCAAGACGTTGCCAAGGAACGCGAGCAGGAGCCCGAGCAGGAACGAGACCGTCATGGCGGATGGAAACTCCAGAAGCATGACGTCCCGGTTTCCTTCCAGATAGGCCTTCCCGATCGCGGGAGTGGCGAAAGTGGAGAGGGCAGCGGGGACTATTAACAAGGCAGTTCCCGCGACGGTGATGACGGTTGCTGCCAGTGCCAGGCGGCCGGCGCGGCTGGTGGCCAGGCAGCAGCCCAGCGCGAACACCCCGAAGATCGCGAGGATGGTGCCTCCGGTGCTGCCGAGCAAGTGGCTGGTTTGATACGAGCCCGAGCTGACGAACCGTGCCCAGGCGTCTGGATCCTTTTGCTGGTCCGGCTGGGGCTCAAGCGTGGCCCAGACGGTGATTAGGCCGTAAAGGGGTAACGTCCACAACCCCGCCCGGATCCAGTGGGTAATGTTCTGTGCGTTCATGGACCGCCGCCTTCCCCGACCACGTGCCCGCCGCCTGCCCGGAAGCGGGACGACGCCTGCCCCAGCGTAGTTCCGGGACGCGTCCCGGGCTAGGGTGCGCGTTGACTCAGGAGAGGTCCGCGGAACCGGATACGATGCCTCATCGGATACAGTCCGGGATGGAGTGGGCACGGAGATCCTTCGAGACGGGACTCACGAATATGCGGTCCTTCCTGGAATCGGCGGAGCGCTACCTTCGGCACCTCTAACCTCATAGGTTGCTTGCTCAACGCGGTGGGTTGACCAGTGATGCCCCGCGCACGAGAATGCGAAACATGAGTGATCATCGCAGCCTTTCCGAGCCGGCTCCGTTCACCGCCGATGACTTCGCCGAGCGGTTGCGGCGAGCAGCCCACTCCGCCCAGGACGCCGGGCTCGACGGCATCTTGGTCACTCCCGGACCGGACCTCCTGTACCTCACGGGGTATGCACCCGTGGCCGTCACTGAACGCATCACCATGCTCGTGATCCCCGTCGACGCGGAGCCCGCCATGATCGTTCCGAGGCTCGAGAGACCCGACGCGGAAGCGGCCGCCGGCGCCTCGCTTCTGAGGATCACCGACTGGACCGACGGGAGCGACCCCTACACGGAATCTGCGACGCTGATGGCTGGCACCGGACGTTATGCCGTCTCTGACTCGGCCTGGGCCATGCACCTCCTGGGCCTGCAGGATCGACTGCCCAAGTCTTCCTACGTCTCGATGACGAACGCCCTGCCGATGCTTAGGGCGATCAAGGATGACGACGAGATCGAGCGGCTGGCGGCGGCCGGCGCGGCCGCAGACCAGGCGTACGAGGAGATCGTCACGGTGCGGTTCGCTGGGCGCAGCGAGACCGACGTCGGCTCTGATCTCGCCGACCTAC
Organism: Arthrobacter sp. 05L421; assembly: GCF_056397785.1. Lineage (NCBI taxonomy): Bacteria > Bacillati > Actinomycetota > Actinomycetes > Micrococcales > Micrococcaceae > Arthrobacter > Arthrobacter sp. 05L421. The sequence goes on from NZ_JBFTOC010000006.1 coordinate 7,107, forward strand.
TTCGCCAATTCGGTCATTCGCAAGTGGACTTCACCGTCGTCGGTTCGGGTCCGAACGGCGCCAACCCTCACCACGAGATCGGCCCGCGGATCATCGAGGACGGCGACATGGTGGTGCTCGACTTCGGGGGCCTCAAACACGGCTACGGATCAGACACGACGCGGACGGTGCACGTCGGCGAACCCACCGCCGAAGAGCAGGAGGTTCACGACGTCGTCAGACACGCACAGCAGGCCGGGTTCGAGGCCGTGCGGCCAGGCGTCGAGTGCCAGGAGATCGATCGCGCATCCCGCGCGGTGATCACTGAAGCCGGTTACGGCGACTACTTCATTCACCGCGTCGGGCATGGAATCGGACTGACGACTCACGAGCCGCCGTACATGGTCGGGGGCGAAACCCAGATCCTCCACCCCGGTATGTGCTTCTCGATCGAACCCGGAATCTACCTGCCGGGCAGGTTCGGCGTGCGGATCGAGGACATTGTGACGGTCGTTCCCGGCGGCGGACGGCGACTCAATCAGACCTCGCACGAGATGAGAATCGTCCACTAGTTAGCCGACGTAGTTCACGATCTGACGTGGACCCGGAACGAGATGGCTCCTGAGAGCCCTCAGGAGCGAGCGATCTCGCATTGGCCTGGCTGAGCACACAAGCCAAATCCATTATTACTGTGCACATCCTGCTTCGGATTCGGTTGTACTAGCGCCGATGACCTGCTGGAACTCAGCCAGCTTGTCCGGGCAGTAGATCTTAAAAATCGCGAAGTGGCCCTTGTCGACCCGGTCGTTCGCGGTCACCGGACTGTTTCCGGGGCAGGGTGCACCGTTCGTCAGCTGGCTGTGGACGGTGGCCCGGCTCGCGTGAGCGTCCACCGAACGCCGTCGTGGCTGTCCTTTCGTGTCCTGCCGGGTCAGTTAGCTAGTTTGCAGGCGCCGGGACCGGCGATGCGGGGCCGGGGCGGTCCCGTGGGTGTGTACGACGGCGTCGAGCACCACCGCGGGCAGGCTCTGGGTGCTCAGCATGATCTCGCGCTGCCGGCGTGATCCTGTGCCGGAGGTCAATATCCGGGCCGCTTCCGCGGTCACTTGCTCCTCGTCTCCACTGTCGGCCAGGGCTGGCCGGATATGGGAGAGGAGGACCTGGACCACTTCTGCCGCCGGGCATGGAATGTTCAGCAGGGGGTGCAGGAGGGTGTCGTCGACTCCTGATTGACTTGCTTTCCACGCCGCCAGGCGCAGTTGCCCGGCGGACAGCCGGGGCGCAGAAATCCCGGCGCGCCATTCTTGGGCGGCCCGTTCAACGAGCGCCCGCACTATCGCGGCTATCGCGGCCGCGTGTGAGGCCTCCATGCAGACGTCGGCAATGCGGACCTCCACCGTCGGGTGGTTCCGGGAGAGACGCGCGTCGAAGTACACCATGCCTTCGTCGAGGAGTACGCCAGTTGTCAGCAGGGATTGAACGTACCGGTGGTATGCCCGTTCTGATCCGAACCTTTCGCAGGACCCGGCGGTCGGCCAGCGGCTCCAAGCCTGGTACCGGAAGCTTGCGTATCCGGTGTCGGCCCCCTGCCAGAAAGGGGAGTTCGCGCTCAGCGCCAGCAGCACGGGCAACCAGACCCGGATTCGGTCCAGGACTGCTACCCCTTCCTCACCGTTGGTGATGCCGACATGAATATGGAAGCCGCAGGTGAGTTGCTCCCGGAGCGTCAACCCGAACCGCGTTGCCATGTTCAGGAATCGGGGCTGCGGTACGAGGGTAGGGGTGGCCGGGACGGGACTGGTGGCCACGGCGGCCGCTCGTGCACCCACCGAGCGGGCCGCCTCGTCGGCAAGCCGCCGGCCCTCTCGGACGCCCGCAATCACTTCCTGCAGCGTGGTGCAGACAGGGCCAACGGCCTCAAGCTGCTCTTGCTGGACCTCCAAAGCCAAGGATGGGCCGCCACTGGTTTCAGGGCGCTGTGGGGCCCTGGCCAAGCACGCTTCCGCGGCGGGTACGGGCTGCCCCGTCGTGGCATCGACGAGCAGGAATTCCTCCTCGACGCCGAACGTCCTTTGAACCCCGCCGCCAGAACGGTTGGGTGGTCTCGTCATTGAAGAATTCAAGGCAGCTCCTAACAGGAAGGCCTCCACTCGTGAGACGGCAGAGCGGCTGCCAATGAAGCTATTCAGCTCTCCTCGACGAGCCATGATGACCGGCTCGCTGGCGTTGCTGATTTCCCCAGAATATCCCCGACAACCGCCTGCCGGAAGGAAAAGCCTGTATGACGCTCATCCAGACGCAAGTGCCCCATCGGCCAAACCTTGCGTGAGGGATAATCGTCTCCATGACCAGCAGGGAGATCGGTACGGGGGAAGCCGAAAAGCCGGCCACGCGCACAGCGGAACATGTCGATGGCGCCACTACTCTGCCGGAAGCCATGACCGGCAGGGCCAGCCCCGCGAAAGCGGCGGTCGGCGACAAACCGGTCTTAGCATATATTGCCAGCCTGCCACAGCCGCAGCGCGGCATCGCCGAAACGGTCGATGCGCTGGCGGCAAAGACGCTGCCCGACCTCCGGCGCTCCGTGAAGTGGGGCATGTCGTACTACGGTGTCGGCGATGGGTGGTGCTTCAGCTGCGGCGGTTTTGCTGGCCATGTCAAGCTCATGTTTGTGAATGGCACGGCACTCGAGCCTGTACCACCGGTGACACCGGTCGGGATGGGCAAGTCGACGCGGGGTGTGGAGCTCGAATCCTTGGACGACATCGACGAGCGCCAGATCGCGGCGTGGATGAAGCAAGTCGCGTCCGTGCCGGGTGTTGGGGGCAAGAAGCGTTGAACTCGAGGCTTGCTGCCGAGGCAAAGGGTGGCCGCCAAGCGCATGACACGTGAGGATGTCAGCCAGAACGGGGTGTCCCGCATCGAGCACGGTGACATCGATCGTGCCCAGGTCGATGCTTTGCGGAATTACGGCGCGGTGGCAGATCGCCTGACGAGGGCGTCGACTGCCCGAACGGTCAGGTCTAAAAGGTGACAAAAAGGGTGTGTTTGCGGGGGAGTGAATGCAGTTCGAGTCCCTAACCGCGCAGGGTGGCGTACCGCTGGAGGAAGAGGGCCAGGGACTCGGCCAGGGCCCTAATCTCGCCCGGGTCGACACTCTCGTTCGGTGCGTGGATGAGTGCCAGCGGTTCCTCGACTCCGAGCAGGATGATCTCGGCATCGGGATAGGTGTCGGCGAACACGTTGCACAGCGGGATCGATCCCCCTTGTCCCAGGGTCGTCATCGGCTGCCCGTAGGCCTCGAGCATTGCAGCACTCAGGGCGTCAAAAGCCGGCCCGCCGACTGCCGCCTGAAAGGGGGACCCGATGGCCTCGAGGTCCACAGCGATATGGACTCCCCAGGGTGCGGCGGCCCGGAGATGGTCCGCCAACGCGGTGTGGGCGTCTTCGGCGGCCATGCCTGGCGGGACGCGCAGGTTCAGCCGCGCGGCGGCGCGGGGAACGATCGCCGCCGTCGAACCCGTCACCGGCGGGCAATCGATGCCCAGCACGGTGACGGCCGGCCGCGCCCAGAGCATGTCGGATACGCTGCCGTCGCCCAACAGTGTGACGCCGTCGAGAACGCCGGAGTCGGAGCGGAACTGTTCCGGCGGATAAGGCGCGCCGGTCCAGGTCTGGGTGTTGTCCAATCCAGTGACAGTGGTGCTGCCTTGTGCGTCCCGGAGGGATGCCAGCATCGAGATCAGCGCGGCAAGCGCGTCGGGGGCTGCCCCGCCGAACATCCCGGAATGGAGTTCGGATGTCAACGCCTCTACCGTCACCACGACGTTGACCATTCCGCGCAGGGTCACGGTCGCCGCGGGACGTCCCACGGCGGCGTTGCCCGTGTCACAGACCAGGATCGTGTCGGCACGGAACAAGTCAGGGTTGCTCACCACGAACGCCTCGAGCCCCCCAGTGCCCTGTTCCTCCGAACCCTCGACCACCAGCTTCAGGTTCACCGGCACGTCGTCGCCGAGCGCTCGCAGTGCGAGTAACTGGGCGAGAATGTTGCCCTTGCAGTCGGCGGCGCCGCGTCCGTACCAGCGGCCGTCTACTTCAGTGAGGTCGAAGGGAGGGGTACGCCATGCGGCATCATCGAGGGGTGGCTGCACGTCATAGTGCGCGTAGAGGAGCACAGTGGGCGAATCCGGGTTGGATCCGGGTCTCGATCCGACCACGGCGTCGGAGCCGTCCGGCGTCCGCTCGAGGTGGGCATCCGCAAATCCAAGTTCGGCGAATTTGTCGAGCACCCAGTGCGCCGCCCTTTCGCACTCCTCGGGGGGAAACTGCCGCGGGTCCGCCACCGAGCGGATGTCCACAAATTCGGCGAGCTCCCCCTGCGCCGGACCCATCAGATCTGCAATGCGGGAGCGTAGGTCCACGGCTCACCCACCGCCTGAGTTGTAGGTATTGAGGCCGTCGATGAACTGCTGGAAGTCAGCCAACTTGTCCGGGCAGTAGATCTTGATGATCGCGAGCTCGCCGTTGGCGACGCGGTCGTTGGCGATCACCGGCCTGTTTCCGGGCCCGGTTGCGCCGTTCGTCAGCTGGCTGTGGAAGATGGCCCGGCTCAGCGCGTCGTTCGGGTTCGCGCAGACCGCGCCGCCGTCGTCGCCAAGCACCCGGGCTATCTGTTCGCGCGTGGGGGCCGTCCCCCCGGCCGCATTGATCTCCGCGATCAGCTGGTCGGCCTTCGAAAGGGACTGCTGGGTCTCCCTCGCATGCCGGAACATCACCAGGGCAGTCACGGCGAACAGCACGAGCAAGATCATGGAGACGATGTAAATGACCGATCGGCCCCGTTTGGTTGAGGACTCCAGATGGGTGCTCATGACTCCGGCACCTCCGTCTGCGCCTCGTGTTCAGGCAGCTTCCAGGAGGGCTTGCGCAACTTATAGAAGAGGAACGGAACGAGCAGGCCGAGGCCTAGTGCGCCGCCGGCGACGATCAGGAAATAGACGAGCGGATCGCCGCTGCCGAATTGCGACGGCGGGACGAACCCGACGAGAAGGGCGGCCAGGGAGGCCGCGAATCCGACGCCGCACAGCCCGACCAGCATCGGCGCCCGGTAGCCGCGCGGGTGGTCGGGGTCATTGCGGCGCAGCCGGACGGCGGCGATGAACATCAGCAGGTACATGATCAGATAGACCTGCGTGGTGATCACCGAGAAGATCCAGTACGTGCTCGAAACATCCGGGATCAGCGCGTATCCGAGGGCGATCACGGTGGTGACGAGCCCCTGGACGACCAGGAGGTTCTGCTGGACGCCGTTCTTGTTCAGCTTCTGCAGGAACGGCGGGAGGTAGCCTTCCTGACGCGAGATCAGCAGCAGACCCTTCGACGGACCGGCCAGCCAGGTCAGCATGCCGCCGAGGGAGGCAGCGACCAGCATGATGCCGAAGAGGGGCGTGAGGGCTTGCAAGTTGAACGACGCCAACACCGCGTCGAAGGCCTGCATGACACCGGCCGTGAGGGAGAGCTCGTCGGCCGGGACGATCCAGCTGATCGCCAGCGCCGGCAGGATGAAGATCAGCAATACGAGTCCCATGGCCAGAAACATCGACTTCGGGTACTCCTTGGACGGGTCCTTGAGCGAGGACACGTGCACCGCGTTCATCTCCATGCCGCTGTAGGACAGGAAGTTGTTCACGATCAGCACCAGGCTGGCCAGCCCGGCCCACTCGGGAAAGAAGTTCGCCGCGGTCATCGGAGCGGCCGACGGATTGCCCTGGCCGAGGAAGACCGCGCCCAGAATGACGAGCACGGCGCCCGGAATCAGGGTGCCGATGATCAGGCCACCGCCGGCCAGGCCTGCCACACCCTTCGTGCCGCGGGAAGAGACGTACACGCCGGCCCAATAGAACACCACGATCACTAAGGCCGTCCACACGCCGCTGCTGGCCAGTGCCGGGTTGAAGACGTAGGCGAGCGTGCTCGCGACGAATCCCAGAAGGGTCGGATAGTAGAAGATCGTCATCGCGAACTGGCACCACACCGCCAGGAAGCCCATCGGTTTGGAGATCCCGGACGACACCCAGTTGTAGATGCCGCCCTTCCATCCGGACGCCAGTTCAGCGGACACGAGGGAAGTGGGTAGGAGGAAGACAATCGCGGGTACCACGTAGAGGAAGACTGAGGCGAGGCCGTAGACGGCCATGGTCGGGGCGGCTCGCAGACTGGCCACAGAACTGGTGGTCATCAGTGCCAGCGCCACCCAGGAGATCCACACGGCCGGGGGTGCCTTCGGCCGGGAGACTGCCTGTTCGCTCACCGGAGCCACATCCCGTGATGCCCCATGGTTGGTGCTCCGGGCCAGGCGGAGCTACACCGCCTGAGGCGAGTAGTTGACGGTTGGAACATGCCACTGCCCCCTATCACACAAAGTGCTCGGTGCCTACAGCATGGACCTCGGAATTCTCCGGGAATAGTCCCCATCTCCTCTTTACGTCAAGTCGGAGGGGTGCTACTTTGTCCGGCTTTGAGCGCGCTTCCCGAGCAGATCGGCGAGCAGGGCAAGGGCAAGGATGACCACCAGGGCAACCGCTGTGACGGGTTCGTTGACGAGCGTGGTTGTGCAGAACACGACGAACGTTCCCAGGGTCGCGACCAGGGCGATGGTGAGCATGAAAAGCAGGGCGCCGGTCTCCCGGTAGACCTTGAAGTGGGCCAGGGTGACGGCCGAGAAAATGAGCAGGGCAACCGCGCTTCCGAGCGACGCGATGCTGTTCAGGTTGAAGCCCAGCACCATCACAGCTGCGAGTCCGGCCATCACCAGCAGCCCGACTGGCACCTGCCGGCGGCCCAGAGAGCGACCGAACACCGGTGGAAACTGCCCCACCGAGGCCAGGTGCCGGGTCATCCCCACGGACGGGTAGAGGCTGGCGTTCACGGCCCCGGCAGTGGAGAACAGGGCTGTGATCACCATAAGCACGAATCCGAACTGGCCAAGGGTGGGCTTGGCCGCCTCGGCCAGAGCGGTGGTGCCGTATGCGACGACCTGGTCTGCGGTCAGGGTCCCGAAGACACCCAGGGACACCGCGACGTACACCGTCGTGGCGATCGCCAGCGCCAGGTACATGGCCCGCGGCAGCTGACGGGACGGGTCGGGCAGATCCTTTGCGGTGAAGGTGATGACCCCGAACCCAAGGAACGCGAAGAACGTCAGGGCAACGCTAGCGATGATCTCGCGAACGCTCGGGTAGCCGGCTGGGTCCAGGAGCGCGGAGTTCCAATTCACGATCGTGACGATCGCGAACACAGACAGGATGGCCAGGACCACCTTTACGATCAGGGACTGCACTCTTGCGACCGCAGTGGAGCCGACAGCGTTCAGGAAGGCCATGACCACAATGAGCGAGACTGCGAATATTTTGGCCCAGGTCGGGTCGCGGCCGGCCAAGACTGCGCTGGCATACCCGCCGAAGGACGACGCCACCATGGCCCCGACGATCGCACCGGTCATATAGAACAGCCACGAAACGATCCCGGTGACGTGCCCCTCCCCGAAGCCGCGGGCCAGATACGCGAGCATGCCGCCGCCGGAAGGATACGTGGCGCCCAGCTTCGCAAACGAGTAGCCCTGAAGACCGGCGATGACGCCCGCAACCAGAAAGGACACCCACACTGCGGATCCGGCGACGGCGCCGGCTGCTCCCAGCAGCGCGAAAATTCCCGCGCCCACCATCGACCCCACCCCGATGAAGGCCGCTTGAACGACGGTCATCTGCTTCTTCGGAACCGTTGTCGACACCGGCGCACCTCCCCGTCGTCGGGCCTTGTGAGCGGCCTCGCATGGAGGCTACCGCCGCGCCTCCGGTCTGCGGAACAGGTCAAATGGCTGGATGTGGCACCCGACGCACAACCCGGGCCCCTCCGGTTAGCGGGCGGTCACCGGGCGTTAAAGACGTCCGGGCCGAAACTGTTCAGGCCCGGCGCCCCCGCGTATCCAAGTCGGGGTACGGAAAAGATGTCCTCGATGCTGGCGAGCAGGCTGTAGTGGTTGTACATCGTGTCCGACGTCGTCCCGCCTTTGGTGAACGGCGAGATCACCAGCGCGCCGACCCGCCCGCCCGCCGTGCCTCCGGGAACCCCCTCCGACGGAGCTGAGGTCTTGTTTTCGGATTCGTCGAAGGTGATGACCAGCACCCCGTCGTGTTTGTAGGCCGGGGAGTCCAGGATGGCGGGGACCTGCTGCTGCAGCCAGCTGTCGGCGCTTTCGAGGCCGCCCGGGCTGCCGTCGACGCAGGGGCTGTCGTGCCCGTCGTTGCACAGGTTGGGGGTGATGTAGGCAAGGTTCGGTGTCGTGTCCGTGGACTTCAGGTCTTCAGCGAAGTGGGTGTAGTCCACCACGTTGTTCTGGCAGTCCGGGGACGACGTGATCTCCTCAAAGTATACGAACGGGTTGTGGCGCGTCGCGTATTGGTCGCCCTCCTTCGCCTTATGATGATCGTCCTTCGAGCCGGGCTCGGGATGCTGGCAGGGAGCACCCATGTCCTCCATGTAGCCTTTCCAGGTCTTACCGGCGGCAGTGAGCTGGCCTGCAAGGGTGGGAACCGAGGCCGGGTAAACGCAGCCGAAACCCTGCACCTGGCCCGGCTCGGATGTTCCGGTTTGTCTGAACCGGGCGTATACCGGGCAATCGGCGCGCGTCATGATGTTCGAGCCCTGCCCCGAAATCTGGGCCAGGTAGTCGGGGAGGGAGTTGTGGTCTATCCCGTAGTACTGGGAGAGCAGCACGCCCTGCGCGCGCAGGGTCTTCGATAAATAGGGGGCCGCCGACTCGGCGCCCCAGACCTCGTCGTAGTCGTGGTTCTCCAGATTGATCACGAAGACGTGACCGGGCCTACCCGAGGCCTGCGGGGATTGGGCCGTTGTCTGGCTCTGACCCGGCGATGGTCCGCCCGCCGGCGGCGAGGGCTCACACCCCGTTGCCGCGACGGCGAGGATCGCCGTAAGGAGCAGCGCCGCGGGTCGTGCCGCGCGGTTCAGTCCCGGGAACTTTCCGGCATTCCGGCTCATCCGTCCGCCTTTCTTTCTGCCCTCCTGCTTGCCCCGAGAATCGTCGGACAAAACGAGAGAGTGAGAACCGCTCGACTGCGCTGAAACCACGAGGCTGATTGGTCTGGTCGCGGTGGTGATCGTGGCACCAAACATGTCTTTCCCATGAGGACGTTCAGGATACTCCGCGAGGCCCAGAATTCGCGTCCCGCCAACCTCTCCGATCAGGTTCGCGGCACAGCCTTAGCCTCAGGCCCAAAGCAGTTTCCAAAAGATGGCAAGGGCCGCGGACCCCTCGGTGTACCAATTTCAAGCAGACGCTTAAGCCCGGTGTCACGGTGGGTCAGCTCGATTCTGCACGGGATCAGGTCGTGAAGACCTATGACGATCTGATTAAGGCGAGCCAGGACGTCGCCAAGGACGAGGTGGACGCGGTTAAAGCGGCCGAAGACAAGTTCGTCCGAGCCGTCAAGGCTGTTCCTGACGACGCCACCCTGACCCAGGCGGTCAACTCCCTGCGCGATGACGCAGCCAACGTCCAGGCCGCGGTCAGCGAACTCCAAACGGCGGCCAGGTGCTAAGACCGGGAATCTTGCGGGCGGAACGCACTTAGCCTTACGCCCCGCATCAGGCCGCCCTAGCCGTTCCACTTGAAAACAGGGAAGGCAAAATGAGTTCCGGGAAAACTTCGGGACATTTTCTGATGGATTTTCTGCGTGTATGCGTCGCCTTCCTCCGGGCGTTGAGCGGCGAGGCGCCTTGGGCACAAATAGGGACGCCTGGCGCCCGCCCGAACCCTGCGCCGGGGCGCCCTCCTGTCCTGCGCCGCCGGGCCGAAAGACCGTGGACATCCAGTTCGGGCGGTTCGAGAATCGAAATGTGCCCCTGACCGAGCAATACGGGCTCTTCTTTGAACGCGACCTCCCGCCGCGGCGGTCCCTACGCACCGCATGGCTGCTGGCGTTGTTCCTGGGCTTCTCTGGCGCGGACCGGTTCTACCTCCGCAAGCCCGTCACCGGCGCCCTGAAGCTACTGACACTCGGCGGGGCCGGCATCTGGTGGCTCATTGACCTCTTCCGGATCACCAAAGAATTTGCCGCCGACGGAGCATCCATGCCGTTGGTGGGGAGCAACTCCCAGCGCCGCGGCCTGCGGCTGGCCTCGGTCCTCGTGGTAGCCGCCCTTGTTAGTGCGGCGGCCTACGTCTCCGCGGCCCCCGTTGCGGGGACTATCACCGCCACCATCACCGCCATGAACGCACTGTTGAACCCGTCCCCGCCGCCACCGATGAAAGAGTGGGTCACCGTCGCGGAGGCCTCCGGCACGAAACCCCCGGGGCCGGTGGTGACCGTGACGGGCAAGCTCCACATCGAATACGCTTTTACCGGGCCGGCCGTCGCCTACCTCCAACCGGCCAAAGGGCCGGCCCTCACCATTCTTTCCCTGGTCAAGGCCCGCGCAGGGGCGATCGGCGTCCCCGTGCCGCCGGGGACTTACACACTCATCGTCAGCACTACCGGCACCATCTGGCACCTTACGGCCGAGGAATACCGACTCCCCGGGTAACGACACGGTGCCTGCAGGGGACGCCATCCGCGGGTTAGGTCCCCTTGACGGTTGTCGCGGGCGGGGCCTGGCTGCCACGTGGCCTGTGAAGTCGCGTGGGTGGCGGGTTCAGAGGCTTGGGTGGCGGGGCCCCCCGCGCTACGCACAGGCCGGCGCCGTCTCGGGTTTCAGCCCCCCTTTTAGGCGCATGCCTCCGGATCGAATGATGGGACCGGTTGACTGCCTGCGGTGTTTGATATGGCTGGCGGGGCGCACGAACGTCGAACACCGCGGCTGAGAGCAGTGCGGCGTTCGTCAACCATGAAAGCGCAAGTGGGGAGGAATAGGGATGCGACGCGAAGATGACGGCAACGGCCGCTACTGAGGCCATCCGCCAGGGTATCCACGTGCGGCTGATGGACCGATGGAACAGTAGGGTTCCGATAAGGAAGACGGCCGGTCCGCCGCAGATGAGGAGGGCCACTGCCAGCGCGCTGGGTCCGAGCGGTGCGTCGACGATAAGTGCGTCGGCGACTGCCGTCAGGACAATGCCGACCACCAGCGGCACTTGTACCCACGTGCAGGCCACGATGGCGACGGCTACCGGGTTGCCTGATCGGGCGATGTAGTCGCCCGCGGACTGGCTGCGAGTCCGCCGAGGATCCAAATTACGGCCGCAAGGCTGAGCCAGATCAGAACCCGGCTGGATATCCATGCGCTATAGATCCAGACCCACCAAACGACCAGGAGCTAGCGTTTCAAGCATCCGTCGGTCCCCATCCTGTCGGACCAGATTCGAGGACGTGAACGGCAGGTGAATTGTTGCTCCGGGGGCGACCGAGGCGATGCGCCGCTTGATAATATCGGGCTAATTGGGCATACTTGGCGCGGTGCATGGCGTCGTTGAAGTTCGACGACGACCAAGGTAGTGGTTACGAATCGGGCTTGTCTGAGAGTTTCGGCTGTCAGCGCTTCGTAGGAGGACGTCATGACCGAGGACACGGTTCCGCCCGCGGCGCCTCGGGGTGTGACCACTGAACATGCCCGGCTGGCCGAGGCCACGGGAGCGGCGGAGGATGTCCTGTTCGAGGCGAATCCCTGGTACGAGTGGGGGCCGTACCTGTCGGAGCGGGCCTGGGGCACCGTGCGGGAGGACTACAGCGACAATGGCGACGCGTGGGATTATTTTCCGCATGATCACGCCCGGTCCCGTGCGTTCCGGTGGAACGAGGACGGCATGGCGGGGCTGTCCGATATTCACCACGACCTGTGCCTGGGGTTGGCGCTGTGGAACGGGGCCGATCCGATCCTGAAGGAGCGGATGTTTGGGCTGACTGGTCCGCAGGGCAACCACGGGGAGGACGTCAAGGAATACTGGTGGTACCTGGACGCGCTGCCCAGCCATGCATGGCTGCGGTGGCGGTATCACTACCCGCAGGCCACGTTTCCCTATCAGCAGCTGATCGATGAGAACGCCCGTCGTTCACGGGACGAACCAGAGTTCGAGTTGATGGATACCGGTGTCTTCGACGGCGGCCGATACTGGTCAGTGGATGTCGCGTACGCTAAGGCCTCACCGACCGAGGTGCTTGCCCGGATCACCATCCAGAACCATGCGCCCGGAGAAGCAGTGCTTTCGGTGTTGCCTACCCTTTGGTTCCGCAACACGTGGCGGGTCAAGGGCAGGGAGGCGCCGTCGTCGTTGTTCCTGGACGGGGACGGTGTCGGGGTCGAACACCCACGACTGTCCGGTTACCGGCTCGATGCCGCTCCCACCAAGGAGGGAGTGCGGCCGCGGGCGTTGTTCTGCGACAACGAGACGAACACGGCCAGACTGTTCGGTGCGGCTCCGGTCACTGCCTATCCCAAGGACGGCATCAACGACCACGTGGTCTCCGGTGCGGACACGGTGAATCCGCAACATCAGGGGACCAAGGCAGCCTGGTGGTATCAGCTGGCCGTGCCGGGCGGGGGCCGGGTCGAGCTGCGGCTGCGGTTGCACCGGCCCGTCCCGGACCAAGCCGAAGCCCCGGACCGCTGGTTCGACTCTTATTTCGATGACGTCATGACAGACCGTGAGCGGGAAGCGGACGAGTTCTATGCGGCGATTGCCCCCGCTGAAATCGGTGCCGAGCCGATGCGGGTGATGCGCCAGTCCTGCGCGGGGCTGATCTGGAGCAAGCAAATGTACCCGTACCGGGTCAGCCGGTGGTTGGATGGCGACTCCGGGGAACCGGCGCCGCCGCCCGGGCACCGCAACGGCCGGAACACAGGCTGGCGGCACCTGGACTCGTTCGACGTCCTTGCCATGCCCGACCCGTGGGAGTATCCATGGTTCGCGGCTTGGGACCTGGCCTTTCACGCCATCACCTGGGCGCACCTGGATCCAGCCTTCGCCAAATACCAGCTGTTGGTGCTCCTTCGGGAGTGGTTCCAGCATCCGAACGGAGCGATCCCGGCTTATGAGTGGAGCTTCGACGACGTCAATCCGCCGGTGCATGCGCTGGCCGCCATCAGAGTATTCGTCATCGACGGCGGCACCGACCTGGAGTTCCTGGAACGGGTGTTCCACAAGCTGCTGCTGAATTTCACCTGGTGGCTGAACCGGCAGGACCCCGACGGGAACAACCTGTTCGGTGGTGGCTTTTTGGGTTTGGACAACATCAGCCCCGTCGACCGCTCGCACCTCCCGCCCGGTTTCAGGCTGGACCAGGCCGACGGCACCGCGTGGATGGCGTACTACTCCGTGGCCATGCTTACGCTGGCCACCAAACTCGCCGAACACGACGACGCCTATGAGGACATGGTCGTGAAATTCCTGGAACAGACCGTGCTGATCATGGACGCGCTGGAGGATTCAGGCTGCTATGACACCGAGGACGGTTTTTTCTACGACCGGCTCACTGACCCCTCCGGGACCGGCGTCCCGATCAAGGTGCAGACCCTCGTCGGGCTGATTCCGGCGCTGCCCGCGGTCGCGGTCCCCACCCAGAACACAGAGCGGATCAGCCGGTTGCGGAAGCGGTTCGCCCGCCGGTTGGAACGGACCGATCGGCACGAGATCCTCGATTGGCGGGTCCGTGGCACCGGGGACTCCCGGCGGACGTTGCTGTCGGTCGTCACGACGGACAAACTCGCCCGGCTGTTCGGCACCCTGTTCGACGAGGAGGCGTTCTTGTCTCCCTACGGGCTGCGATCGATCTCCAAGCGGCACAACACCCCCTACACGGTTCCGGGGCTGCCCACCGCCGCGATCCAGTACGAACCGGCCGAATCGCGGACCGCGATGTACGGCGGCAATTCCAACTGGCGGGGGCCGGTGTGGTTGCCGGTCAACTACCTCATCATCCGGGCCCTGCTGCAGTACGACCAGTTCTTCGGCCCCGACTTCACCGTCGAATACCCCACCCGGTCTGGTCACCACCTGACCCTGCGGGAGATTGCCGGCGACCTCGCCGATCGGCTGGTGGGCATTTGGCTCCCCGGACCGGACGGACGCAGAGCGGTCTATGGGGGCGTCGACCTGCTCCAGAATGATCCCGCGTGGAAGGACAACCTGCTGTTCTTCGAGTACTTCCACGGCGACAACGGGGCCGGACTCGGCGCCATGCACCAGACCGGATGGACCGCCTTGGTCGCGGACCTCCTCCTCGACCCACCCCGCCAGAGCCATCGGTTGGTGTTCGAGGAGAATCCGGAGGCGACCACCACCACAGGACCGCCGGAAACGGAGCCGTGAACCAATGTCAGACAACACCGAGGGCCAAGGCCGTTTCCGGAGAGCCATGGGGGGCGACGGCGCCGTGACGGACGAGTTGGTGGCGGCGACCCGAGCACCCGGCCTGTCGCCGCCGGTGGCTCACCCTTATATCTACGAGATCAACACCTGGGCATGGCTTGAATCAATCAGCACCGAGGAAGGCCGGCGAATCGAGTTGGGCTCCGTCCCGGGACGACACTGGGACGAGATCGCCGGTCTGGGTTTCAATTCGGTCTGGTTGATGGGGGTCTGGCGGCGCAGCCCCGCCGGCATCGGAATCGCATTGGCAAATCCCGCCTTGCGGGCTGATTTCCAGGCCGCTCTTCCCGATTGGCGTGCCGAGGATGTTGTCGGGTCGCCGTACTGCGTCAGGGACTATGTGGTCGATGACCGCCTGGGTGGCACTGCCGGGCTTGCCGCCGCCCGGGAAGCGCTGGCAGTGCGAGGTCTCCGGTTGATCCTGGATTTCATTCCCAACCATGTCGCGCCGGATCATCCGTGGACCACGGGGGATCCCGAGCTGTTCGTACAGGGGACCGCCGCGGACCGGGACCTGGATCCGGCGTCCTTCGTCGAGGTCGGCGGCCGGGTGCTCGCCAACGGAAGGGACCCCTACTTCCCGGCGTGGCCCGACGTCGTTCAGCTCAACGCGTTCGACCCGGCCTTGCGATCGGCGGCGGTGGATACGGTGAGGTCGATCGCCGATCAGTGCGACGGGGCGCGGTGCGATATGGCGATGTTGGTCATGAACGACGTTTTCGCCCGCACCTGGGGTTCCCGGGTCGGTCCTGCACCGAGCACGGAGTACTGGCCGACTGTGATCACCGCCGTTCGTGAAACCCACCCCGGTTTCGTATTCATCGCCGAAGCCTATTGGGATCTTGAGTGGTCCCTCATGCAGCAGGGCTTCGACTACTGCTACGACAAACGTCTGTATGACCGCCTTCTCGGCGGTAGTGCCGACGAGGTGCGGCTACACCTGATGGCAGAGCCAGAGTATCAGAACGCCCTTGTTCGGTTCGTGGAGAATCACGACGAGCCTCGGGCCGCGACGGCGTTCACCGCCGGCCGTCGAGAGGCGGCGGCGGTGACGGCACTGACCCAGACCGGTGCCCGGCTCATTCACCACGGCCAGTTGCAGGGGTGGCGGGTACGCCTTCCGGTGTTCCTCGGTCGTTTCCCCGCCGAGGCGATCGATGACCAGTTGGCGGCCTTTTACCGCCGGCTCTTGGCGGCTGTCGCCGAGCCGACCTTTCGGGACGGGCACTGGCAATTGTGTGAACGGTCGGGGTGGCCGGGGGACAACAGCTTCGAACATCTCGTCGCCTGGAGCTGGGACGGTGCCACTCGGTGGCTGATCGTCGTGAATCTGAGCGATGCACCGGCAAAAGGTCATGTGAGAGCGCCGTGGCCGGACCTGCGCGGCCACCGGTGGCAGCTTACCGACCCGACCCGGGATATGAGTTTCGACCGTGCGGGTGACGATCTGGTCGAGGGGCTGTTCGTCGGACTGGACGCATGGCAATGGCATTTGCTCCGCCTCGACCGGTCCCCGGAATGCCCTGACCACGCCTGACGGTGCCCCGGGGCGACCGCCGTCGTGCCGTCCAGTGAGAGTCGACGATCGCCAGCCTCGCACTCCAGCGCTCCGACTGCCCGCTGTCGGAGGCATCGCGGAGACCAGGAAAGGATCTCGGAATGGCCGGAAACGTCGTCACAGCCCGGACGAAGCGGGAGCTGCGCAGGGTGCTGGTGCCGCTCGCACTGGCGCAGTTCATCTGCAGCTTCGCGGGTTCGAACATGAACGTGATGATCAACGACATGAGCGAGGATCTGAACACCTCCGTCAGGGGAATCCAAACAGCCATCACGATTTCTTGCTGGTCATGGCGGCGCTGATGATTCCGGGCGGCAAACTGACCGGCATCTGGGGCCGCAAAAGACTCTGCATCGTAGGACTCTCGCTGTACGGGGTCGGGGCGGTGACGAGTGCGGTGGCGCCGAACCTGTTCGTGCTGATCCTCGGCAGCTCGATTCTGGAACCGGAATGGTTGCCGCAAGAAAAAATCCGGCCTGATCCGCAATGGGTTACTCAGGGGAGTAGGGGAGTTGAGCCAGCCTGGGGCGCGGTGCTGGGGCTGTATTCCATCTGCGCCCGCCGTGGGCTAGGGGTGCCAGGTGAAGCCGCTGTCCGACACACAGCTAGGCACGCGGGAGACTGAGGCTGGCCTCGGGCGTGCACGCACGTTCAATAGGACTTTCGGCCCTGAATGTCTGCGAGCTCGAGGTTGAGTGTAGAAGGGACGGTGGGATCACCTCGTCCGAATGGGCGACGCCGGTTCGGAGATAGCGATCTCCGGTCACGTCACAACAAAGTCAATGTGAGGGGACGGCGGTTAGGCCCGGTGTGCGGACCGGGGACCCTGCCCTCGGAACCCCACAATTTGTCCCGCTCCAGGACGAAGGTCAAGGACAAAAAGTCCCGGCCGGTGAGAATGGTTTTCCGATGCCCAAAGAAACCCCGGTCGACGCGACCGCAGGGGTCGCCTTCCCGGTCCTTTCAGCCGAGCAGATCAGACGCCTCCGGAGTTACGCCGTCGTGCAGGACGTTGCCGTCGGCGACACCGTGTTCCGGGCAGGCGACGAGACCTACGATCTCATCGTCATTGAACGGGGAGCGGTGGATCTGGTCCGTGCCGCCACCCACGATGCACCGGAGGAGGTTGTGGTCAGCCATGGGCCGGGCCGTTTCATCGGTGAGTTGAGCTTGCTCACCGGTCAGGCCGTGTACCTGACTGGGCTGGTGGTGCAAGCGGGCCGAATTCATAGGATTCCACCGGCCCAGTTTCGTCGGCTGATGGCTGAGGACGCCGAGCTTTCCGATATCCTGTTGCGCGCTTTTCTCGCTCGGAGAGAACTCCTTCGGAGTAACTCAGCTGCCCGAGTCGTCGAGATAGTGGGGAGCCGTCTGTCCGCAGCTTCACTGGAACTCCGGACATTCGCGTCGCGGTTACGGCTTGCCCATCTCTATTTTGAGGCCGATTCCATTGCCGGGCAGGCGCTGATGCGGGCCGTGCAGGTCGAGACCGGAGACCTCCCGGTCGTCATCACGCCCGACAAGGTGATGCGCCGCGCGACCGCAGAGATCATGGCCCGCGAACTCGGCCTCTCATACCGTCGAACCGCCAACCAAAAGGTGGATCTGGCGGTGATTGGCGCAGGCCCGGCGGGACTTGCCGCTGCTGTCTACGGCGCATCTGAGGGCCTAGTAACTGTCTTGTTCGACATGGTCGGTCCTGGCGGACAAGCTGCGGCAAGTTCACGAATCGAGAACTATCTCGGTTTCCCCACCGGCATAAGCGGGACGGACCTGACCGGGAGGGCGATCGTGCAGGCGCTGAAGTTCGGCGCTCAGCTCTCGGCGCCGTGCGGGGTCACAGCCCTCGACGTTGACACCGGGGTCATCCGTCTCGCGCTGACTGACGGCACCAGCCTCGAAAGTCGCGCGGTGATCATCTGCACGGGTGCCCGGTACAGGTCTCTTCCCCTGGCTCACTGGGAGAAGTTCCAAGGCGCCGGAATCTACTACGCTGCAACTGAACTCGAAGCCAAGTGGTGTGCCGGTAAGCCGGTCACAGTTGTCGGCGGCGCGAATTCGGCCGGTCAGGCTTCGCTGTATCTCGCGTCGCGCGGAAGCGCCGTCCATCTCGTGGTCCGCGGTGCAGATCTCGCGGCTGACATGTCCCGCTATCTCGTAGACCGGCTGGCCGCAGAACCGCTGGTCTCTATCCACACCGCGACTGAGGTGTCGGCCCTCCGGGGCCAGACCCATCTCGCTGCTGTTGAGATTACGGAACGGGAATCGGGGATCCGCACGCTTATCGAATGCGCAGGCCTCTTCTGCTTCATCGGCGCAGTTCCCGCGACGACCTGGCTGAATGGAGTCGCGCTCGACGACGAAGGTTTTATCCTTACCGACTCGAACCTGGTTCCGTCCGAACTCGGTGGAAGCTGGTCGTCTCTCGGGCGGCGGCCGCTGCCTCTCGAAACCAGCATCCCTGGGGTGTTCGCGGCGGGCGACGTCCGCCGGGGCTCAATGAAGCGCGTCGCCGCGGCAGTCGGAGAGGGAGCGAGCGCCGTCCAATCAGTCCATGCCTCAATAGGATTCCACGTTTAGCCATGAACCAAATCGAGAATCGGTAGAAGGACCCGTGGTACGTCAATCCCACCAGACTTCCGATGTCGCGAGCGACCGCTGGACCGCGCTGCGCGCGAGACGAATCCCGACAGGTTGCGGCTTATGCCCGGCCTGTCATCCAAGGATTTACCTCTCCCGTGGGCGTGCCGTCCGGCGTAAAGTTGATCCACGCATACCCGGATGAGGAGGCGGCCATGGGCGATGCCCCCGGCATCGATGTTTCGGTCCCGCCCAGCGGGACGGGCTGCGTTGAATGCGAAGCCGGCGGCGGCTGGTGGCTGCACCTGCGGCGGTGTGCTCAGTGCGGCCACATCGGCTGCTGCGATAATTCGCCGGCCCAACACGCCACCGCCCACGCCCGCTCAACGCAGCACCCGATCATCCGCAGCTTCGAACCGGGCGAGGACTGGTTCTGGGACTACCGCAGCTCAACCTATTTCGTCGGTCCGGAACTGGCGCCACCGGTACAACATCCGGCGGACCAGACAGTCCCTGGACCGGCCTCGCGGGTGCCCAGCGACTGGGAGAACCAGTTGCATTGACACCTAGGCAGGCTGGTCGGGGCGAGCCAAGTCGGCCTGGATCGCGCGGATGACTGAGGCGAGGATTCCGGACGCGAGCAGCCCTGGCCCCAGCGGACCGGCGGAATTCTCCCCCAGCGGTGGCAAGCGCCGGAGCGTGGACCGGGTTTCTGCGGTCATGTGCTCGAGTTGCCAGCGGACCTCGTCGTCGACCGTCTGAGGCCCATCGGGCGCCGCCAGTCCGGCCGCCTTCGCTGCATATGCGGCTGCGCCCAAGGCGTGCGCTCCCATGTGGGCGACGGCTGCGGCTTGAGTGGCAGACCGGGCGGCAGCCACCGCAGCGGGGCCATTTACCTCGCGCGCGGCCAGGCCAGCAACAAACCGCCGGCGAATCTCTTCCGCGGCACTGAGCTCACCGCGAGCGAAGGCCCGGGCCCGGGCGATGGCGTCGCGGGGGCGACCGTCTGCCGGCGCCTCTGCCTCAAATAAGGCCACGACTCGCTCAGCGCAGTCTGCGGCCCAAACCGCGAGGAGGCGGCGCTCGGTCTCGCTTAGCGTCTGCGGAGAAGCCATATCAATACCGTACACAGGGCTCGCGGACCGGTCTCGCACGCGACGCCAGGTGTGACACGCAGCGCCGGGGAACGCCGCCATGGAGCGATGAGCTGGCCCTTGCCTGGAAGACCGTCCATGGCTGAGTCGAAAAGTAGTGGCCTTAGGGCCTGAGGCCTAGCACCACAGGCTAATTGGGCCGATCCGGCCGTCAGTTCTTCGTCTTCAGTTCTTCGGCGAGCATCACGATGATGCCGCTGGGACCGCGGAGGTACGTGAGTTTGTAGACGTCCTCGTAGGTCGCCACGCCGCGTAGCGGCCGGCAGCCGTGCCTCGCGGCGATCTCAAGGGCTTCGTCAATGTCGTCGACTGAGAAGGCGACGCGGTGCATGCCAATCTCGTTGGGACGAGTGGGGCTCGTCTCGATTGCTTCGGGGTGGATGTACTCGAAGAGCTCGAGGCGTCCGTGACCGTCTGGTGTCTGGAGCATCGCAATTTTGGCATGGTTGCCATCAAGGCCCACGGCAGTGTCGGTCCACTCACCACTGACCGTGTCTCGGCCGACGACAGTGAGACCGAGGTCGGTGAAAAAGGCGATCGTTGCTTCGAGGTCGCGAACGGCGATGCCGACGTTCTCAAGTTTAGTGGCCATGCTTTGCACGCTACCGAGTCGGGCCGATTAGCTCCAGTGGTGAGCCGGGTCGAAACGTAGCTTGGTCCACGATGACCCGCAGGGTTACGCCGTGATGACCAGGGACCTTCCCGGGGGTGATTCTGAGGCAGTCGCCGGGCTCGGCCGGCTATGTCACAAATCGCCCACCACTCGCCCCGGCCGAATCGGCTTCGGCATAGGGTCGCCGTGGCCCCCGGTGTGCGGAGTCCGGGCAGTGATTCGTCGCAATTCTGCGTGCAGCCCGCGGAGTCCGCCCAGGCGCTGACCGATGGCCAGGGTAGCGATGCACTCTTTCGAATGACCTCTGAGGTCGCGTCCGCCCTGTCCACCATGCTTGCTCGAGGCGTGGTCATTCCCCTGTGGGGGTCGGCCATCACGTGCTACGACCCCCAGAATCCCCACACGACCGCATGCAAGTCGCAATCACTAAGGAGGTTCGCCGTGTCGGACACCACGTGCCACATGTCGATCTCGCTGGACGGTTTCGTCGCCGGGCCGGACCAGAGCCGTGAGAACCCCCTAGGTAAACGGGGGCGGGAGCTGCACGGCTGGCACATCGGCGACCCGCGAGCCAACGATGCCGACAAGGTCGCGAACGAGTGGCTCATGCGCCCGCGGGGCGCGTACGTGATGGGTCGGAACATGTTCGGCCCGATCCGCGGGGACTGGGATGAGGAATGGACAGGGTGGTGGGGAGCCGAACCGCCGTACCACGCGCCGGTGTTCGTACTGACCCATCACGCACATGACCCGATCCAGATGGACGGCGGGACGACCTTCCACTTCGTCACCGAGGGCTTCGACGCGGCGTACTCCGCAGCTTGCCAAGCGGCCGGAGACAAAGGCGTGGACATCGCCGGTGGGGCCTCGACCGTCCGACAGGCACTGATCGCCGGCGTGATCGACGAACTCACCCTCGACATCTCTCCGGTCCTGCTCGGTTCGGGCCAGCGCATCTTCGACGGGGTTGAATCCTTCGGCTTCGAACCCGCCGAGGTGCTTCACTCACCGCTGGCCACTCACATCCGCTATCGCCGCGTGAGCTAACTCCGCAGGTCACAGAAGTTAGGGCGAGCTGCCAAAGGCGGTCGTCGGCGTCGTCCCCTAGGACTTCACGCAGCGCCCGATCCGTACGGACGCGTGATCGCCTCGAGGAAATGCCCGTCAGGATCCGCGAAGTAGACGCCACGTCCGCCGTCGTTGTGGTTGATCTGCTGCGGGCGGGACCGTCCGGGGTCCGCCCAGTAGGGGATGCCCAGGGCCTGGATCCTTGCGAAGATTCCGTCGAAGTCCTCTTCGCTGACCAGGAAGGCGTAGTGCTGCGGGGAGATGGGCCGGTCCGTCGTGGCGAAATCGAGGGCCACCCCGTGGTCGAGGGGCACGGTCATGAAAGACCACATTGCTTGGGGTTGTGGCAGTCCGAGCACGTTGGCCAGGAACTCCGCCGAACGGCGCTTGTCCGTTGCGTAGACGATGGTGTGGTTGAAAGTGATCGTCATGGTGACCTCCTCGGGTGTTTGTCTGCGACCCACTACGTCCAGCGCCCTTCAGGTTGAACCTCTGTTCGATTCCAAACTGACGCTAAAGGGGCATGGACGGTTCAGGTCATATGGTCGAAGTCTCCGCGTGCCCAACCAGCGTGCCGTTGGGCGGAATCGTGGAGGATGGCCTGGGCTCCGGACGCGATGACGTTGTTGAAGTTGCCGTAGATCCGGTCGAATGTGAGCTCTCCCAGCTGGGCGGCGATTCGTAGCGCCACCGTGCCGGATAGCGGCAAATGATTCGGGTAGCTGCGCATGAACGAGATGGAGCCGCGGTCTGGATTCGGATACACGCTGTCACCGGTAAGGAGTACTCCTTTGCCGTCCGCTCCTGCAGCCCAGTGCACCACGGCGCTTCCCGGGAAGTGCCCCCCGGTCTGGTGGAGTGTCAACCCTTCGGCGATCGTTCGACGGCGGGACCAGTATTCGATGACAGTATCGTTGCGCCCCGGCCATGCCCGGTCTGCGTCCGCCACAAGTACAGGGACACCACCGAGCTGATGCGACCATTCGACCTGCACACCAAACATGTGTGGATGGCTAGCGGCGATCGCGAGGACCGGCCCCCGCTCAAGCACTGCCTGCACAGCGCTGTCATCGACATATCCGACCGGATCCCACAGTAGCGAACCCTCGGGTGTCACCACGAGCTGAGCGGTCTGGCCGATCCCGACCGTTGGTGCTGTCTGGAGCCCGAAAAGGCCCGGCTCGTTCTCCTTCGACACTATCTGCTGGCCCTCCTGCGCCAGCCCGTCCAGAGAGAGCCACTTTTGTCCGTCCCCGGGCACATACTGCCGCTCGTCGGCGCAGATCGGACAGACCTCCGGGGTAGGTTCGTCGCGTTCGACGGCGCAAGTCGCGCAGATCAGCATGGTCTGACCCTTCCAAGCGTCATGTGCCCTGCTTTCCGCCTTCTTCACCCTCGGCCGCAGGCTGACGTGCCCAGACTATGGCACGCGAAAGTCTCCTAGGAAGAGAGATCCTTGCGGTGTCTATTCGTTTGGCGGGCCGGGTTCTCGTTGGCCGGGCGACGGGCGTGAAGCCGGCGCCCCGGGTTTCGGCATATCGGTGAGGTCGGCCGTTGGGATTCGTGCAAACCAGAGGCAGGTGCATTGTGTGGCATGCATGCATCAAACGCGTGCCCGGATTCATGACTTTGCCTTGTGGAAGAGAAGACAGGGCCTCATTCCGTCTCATCCAGGTTGTGGGAAGGGAGGTGTTTACAACGTGAACACCTTGGCCTCGGATTGGGCCGTTTGTGGGTCGGATCGGGCCGGGCTCCGCATGTTTCCGCGCGCGTCCCGTGTTTGCGGGGACCGAATGCAGTTGAGTCCCACCTCGGGGCACATTTCTTCCCTGTTCAGGGTCCTCGCTGGATGTTTAATCCAACGAGGACCCGGTCCCTAGGTTCCCGTGAGGCGAGAGATGACCGGGGCGGCATAGACAACCCAAACGACCATCCCAGCGGCGATCAGTACCAGGAGAATGCCGATGCCCAAGAGCATCAAGGGAACAT
This sequence comes from Arthrobacter sp. 05L421, assembly GCF_056397785.1. NCBI lineage: Bacteria > Bacillati > Actinomycetota > Actinomycetes > Micrococcales > Micrococcaceae > Arthrobacter > Arthrobacter sp. 05L421. The sequence continues at coordinate 30,431 of NZ_JBFTOC010000006.1, forward strand.
TTTGACGGTTCCAGACGGGCCGTTCGCGTTTTGTTGACATCGTTGGCACCTCACTGCTCGGGGATACTTGGCTGGCGTTTCATCCCTGAATGACACCCTTGGTACCGGCGCCATTCCTCTTGCGTCGAGAGGTCATACCGCCCGCCACCGACGCTCCAATATGTCGCACCGGCCGTCGAGTCCGGGAACACCCGGGTTTGAATAACATTGGGCTCGACGACTGTGTTCACTAGTACGGATCGTCTGTGAGACTGCTGTGAAAGAGGTTGCTGAGTATGCCAAGTTGATTCAGGACCGGAGTGAGGCCCCATCCAATACCACCTGCTCCGTTGCGGGAGCCCTGACCGGAAGTGATGCTGGCCGTCTGGTCAACGCGACGCAAACGAGGTCTCCGAACCGGTTCACAGTGATTGCGTCCCTATCGGGCTGATTCTGGCAGCCGGCAATCGGCCACGTCACTGCTGCCATAATCGAGCGGAACATCTGCCGGGCAGTTGGCCGGCACCAGCTTCACAGCCTGGGAGTCCGCCGTGAAGTCAACGCGAGAGCGGGCTGAGTACCTGCCGGCGCCCTCCGCCTCCATCTTTTGAACGTTGGTGCTGAAGGACACGAGAACGTGAAGGACCACGCCGTCCCAATGGAACTTCCGGAAGCCGCGCCGCGTCGTTTCGGGCAAAGATTGCCGGGAAACCTGGAAGGCGGCCTGGTCCCGCAGGCCGGTCCGGTGTGCGAGGTCCGCGGCGGCAACTGCCAGCGCTTCGGCGTCGTTCCTGATCTGGCTATGTACCCGGGACTCCGGACTGCGACAGCCGAGGCGTGGTCATTCCCCTGTGGCTGAACGGACAACACACCATTCGTTACCTTCCGGATCCTGGAGCACTTGGAAGGTGCCCAGCGTACTTGTCTGGATCGTGCCGATCCTGACTGCTCCGAGGACTTCGGCTGCGGCAGCCGCTCCCGGCAGATCGTCCACGTGCACGTCAATATGAAGACGGTTCTTCCCATGTTTGGTCTCGGGGACTCGTTGGAAGGCAAGGCGTGTCCAACCCGGCGGATCGATGAAGGACCAGGCATCGTTTCGATGGACTGGTTCGCCACCGAGGACCGCGGCCCAGAACTCCGCGAGCGCGGCCGGGTTTTGGCAATCCACGACGATCTCATCAACACGTCCGATCATTTCCTGAGCCTACCGCCGGCATGTGGGCTGAGTGCGGCACTAATCTTGGCTAACTCTTGGATTTCTCCCGCACCTATCCTTTCCAACGGATTCCTACCGTTGAACCATGAAAACAAAAGCAGCCCTCGCGCTCTCCCTCACCGGCATCCTCCTCACCGGATCCGCCGCTCTCGCCGCCAACACCCAGACCCTCAGCAGCTCCACTGCGGGTACCAGCGACGACGCCAGGAACGTTCTCGTCACGGACGATTCGGCCACCAGAACCGCCGCCCCTGCACCAGCCAGAGCCGTCCCTACGGCGGCACCGAAGGCGGCAACCAAGACCAGCGACAATGTGAAGGCCGACGACAAGAAAGCATCAGTAGCCAAGAAGGCCTTCCCGGCCGAACCAGGCGACGATAACGGCGGGGCCCGAACCACGCCCGAACCTGGCGCTGGCCACAGTCGGCTGGTGACGGCTAAAACGTTCGCCGGCAACGGCGGCACCGTCGCATCAGAACCGGGCGATGACAAAGGCGGGCTGCGGACAACGCCCGAACCAGGTGACGACAACGGCGGCCTCCGTAAGGCAAAGGCGCCCCGGGCGGATCAGACAGGCGATGACAAGGGCGGGCTGCGCACGACGCCCGAACCAGGCGATGACAAGGGCGGACTCCGGAAGGCGCCGGAACCGGGAGATGACAGCGGTGGCCATGGTGGCCGCGGCAGCGACGACTGAACCCTGACCCGGCTGACCGTCCGGCAATCCTGCAACCCCAAGACGGTCCTCCTGTACCTGACGTACAGAAGGACCGTCTTTTGGTGCCGGCCCTCTGCGCGGACACCAAGAGGCGGGCACCAGTCTTGGACAAACCTTGGATCTCCCGCGCTTCATTCTTTTCTATGGCCGTCCTACAGTTGAGCCATGAAAAGCAGGGCAGCCCTCGCACTTTCAATAACCGGGATCCTCGTCATCGGCTCCGCCGCCCTCGCGGTGAATACCTACACCCTCAACGGCTCACAGACCTCAACCCTCGGCAACGCCGGCAATGTCCTGCTGCCGGACCCTTCGGTCTCAACAACCCGCGCCCCAGCCCACGTCCCGACCAACCCCGTGGCCAGCCCCAAAGCAGCACCAAAGGCGCCGAGCGAAGCGGGCACCGGCAAAAACGGGGTCAACGGGAAAGCTGCACCGTCCAAGAAGCCTTCCCCCGCTCCGGCGCCGACCAGCATCCGGGCGGCCCCCGTCACGGTCCAGCCGGATCCCGGCAGAGGCGCAACCATCGCTACCCAGCCCGGTGATGACAAGGGAGGTCTCCGCGGGGGAGGCGGCGGTGGTCACGGCAGTGACGACTGAACTAGCGTGGATCACTGCTTGAGTACGCCGCGACCCAAGATTGTTGTCCCGTCCCAGGGGCCGGGCTTCGCGGCAGACGCATGACCCCGGAAAACTGCGGATCCGCACCTGGGAAAACGGCGAGATGGTCCAGGACGACACCACCGGGGACCTCCTGTTCCCGTTCGCCCGGCTCGTGGCCGATCTGTTCCAGCTGCTCACCATCCAACGGTGCTTCGCTCCAGCCCAACATTTAGGCTTTCTTGATGGCGGTCGTTTCTTTACTCCCGGGCGGCAGTGTCTTGGCGGTGTGGGAATCAGCGGTGGCGTCCCGGCGGGTGAGCACGATGGCGGCAATCACTGCCAGACCCAAGGCGCCTATGGACCACATGATGGTTCCCCCCGGTCCGGTGGCGGAACCTGCCACCGCGACTGCTGAAGGGCTGGGCGCACTGTTCCACGGTGGCTCGCTGGTGAATCGCTGGACCGATAGCCACCACCCGTTCATCTCATACAGTGCGGCGGCGGCTGCCAAGAGGGCCAGTCGCCCCAGCGGGCGGCTGCCCAGTAGGCCCGGCCCGATCATTGCATGGGTGAAAAGGCAGCCGGCCACCAGGGCAAGCAGGGTCGTGCTGCTGTAGCCGAGCTGGGTGAGGGCGGACCATTCCAACAGGGGGCTGTAGTAGATGACGAGGACGGCCCCGCCGAGGACGAGAACTGCCAGGTAAGGGTCTCTGCCGAGAGGGGTCAGCAGGTGCCGCCGGGTACCGGCCACGAACTCCCGGGCCCCGATGCTGCTGTCCGCCCGGGGAAGTATGGCCAGTTCGGCCAGTGTCAGTGGCGCTGCCGGGACGAGCAGCAGGGGGACGACGGCGGTGAGTATCATCTGCGTCAGGACATGGGCTTCGAACAGAAGGCCCTGGTAGACGTGGAGACCGCCGTTGGTGACGGTGAACAGGACCACGACGCCGGCCAGCCACAGGACCGTTCGGTGTGGGGGCCATAACTGCCCGGCGGCGCGGAGCCTGCGGACGCCGGCGAGGTAGAGGAAGACGGCGAACCCGCAGACCAGGGACCACAGAGGGTCGGGCACCCATTGGGAGATATATGCCCAAACTCCGGGTTCGGGCAGCAGCACGGCATCCGGGGGTGGGGCTCCGGCCGTGGCAGGCGGTGCCGTACGGGCAAGGGCGGCCGCCATCCCGGAGGCAGCGCCCATGACGGCCAGTTCGGCTAGTGCCAGCCGAAGGAAGGGCCTTGCGGCCCGGTGAGGGTCCCGGTCGAGGCGTTTCAGAGTCCACCCCCGGTGGAGCGCCCCGAACACGCCTAGGCCAATCAGGGTCACAGCCTTGGCCAGGATGATCACTCCGTAGGGGCTGAGCAGGTCGTCGATCGAGCGGATGCGTGCGACGGCGGCAAGGACCCCGGAAACTGTCAGTGCGATGTAGCAAATCAGGGCCAGAGTGGAGTATCGCTGCACGGTCGGACCCAGGCGGCGGGCCGGCAGCGACGTTCGGAGCATCATCAGCGCCAGCAGGCCGCCGACCCAGACGGCCGCGGTGCCCGTGTGCAGGATGAGTGCAGTGGTGGTGTCCGCGTGGCCGGCTCCGCCGGTCGCGTGGGATCTCAGCACTAGGGGCACCAGACCGGCGAACGCCGGCAATGCCACCATGGCCGCCACGTGCGGACCCTCCAGGCAGAAGCAGGCCAGCGCGACAGTGGCTGCCATCACCGCGGTGAGAGTCCCGGCCCGCCCGGCTTCGACGTCGGTAAGAAACGCCACGAACTCCGGGCCGAAGCCGGCGGAAAGCGGCCTGTTGGCGATTAACAGGAAGCTGGCACCTGTGTATATGGCGGCAGCGGCGGCCCAGACAACGGCGGACCAGCCGGCAATGCGGACCGCTGCCGCCTGCACGGGAGCGTTGGGCGGCAGTGCGAAGACGGCGAGCACCAGTGTCCCGATGGTGCAGGCGCAGGCGAGGTTGAACACCAACTTCCCCAGCGGCAACCCCCACGTGACGGCCGGGCCGGTGCGGTCAAGAAGGCCCGGATCGGCGCTCCCTCCATAGCCGTAGGCCCATGCCAGCGCCAGTACACCGGTTGCCAGGAGCGCCACCGCACCCCCGATCTTCGCCATCATTGACATCGCATACTCGTTCCAGTCCGCACCAGGGCGAACGCTTCGGCAGCGGGCACCGCACCTAATGGCGCGGCGCTGCGTGTACCTCTGAGGGACCCTCCTTGGAGAACCGTGGAGGGCATGGTGCCCGCAGCCGGTGGAATGCCTTGCACATCCCACCGGTTGGCCTGGCCGCGGTGGGACCAGGGTTGCCCCGGGTCAGTTCTTACGCGGGGTGCGCGTCCGCACCAGGGCCGTGCCCCCGGCCGCCAGGCCGAGTGCTCCAGCGGCGAGTCCGAGGATGCCGACGGTATTGTCGGGCGCGGGCGAGAGCGGCGTGGTAGAGGATGCGGCAGTGGTGTCGCCTACGAGCGCCGCCTTCGCGTTCGCGTCGGCCGCTGCGGTGGTGACGAAGGAAGGAACCGGGTGCTCGGGCTCGGCCTGGCCCTGGGTTGATGCCTCGTTCCAGTTCACGACCGTTCCGTCGGAGTAGGTCTGCGCCGCCGGCAGCGACACGGTCGTGTCCGCGGCCGGGAGCCGGCCGACGGAGATCGAAAAAGTCTGGTACTCGTGCCGGCCGATCTGGTGGGCGGCGTCCGCTGTCCACGTGACCGAGGCCGCTGCCTTGGTGATGGTCGCCCCCTCCACGGTGACCGGGGCGGGGAGTTTGGCTTCGGTTATTTCGGCCGTCCAGCCGTCCATGGGCTTGACCGAGACCGAAGTGAACGGGGTTCCGGTGGGCAGGGTGACGGTCAGCTTGGTGGTTTTGGTCGTTTCGGATTCGTTGGGGACCTTGAAGGTCAGCTGGGAGTAGCCGCCGGCGGTTGTAGAAGCCGGGTCCACGCGGACGTGGGCGGATGCGGCACCGACGCCCAGTGCCATGAAGCCGGCTGCGGTGGCGAATACGGCGACGGTTTTCAGGGCGCGAGGAGTTGAAATGTTCATGACGCAAGCCTTTCTGGGGTGCTGCCGCATTCACACGGCGGACAGCGCGGTGATGGGTGGAACGTAATGTGCGTCCCGAGCACCCAACCGCAGACCGGGCAGGCAGTCAGGGCATGGCGCACGGGGAAGACGCGGCGGGCGGCGCCCGCAGGCTGTCAGCGCGCAGGTTCCGCCGGGGCACGGGAACGGCGACCGGGCCCGTGGCGACGGGCCGTTGGCGGACGGGAATGAATCCTGTGGGCCCGGGCAGCTGCACGAGCGGGCGGAGCCATGCCACGAGTTGCCACAGGGCCACTTCGCCCTTGCGCAGCAGCCACGCCGTGGAGACTAAAGCGAGGACATGGCCGGCCAGCATAACCGGTGAATCGGCACCGCTGGCATGCACGGTCATGGACGGCGGCACGGCAGCGGAGCACTCCGGGCCCATGATCCGGCCGTCGTGATGCGACATCCGGTTAGTCAGTGATGGGAGGCAAAGGGCCCGTGATAACAGGGACGTGAATGCTTCGTGCAGCGTCAACTGGCCGGATCCCAGCATGCCCACCAGGGTCAAGAATGACAACTGCCGGCGCGCCAGCCAGGTGACTGGTGCCAGCATAAGGCCAGCCAGGGCGGCCATGAGGGCCGGTTCGGGAAGCGTGCCGCCTCCGAGCACATGCCCGGCGGCAGCCAAGGACATCGTCGTGCCCGTGATCAGGACCGCCCGGAACAGCGGCAGATTTTCGCGAAGATCCAATTGTGCCTCCTCCCGTAGGGCGCGGACCGGTGTAACAACTCCGACGCTAAGCCGGTCAGCGTGGGAAATCCTTGGACCGCAATAGCCATTCGTCCCAAAGGCCGCCCCGGACTCGTCGCTCGCCTTGACGTTCGCGCACTACGCCGGGTTCACGGCCAAGACAAGCCGCAAAATACGACGCCCGGATGATCGTTGCGGGGAGCCAACATGGCCGGACACGTTGCCCATGAATCCCGCCGCCTTTCTTCCCTGGATCGAGGGGTTTCAGGCGGTACCGGGGGACGCGCTGGCTCAGGGCTGCTCCTGGGTCTGGTCGGGGGTGGCCACCCAGACGGTTCGGGTGGCGCGGGGTTCAAGCTGAACGTCGTCGGGGAACCGCTCCAGCAGATCTTCGACGGAGTGGCGGTCGTCCGCGGTCAGGGCTGCCAGGTGTGAGAAGCGCGCGAACCACTGTTTGGCGTACTCCCGTGCGGCCGGGGTCACGGGTGCAATGGCGGTCACTTCGGACTGGGTGACGCTGAACCCGGCCGCCTCGATGACCGGCGCCCAGTTCGGGTGTTGGTTCCACCCGTCGGCCGCCGCGGCGGCGTGGCAGCGCTGCTCCAAAAGCGCTTCGCGAGGGTGGCTTAGGAAGCGGGGCAGAGCGGCGAGCTCGACGACGACCAGGACCCCACCGGGCGACAGTACCCGGCGGACTCCCGAGAGGAGCTGGGTGGGGTGGGTGACGTGGTGGAGTGAGGACGATGCCCATACGAGGTCGACCAGGACTGCATCCGCCGTCATGGAGGCGCCGGAAGGCGTAGGGAGGCCGTCGTCGAGGTCCGCCTCGATCACGGCGAAGCCCTGCTCGCGAAGCAGCTCCAGCATCTGCGGGTCGTTGTCGACGCACGTCACCGTGGCGGCGGGGTACCGCTCGCGCAGCAGCCGGCTACCTGCGCCGGTGCCGGCGCCGAGGTCAACGACGCTGCGCGCAGTTGGCACCCCGGTCAAGCCCAGGACGGCTGCGAGGTGGTCACCGAACACTTCGGCGTCGAGGTCCAGGATGCGATGCTGATCCTGACTGCCAAGTCGCTGCTGGTGCTGGTGGTCTATGCTCATCATCCTTCTACTGTGGCCGCAGGGCCCGTGTTGGCGGCTTTCTGCCCGACTTCAAGGTCGTGGCGTCGGTGACCGATCACGATCTTAGAGACGGCTGCTTCGGAGGCGGCGGAGAAGGAGCCGAAGTGCCCCTCGACTGCCCATCGGGTTTCCTCTTCGATGAGGTCGGCGTTGATCCTTGCGCCGGACATGACACCCTCGGCCGCCGCGGTGATCATCTGAGCCATTAGGTTGGTGACATTGCCCGCCGCATACACACCGCGGACCGCCGTCGCACCACCCATATCCCCGGCCGGAATGAACCGTCCGGCCCCCGACGGGTGCACCTGGGAAATTAGCCCGAGTGATTCCAGCAGCGCGGATCTGGCCTCCATCCGTGCTCCGACTGCCAGGGCCTGCAGGTCGAACGAACGACCCTCGCGGAGCGTGAGCCCCGTGAGGACGCCGTCGACAGAGTCAACGGACGCCACGGCGCCATCAACCACCTTTACGGACCGGGCGGCGAGCTTGTCCCACTCCTCGTCAGTGGGTTGCACGGTGTCGTTGAGGAAGAGGGTGATATCCCGGGACCACTGCCTGAACAACAGTGCTTGATGGACGGACAGCGGGCCCGTGCCCAGCACTCCAATCCGTTGCCCGCGGATTTCCCAGCCATGGCAGTAGGGGCAATGCACAACGCCCTTTCCCCATTGCTCCCGCAGCCCGTCGATGGGAGGGAGTTCGTCCGTCAAGCCAGTGGTGACCAGGAGACGCCTGCCGGAGAACCGGCGGGCGTCTCCGAGGATCACCTCGAACCCGTCGGGGGTTCGCCGTGCCGAAACGGCTTCGCCGTCAATGACAGTGCCGCCGTAGGAGAGCACTTCACTGCGCCCGACAGACAGGAGTTCCCCGGGGTTCATACCGTCCCTGGAGAGATAACCGTGTACACCCGCCGCTGGTGCATTCCGGGGAGTTCCGGAATCGATGACCAGCACCGACCGCAGCGCCCGGCCCAGCGTCGTGGCCGCGCTGAGTCCTGCCGAGCCGCCGCCAACAATCACAACGTCGTACCGTGTGGTGTCCATACTGATTTGCCCTTCGATGCGTACTAAGAGTTCGCCGCCAGCGTCCGCGTGCGGTCACATCAGCTTGTATCGCATCGACGATATTTGACAAAAGAGTTTGCCGATATGGCAAAATTGGGGGATGGCAAATGACCTTGACAATGTACTCGGGGCAGTTGGCCCCCGGCTTCGCGCACTTCGTACTGAACGCAACTTCACACTCGGAGAGGTCTCTGCCGCTTCCGGGGTATCCGTAAGCACTCTGTCCCGCCTAGAAGCGGGCCAACGCAGGCCAAACCTCGAAATCCTGCTGCCCCTCGCGAGGTTGTACGGTGTTCCCCTCGATGATCTGGTCGGCGCCCCGCCCACCGGGGATCCGAGAATTCATCTGCGCCCCATCACCCATGGCGGCATGACGGCCGTTCCGCTCACGCGCCGCCCAGGCGGATTGCAGGCCTTCAAGATGGTGCTCGACGGCGAGACCCGCCGGGCCGAGCCCGACCCACGCGTCCATGAGGGCTACGAATGGCTTTACATCCTCAACGGACGATTGCGACTGGTGCTGGGCGAGAAGGACTTTGAACTCCGTCCTGGCGAAGCCGCGGAATTCGACACCCACACACCGCACTGGTTCGCCAGCGCTGACGGCAGAGACGTTGAGTTCATCAGTCTGTTTGGACAGCAGGGGGAACGGATGCACGTACGCGCACGGTCCAAGCCCGCATAGCCCAAGAGGTCCGATTGCGCACCCGCCGGGACTCCGGACTCTTAGCGCCGCTAACGGATCTTCTGCCCGCCGTGGCAGGGAGCGCCTGATGCTGTGGGTGACTCGATGTCCGGCCGGAAGGCTCCTGGCGCAGACTACAGGACAGCCGTACCCGGCTTGGGGAGTGGGGCCGCAATGCCTTGAACTTGCGAATTCCCGGCGGGAATTTTCGGTCCGGGCGGGCGTTAGGTTTGAGTATGAAAGCAATCGTGTACCGTGCCACCGGCGATCCGTCTGTTCTCGAGCTCGTCAACCGCGAGATTCGCGACCCGGGGCCCGGGGAGGTGCGCGTGCGGATCATGGTCTCGGCGGTGAACCCCACGGACTGGAAGTCGCGCCGCGGCGCGAAACCGGGGGAGCCGTTGCCCTTCGCGGAGGTCGTGCCAAACCAGGACGGCGCCGGTGTGGTGGACGCCGTCGGACCAGGCGTCGAGCATCTCCACGTCGGTGACAGGGTCTGGCTGGCCTTGGCCGCCTACCAGCGCGCCGACGGCGGGACAGCCCAGGAGTTCACCGTCCTACCGGCCGAGCGAGTCTTTCCGCTGCCGGAGGACGCCGGGTTCGACCTCGGCGCAAGCTTGGGCGTTCCCGCGATCACCGCCCACCGGGCCCTGACCATCGCCGAGGACGGCCCGCGCCGGCTGCACCCCGGAGCCTTGGACGGCAAAGTGGTTCTTGTCGCTGGAGGGGCCGGCGCCGTAGGCCATGCGGCGATCCAGCTCGCCAAGTGGGCCGGCGCCGTCGTGATCACCACCGTGAGCGGACCGGCGAAGGCTGCGCTGGTCACTGCCGCCGGCGCCGATCACGTTATCAATTACCGGGAAAGCCACGCGGCCGCGGAGATCCGTCGGATCGCTCCCGACGGCGTCGACCAGGTCGTGGAAGTGGCACCCGCGCAGAACGCGGAACTTGACCTGGCAGTGATCCGCAACCGCGGCTCCGTCGCCGTCTACGCCAACAACGGCGGCGACCAGATGAGCCTGGACGTTCGCAGGCATTTCAGCCTCAACGTCCGCTACCAGTTCGTGCTGCTCTACACCGTTGGCATGGCGGCGGTGCACGCCGCCGCCGAGGACATCAATGCGGCCATCGCCGACGGCGCCCTTCCGGTGGGAGAGGCCGCAGGCCTGCCGCTGCATCGCTTTGACCTGGCTGACACGGCTGCGGCCCACGCGGCGGTGGAAGAGGGCATCGTCGGCAAGGTGCTGATCGATGTGTCGGCGGGCTAGCCGATAAAGCTTCGGAGTGAGCGGGGGTCATCACGCGGCGCAGCCGCCGGACTGAGCGGGCCGGGTAGTCCGGACTGCGGACGCGTCAGATCACAGCGAAAATGATGCAACGAGGCAAGCGAGCGGCGGAGGCGCATGTCCGGCCGGCAACGCGTCGACCAGCAGCGGCGCGTATCGGGCCTTGTTGCCGCTGCGTCCGCCGAAGAACCGGCGCAACTGCGCCGTTATGGGCCGTTCTCGCAGTGAGGGCTGGCGTTGGAGGAGCCGGAATGAGGCCAGCTCGCCTTGATCCGCGATGACGCTGAGCACGGCATCGATCCCAAGGCAGCGGATGAGTTCGTCCTCGAGATCGGCGTGACAGACGTGGAACCCAAGCTCGGCCAGCGAACCGGTCCCGATGCCTGCCCGGCCGAGCGCGCGGGCGATGCCGCGAGATTCCCCGGCATCACACAGGCCGAACAACCGGTGGCCCGCGCCATTTGGGCCGTAGCGGTCGAGGAAGTGCACGATGCTGGTCGCGCCACCCATTGGCACCACCGACACCCTCAAGGCGCTCAGGTCATGGCCAAGGCGAAGGGCCAGCGTCTCGACCGCCAGCCGGTCACTCTCGCCCTCAACCAACACCGTCGTCGCCTGCATGGAACCAGTATGTCGGACGCCCAGCCGTGGCGGCCCCTCGACCTGCGCCGTTAGTACGTTTTCGACGTCGTCCGGGGGAGGACAAGCATTGCCGGGCCAGGGGCTCCGATGCAAGAGTGAACCATGGCCACAGAGGAAGATGTCCGGCAGATCTGCCGTGGCCTGCCGGGGGTTAGCGAGCGACCCAGTTGGGGCCAGCCGGCGTGGTTCGGGAAGACCCTGATGGCACGCATCTGGCAAGATGGCGTTCTCACCGTGAAAACCGAGGAACGGGAAGCACTCGCAGGCACCGCCCCTGGCACCTACTTCTGGACGCCCCACCACGAACGGTCCCCGAAACTGGTGCTTGTCACCTTGGACAGGATCGACGTCGAGGAACTGGACGAGCTGCTGCAGGAGTCCTATCGCTTGGCTGGCGGCGGAGCTGGCAGGTAAGCGCCGGGGCATTGCCCGGGTCCGCCTAACCGATCAGCGAACGTAGCGGAACGCTTTGGGTCTTGCCGTTTCTTGTCAGCGCTCGGATGCCTTCGCGGCTTTGATGGCGGCCTTGGCAGCCTGTTTATTGGCACGCACTTTTTTCAGCGACTCGGGGTCCACGATGTCGGCGACAGAAAGAAATGCGCTCTCCTCGCCATAGGAACCAGCAGCCTCACGCCAGCCGTGTGCCCGGAGACCGCACTGCTTGCCGAGTAGTGCGAGGAAGATCTTTGCCTTTTGCTCTCCGAAGCCCGGCAATTCCTTCAACCTGCGCAGCACTTCCTGGCCGTCAGGGTCGTCCTGGTTCCAGATGGCAGTTGCGTCCCCGTTCCAATCGCGCTGTACGGCCGCGGCGAGGTCTTGGACGCGGCCAGCCATGGAGCTGGGGAAGCGGTGGATGGACGGACGCTCCTTGAAGATCTCAACCAACCCTGCTGGGTCATATTCGGCGATTGCGGCAGGAGCCGTGGATCCGATCCGCGTCCTGATCTTTTCGGGTCCGGCAAACGCAGACTCCATGGTCACTTGCTGGTCAAGCAGCATGCCGACGAGGAGTGCGAACGCGTCGTTGCTGAGCAGTTGGTCGGCGGCGGGGTCGCCAGTGATGTGCAGTTCCATGCGCCCATCCTCCCACCTGCTCCGAGCCGCGTCATTGCCTGCCGACAGCGGGGCCTTGCCGTCCACTCCGGTCAGCCGCTGGCTGCCTGCCGGGTCCTGAACTCTGCGGCGGCATATACACCCAGGATCCGGACCTCGGCGGTGAAGAACTCCAGTTCCTCCAAGGCCAGCTGCAGGTATAGGTCCGCGGGGTGGCCCTCGACATCGGCCATAAACATGGTGGCAGCAAACTCGTTGCCCACCATGTAGCTCTCCAACCGGGTCATGTTCACGCCGTTGGTGGCAAAACCGCCAAGCGCTTTGTAGAGAGCGGAGGGGACGTTCCGGACGCGGAACACGAAACTGGTCACTGCCGGTCCGGGCAACTCATCCCGGGTCGGCAGTTCCGCTTCCCGCGCCAGGACGACAAAGCGGGTGGTGTTGGACGGATCGTCCTCGACCCGAGAGGCCAGCACTTCCAGGCCGTAGATCTGGGCCGCCAGCGGGGGAGCGAGGGAGAGTTTGGCGGGATCGTTCCACTCCCGCACTTCGCGGGCAGAACCCGCCGTGTCGCCGGCGATGACGGGGCGTAGCCTGGCTTCACGGATCAGGCGCCGGCACTGGCCCAGGGCGTGAATGTGGCTGTGGACCTCCGTGGCAGCCTCGATGGTGCTGCCGGGGATGCCAAGCAAGTCGAAGTGGATGGGCAGGAAGAACTCGCCGACGATCTGCAGACGGGACTCGGGGAGCAGGATATGGATATCCGCCACCCGGCCGGCAATCGAGTTCTCGATCGGAATCATGGCCAGATCGGCCCCGCCGCTGGACACCAATTCAAAGACGTCCTCGAAGCTGGCGCACGGGACGCTTTCCAGCTCGGGGAACATCTGCTTGCACGCGATATGGGAGTTGGCGCCGGGCTCACCTTGGTACGCAATCTTTTGGGTCACGATCCGTATGGTGTCACGTCCCACCCCCGCCCACCCAAACCGGGTCGCACCGAGGCCCACCGTGACTCTTCCTGCTTCAGCCTCAGCCCGTGGCGCGGTTGAGGACGCAACCTTACCGACCAAGGCCGCCACCGCCGTCGGCGGCTGCTATTTGTTGCTGGCCTTCGGCGCCCCGGTGCCTGGGTCGATTTTGTGGGGGCCGGCAGCTGAGGGACGTACGTCGAAGTCGAAGATGGCCGTCGGGATGTAGACCGTGGAACAGGAATTCGGGACGTCCACGACGCCGGAGAGGCGCCCTTCGATCGGTACGGCACCCAGGAGCAGGTATGCCTGCTCGCTGCTGTAACCGAATTTGGTCAGGTAGTCGATGGCGTGGAGGCAGGCCCGCTGATAGGAAAGGTGCGAGTCGAGGTAGCGTTGCTCGCCGTCCAGAGTCACCGAGGTGCCGGAGAACGCCAGCCATTGACTGAACTGCGGGTCGACGTTGCCGGGCATGAAGATGGCGTTTTCGCTCACTCCGTACGTCTCCATGCCGCCCTTGATGAGCTCCACCCTGAGGTCGATGAAGCCACCCATCTCAATGGCACCACAGAACGTGATCTCACCGTCGCCTTGCGAGAAGTGGAGATCGCCCATCGAGAGGTTGGCTCCGTCCACGAACACGGGGTAGAAAATACGGGTGCCCTTGGACATGTTCTTGATGTCCTGGTTCCCGCCGTTTTCCCGTGGCGGTGCGGTCCTGGCCGCTTCCGCGGCCACCCTGTCGAATTCCGACGGGGCCAGGTGCCCGAGAACAGCGTGCTCGGCCTCGGGCGGCAGCGCCAACGGAGGGACCCTGTTCGGATTCGTGGCGATCAGGTCGCCTTCGCGCTTGTTCCATTTCGCCAGCAGCTGGGCTGAGGGAGCCGTCCCCATCAAGCCGGGGTGGATCAGCCCGGTGAAGGAAACACCGGGCACGTGCCGGGATGTTGCGATTTGTCCTGTGAAGTCCCAGATGGCTTTGTATGCGTCGGGAAACTGCTCGGTGAGGAAGCCGCCGCCGTTGCTGGTGGCGAAGATGCCGGTGTAGCCCCAGCCCTGTCCGGCAAGTGGGCCTGAATCCTCCTGCGGGATGGGACCGACGTCCAGGATGTCGACCACCAGCAGGTCGCCGGGCTTGGCGCCCTCGACGGCGAAGGGACCGCTGAGTTTGTGGACGGTCAGTAGCGGGGCGTTGAGGATGTCGTCGGCGGAGTCGTTGTTGACGATCGCGCCGTCAAACCATTCCCGGCAGTCGACCCGGAAGGAATCCCCCGGCTTGACCGTCGCGACGGGTGGAATGTCGGGGTGCCATCGGTTGTGCCCGATCTTTTCCTGATCCTCGAACTTCTTGCTTGAGTCCAGGGAAAATATCCTTGCTGGCATTTCATCTCCTTTGACTGGTCGCCGCGTGTTGCCCGTTAGGGTCGCGGCAGTGTCCGATGTAACGGGTTGGATGAATACTGCTGTACACGCCTGGGGCTGCCCGGAATCCGAGAGTTCACCACCTCGGGTTCGGCTGCACTGCGTTTGGTGGAGTCAATGAGTCGGAAGGCCTGCGAACCGGCCCGGGAAAGGTGCGGTGCGCTGAATACCCGGCGGGACGGCTCACCGCAGGAGGGGCACGGAAGGGTGTCTGGTGCGTCGCCGATCGGGTGGGATGCTTCGAAAAGCGAACCATCGGAGCAACGGTACTCATAAGTGGCCATGGTCTGGGTCCTCTCCGTTCCGATCACCAGGGCGCAGGCGACGAAGATGGAAAACCACCCCAGAGTCTGGTGCCAGATTAGGCTGAGCCCCGGAGCGGGGTCAGGGGCTTTGGGCCCTTCCCCAAGCAGCACTGGTGGCACGGTTGGATGCCCCAAACCTCACGTGGGCGGGGGCTTCCCCGTCCCGTTCCGCGGCCGCTAGGCTTCTGAGAAACGACGTGGACCCCCGCGGATTTTTGGCTGCCCATGGCCCAATGGCGGGGGCCTCCTTTTGGCGGGTCCCGTCGGCTGCTCAGGAAAGGATCTCTCATGCCGGACTCCAACGTCGAAGGGATCGCACGCTCCTACATCCAGGCCGTTGGCTCCCACGACATGAACGCCCTTGAAAACCTGCTCGGGGAGGATCTCGTGGCCACCTTCGCAGGCACCGCACTCGACAAGGCCGGGTGGACCACTGCACTCAAGCGCCTTCTCCCGGCGCTGGTCCGCAACGAGATCCGGGAGGTCTTCACCGCACAGGACCGTGCCTGCGTCGTGTATGACTTCGTCACCGACACGGCTGCTGGTGCCGTCAGGTGCATCGAGCTGCTCACCATCAGCGCAGACAAAATCCGCGAGATTGAACTTGTCCTGGATCGGGTCGCCTTCGCGCCCGTCAATGAGGCCCTGAAGGCCAGGGTGCACCCCGTCCAGTAAAGGTCAGCCTCCCGCTGACTTCATAGAAGCAGTGGGCCGTCTCCCAGTTGGGTGCGTCGGCCGATCAGGACGAAGCGGCTTCGATGATCTTCTCGTCGCCTTCGTTCACGGCCTTGACCACGGCATCGTAGTCACCACTTTCGACGGCCTTGCTGACCTTCTTGGTAGCTTTGTCCACCGCCTTGTCGACCCGGTCGAGGTAGAGGTCGTCGACGACGGCGATGATCGCCGAGGAGCCCGGCGGCAGCCATTCGTCCGCGTTGACGCCGATGGACTTCTCCTCGTGACGCTTCGCGATGGCGCCAACACCAGCGCCGATCACGCCGGACAGCAGGAGCGGCGGAGCGAACAAACCGACCACGAGCCCGCCGATGGCGCCGGCCGTGGTGCCGCCGGCGACCAGTCCGCCCCCGTGCTCCTTGACCTCGGTCTGGCCCGAGGCGTCACGCGACAGGTCGACCGCAGCCACCACGGCGGCGTCGTCCATGCTCTTGATCGCCTTGAAATCGTCTGCCGCCGAGCCCGCGTCGGTGTATGACGACACGAACAAGGTGTAGTTGCGTTCTGACATGGTGTGCCCTCCACTCGGTTCCGGCCGGCGCTGCGGCCACTCCAATTCTTTGGTCGACGCTGTCGGTCCCGACGGTGCTGGAAATGACCGAACTCCCGACGGCGGGCGGCCTGGCCGCCCGCACCGGGGCGGTTCGCACACCGGCCGTCGCGTAGGTCCAACTCTTGCCCCGACAGACGGGCCCCGTCAGGGCCTTAAGTCCTCCACTTTCATGCGCCAAGGCCGCGTCGGCCCGTTCATGGATGAGCATCACTACAGCTGAGCCTCTGTCACGGGACCCGGCACCCTACGCGCGAACGTTCTGACGTCAGGGCAGCACGTCGTCGCGTTAGCATTGGTTCCAACACGTCGTACCAGGAGGGTGCATGCCGTACACCGTTGACTTCAAGAACGTTTCTACTGTCGGTTTGGAATCGTCTCCCGTGGCTGAGGCCCTCGCCGGGTTGCGCGCCAACGAGGCTCGCTATTTCCGAAACAAGTATGACCACGTCTTCACAGTGAGCCCTGCGAGCGAGGTTCCGCAGGTGGTTGACCGGGTGAGCAGGATACTCCGGGACGAGCGTGAAATCGTCATCGATTCCCGCCCGCTCGAAGCGACCTCCTTCGAAGTCGACGGTTTGCGGATGGCCTACGTTTTCTTCGAGTCGGGGCTGTCGATCAACGTCATGTACAGCATCGACGCCGGGAAGAGAGCGGTCGGGTTCAAACTCGCCGAAGGAATGGAGATTCCGGAGGAATTGGCGACGCGCTTCAAGTTCGCCCGGCAAAAATCGAAGCTGGCGGGCGTTATTCGCGGCTCGTACTTCGTGATCAAGGGAGAGTACTGACCGCAACAACCGAGCCAGTTGGACACGACTCGCGAGACTGAACAGGATCGTCTGCGCACAGGTCGGGTTCTGGCTGGAAAGGGCAATATCTTCTCGTGTCAGGACCCAGGGTGCCCGGGCCACGCTTTGCCCGCCCACGGGTCGTAGTCAGCGATGAGCCCCTCCTGGGGCGGACGCTCATTTTCGGGAACATGCTGCAGGTTCACCCGCACCCGGTACCAGAGCGAACTCGATCCGCGCATTCCGTCGACGAGGATGTCGGCGGGATGCAGGGCCGGGACGAGGTCCGCATGCCGGGTCTTCCATTCGTCGAGCGCCGTGAGCGCCTCGGGCTTGGTCTTGGTACGTGCCACCTCGATGAGCGGCATCACCGACTGCCGGCGGCCCATGCCGTCGCCTGCCCGCGGCGGCTTTTCGGCGGGCCCGAGCTCGGCAGCCAGGGCGATAAGTTTGTCGAGTGACCCGACTGCGTGGTCGATGCCGGCGTGGGGATCGCCCATTGCAGCGAAGCGCTCAAGCACCGTGGGCACCGTAAACTGTTCCGGCCGGGTGGAGGTGACCTCGTCCCAAGTGAGCGGCGTCGAGACTCGGGCGTCGGGCAGGGGCCGGATCGAGTACGCCGATGCCACGGTGCGGTCCTTGGCGTTCTGATTGAAGTCGACGAACACGCTCTCGCCACGCTCCTCCTTCCACCACCGGGCGGTGGCAAGGCCCGGAGCACGGTTCTCGACCTCGCGGGCGAGGGTCTCGGCGGCGAGCCGCACGTCGCGATACGACCACTGGGGCGCGATGCGCACCAAGATGTGGAGTCCCCGCGAACCGCTCGTCTTCGGCCACCCCACCAGCCCGACGTCGTCGAGCACCTCCCGCGCGACATAGGCGGTGTCAACGATCTGCGACCAGTCGACCCCCGGCATCGGGTCGAGGTCGACACGGAGCTCGTCGGGGTGCTCGAGGTCCTCGGCCCGCACGGGGTGCGGGTTGAGGTCCAGGCATCCAAGATTCACCACCCATGCCAACCCCGCAGCATCCCGGATGACGGCCTCTTCGGCTGATGTCCCCGACGCGTAGTGCAGCGTCGTCGTGTCGACGAAGTCGGGGTGGTTTTCAGGCACGCGCTTCTGAAAGAACGGCTCAGCACCGATCCCCTTCGGGAAGCGCTTGAGCACCATGGGCCGCCCGCCGGCGCCCCGCAGCGCACCATCGGCGACGGCGAGGTAGTAGCGCACCAAGTCGAGCTTCGTCAGCCCGGGCTCGGGGAACACCACCTTGTCCGGACTCGAGATGCGAACCTCGTTACCGTCAATAGTGAGGATCTCACCGGGGGTCTTCGACGAGTTCATTCCGCCACGCTAGCAATAACCGGATGTCCCAGCCAGACCAGCCGTGCGGCACGCGAAACTAATCTGGAACGCGCCCCGGCCCGGCCGTGACCAGCGGCAGGATTAGGAATGGGGAAGGTGCGACGGCGGCGCCGGGGCTTCCTGGAGTGGGTGGCCGGGTCAGGGGACGGGTGGGGTATCCGGCCGGATCCTGGCTCGCTAGGCTGTGTCCCACGGAAGGGAGCGAGACATGACCCAACGGACCTACCCGCAGGGCGTCCCGTGTTGGATCGACACCGAGCAGCCTGACATCGGGGCGGCCGTCGAGTTCTACGCCGGAATCTTCGGGTGGACGTTCGAGGACGTCATGCCGGCGGGAGCGCCGGGCCGCTACTTGATTGCCAAGCTCGACGGCCAGGACGTCGCCGGGGTGGCCAGCACCCAGAGTGCCGCGGCGTGGAGTACTTACATATCGGTCGAGGACGCGGATGCAACGCTGCAGCGACTGGTCACTGCCGGCGCTGCGGTGCGATCGGCGCCTGCCGATGCGGGAGAGGGCGGACGCAGTGCGGCGCTGACCGATCCGGAGGGCGCCGAGTTCCGCCTCTGGCAGGCTAGGCGTCGCTTAGGGGCACAGGTGGCCAATCAGCCAGGTTCGTGGAATTTCAGCGATCTCCACACGGCTAATCCCGGCGCGGCCACCAATTTCTACGAAGAGGCGTTCGGCTGGCAGGTCGACGACCTCGGCTACGCGATGATGATCCGCAGGCCCGGTTATGGTGATCACCTTGAAGCGACAGTCGATCCGGGTATTAGGGAGAGGCAGTCCGGGCTGGCCGCCCCGCCAGGCTTCGCGGACGCGATCGCCTGGATCGCGACCACCGCCCCCGACGAACCGCCGCACTGGCACGTCTCGTTCACCGTGGCCGACCGGGATCAGACGGTGGTTGATGCGCAGCGGCTCGGCGCCCAGGTCCTAAGCCAGGCCGACACCGAGTGGACGCGCACGGCACTGATCCGGGACCCCCAGGGAGCCGAGTTCACGGCCAGCCAGTTCACGCCCCCGTCCGGGTGAGCGATTCAATGGTCGTCGGCCGCTGATGGCAGGTTTCGCCGACTCTGCCTCAATCGGCATCCTGTCGGCGACGCCTCAGGTGCCGTGCGCGGCTACCGCTTGGATCTCGACCTTGGCGCCGAAAGGAAGGGCGCCGGCCTGGAAGGTGAACCGGGCCGGAGCCGTGGACGGGTCCGGGAATTGCCGCCGCCACCACGCATTCAGGCTGCTGTAGTCGGTGATGTCAGCGACGACGCACTGCACGTACACGATCTCCTCGACGCCGTAGCCGGCAGCGTGGGCGATCATCGTGACATTGTGCCAGGCCAGCGCCGTCTCCTCCTCGAAGGTTCCCTCGTGATAATTGCCGTCGGGATCCAGTGCGGGCATCCCGCTGACGAAGCAGACACCATTTGCTTCGCTAGCCAGGCTAAAGGGGAAGCCTCCGGGTAGTCCCGGCCCGGACGTCGTGCGCTTGATGGTCATGTGTTGTCCTCCTGATGATGCAGAAGGTCTTGTTTACGTGACCGCATGGCCTTCAGGAATTTTCCAAACTCTGCGCTTTGACCCATGTCTTCCATTTTGCCGGGCCGGGTCCTTGCTTTCCATGGCGAGTCACGGTTCAACGCACAACCGATGACAGGAAGAAGACGATGGATAATTCACTGATGATGGCCTTGCTGGTCATCAATTCAATGAAGCACGAGGGCCGCGGGGCCGCCGGTGCCTTGCGCCCAAACCAGATACCCACCCACAAGGAAGAGTGATGATGTCCCAGACACGTGAAACCAACATCCCCACGGTGACCCTCAACAACGGCGTCCAGATCCCGCAGCTCGGCTTCGGCGTTTTCCAAGTCCCGGCGGAAGACACCCAGCGGATCGTCGAGGATGCCTTGGACGCCGGCTACCGCCACATCGACACCGCCGCCGCATACCGGAACGAGGCCGGCGTCGGCGCCGCCATTGCGGCGTCAGGAGTCCCGCGCGAGGAAATCTTCGTCACCACCAAGCTCCGCAACGGCGAACAGGGCACAGCCTTCGAGGCGTTCCAGCACAGCCGCGAGGCGCTCGGCATCGACTACGTGGACCTGTACCTGATCCACTGGCCCGTGCCATCCCAAGGACTCTTCACCCAGGCCTGGAAGGCCATGGAAAAGCTCCATTCCGGCGGCGAGATCCGCGCCATCGGAGTGTCGAATTTCCTCCCTGACCACCTGGACACGCTTCTTGAGAACTCGGACATAGTTCCGGCAGTCAACCAGATCGAAATCCACCCCACCTTCCAGCAGCAGGCCCTGGCAGCCAAGAGCCGGTCCTTGGGCATCGCAGTGGAGGCGTACAGTCCCTTGGGCCAGGGCGCGGATCTTGATGCATCCGCCGTGAAATCGCTGGCGGCCCGGTACGGTGCCACCCCCGCCCAGATCGTGCTCGCCTGGCATCTCGCCCAGGGCACCATCGTCATCCCCAAGTCGGCACATAGCGAGCGCATGCGGGAAAACCTGGGCGCCGCGGCGCTCCGGCTCACCCCGGCTGAAATAGACCAGATATCCGCCTTGGAGTCTGGCGCCCGCGCCGGCTCCGATCCGGCCGTTGCCGCGCACAGCCAGCTCTAGCCCGTGCGGCAGCAAAGCCGGAGAGGGCCCCTCGGCCGGGACCGTCTCCGGCTTTCGGCTTCATCAAGCCGTGGGGCCGAGCGCTTACAGGATGCTCTCGTAGTGCTCCACGACGGGGAAGGGATCGTAGAAGTGGTGCAGTAGTGCGCGCCAATTGCCGTAATGGTCGGATTGTCGGAATCCAACGGTATGGTCTTCGAGCCGATCCCATTCAACGAGCAGCAGATACGTGCTCGGCGACTCGATCGAACGTGACAACGACAATTTCCTGAAGCCAGCCATCGAAGCAATGATGGGCCTCGCCTCGCTAAATGCCAGTTCGAAGTCGTCTTCCTGACCGGGGATGACTGGCAATAGCGCGTGTTCGGTAATCATTGGATCAGTTTCACACAGAGAAATCCCCCGCGTGACTGCCGTTCCCGGCCTGGAGGATGCGCGGTGCGGTGCGGCGGGCCGCCTAGCCCGCGACGCGTCGATATCCGCCGCTGACCCAGTCGGCGACCAGTCGGCCGTACTCCTCCGGTGCTTCCTCCCACGCGAAGTGGCCGGCGTCGAGAGGATGCATCTCGCTGTGGGGGAGGAGCCCGTCCAGGTACTCGCTGTTCGACCACGGCACGAGGTCATCGTGGCGGCCCGCGACGATCTGGGTGGGCGTGGTGATGGACGGCAGCAGGTCGTGCAGCAGCGGGTTCTGCTCGGGGTAGGTCCGCACAAACCGCGCCGACTCTGCGAAGCGCCCGAGGTCGTAGGCGCTGACGTAGTCCTCGTGGACTTCCGGTTCGCTGACGCTCGGGGCGGGCAGTTCCACCGCGTAGCCGATATTAGTTCTGGCGTCGAGAGCGCGCACGTCATCCAGAGTCGGCGCTTCGATGATCTCCTTGAGGGCGCCGCCCGCATCAATCGGAAAGCCGACGGCGCCGCCGCCGATGGTCAGGCTTGTGACCCGTTCTGGAGCATTTGCAGCAAGGAACAGCGCCGCGGCCGTGCCAACGTCCGGGCCGACGACGTGCGGAACTCCCAGACCCCATTCCTCGATGAGGCGGGCCAGGAACGCTCCGGAACCGTCCGGGGCGATCAACTCCGGGCGGCCATCTGAATGGCCGAAACCGGGCATGTCGACGGCGACCACCCGCCCCACCGCTGCAACGCGGTTCCAGATGCGGCGGAAGGCCCAAAGGCTTTCCGGCCACGGCGCCAGCAGCAGCATGGTGATGTCCGAGTCTGCCTTGTTATCCGCGAACCTCACGCGCACTCCGTCACAAACCCGGAAGTACGTGCTGATCGTCGAGACCGTCCAGGAACCCATCTGAGAACTCTCTTCGTTGAACCCGCTATCGGCCGGATCGCCCACCGGATCTGTCCCGACACGCTGCCTGGAGCGATCGCTGTAGCAGTTCTAGACCCGTCTCTCCACGAGTGTCAAGGCTGCGCGCTCACCTACGGGAAGGGTCCGCATGGAATCAGGATTCCCGCTTCCAGTCAGGGCGAGCATACTGGTGGAGTGAGGATCGACGCCGGATCAGGGTCCCAGGGGCGGCGGCGGCCAGGGGCAGGCACGAGCCCGTACCCGCCGATCGCCGACTATGGGTTTTTGTCTGACTGTGAGGCCAACTGCTTGATCGCATCGAGCGGGCAGGTGGAGTGGATGTGCGTGCCACGTCACGACTCGCCGAGTCTGTTCTCCACTATGCTCGACCGCGCCGCGGGTGGCTTCAAGGTGGCGCCGTACGGCGTCCGGGAGCCCACCGCGCGCCGCTATCTCCCCGGCAGCCTGATCCTGGAGACCACCTGGCAGACCAGGACGGGCTGGCTGATCGTGAGGGATGCCCTGGTGATGGGTCCGTGGCACCACACCGACGAGAGGGCCCGCCGATACCGCCGCCCGCCGATGAACTACGAGGCTGAGCACTGCCTGTTGCGCACTGTTAGATGCGTCAACGGTGCAGTTGAGCTGTCCGTGCTGTGCGAGCCGGTCTTCGACTACGGCCGGCGCCGTGCACGGTGGGAGTTTTCCGGTCCCGGTTACGGGGAGGTCGTGACCGTCAGGGGCGATGAGGGCAATCCGGTGCTGCGTCTGACCACCGACCGCCGGCTGGGCATCGAGGACTCCATAGCAGTCATCCGCACCCGGATGACCGAGGGGGAGGAGGCTTTTATCGCGCTCTCCTGGGGGTCGCTGCCCCCGCCGCGGACGTGGGAGGAAGCCACTCGCAAGCAGTGGCAGACCACTGAGTTCTGGAGGCAATGGATCACCGCGGGCGAGTTCCCCGACCATCCGTGGAGGGAGCAGCTGCAGCGCAGCGCACTGACGTTGAAGGGTCTCACCTACGCGCCGACCGGAGCTCTGGTCGCGGCCCCCACCACGTCACTTCCCGAGACGCCCGGGGGAGAGCGGAACTGGGACTACCGGTACACCTGGGTGCGCGATTCCACATTCGCGCTCTGGGCCCTCTACACACTCGGCCTGGACCGGGAAGCGGACGACTTCTTCGCCTTCATCCGCGACGTCGCCGCCGAGGACGACCTGCAGATCATGTACGGCATCGACGGCGAAAGGGACCTTCCCGAGGTTACCGTCGAGGAGCTCGGCGGCTATGACGGCGCCCGCCCCGTCCGGATCGGCAACGCTGCCGCCCACCAGCGGCAGCTGGACGTCTGGGGCACGATGCTGGACTCCGTCTACCTCCACGCAAAGTCCCGTGACCAGCTCCCCGAGCCGCTCTGGCCGGTCCTCCTGCGCCAGGTCGAGCAGGCGGCCGCCCATTGGCGGGACGCCGACCACGGCATCTGGGAGGTCCGTGGCGAACCGAAGCACTTCACCTCCTCAAAGCTCATGTGCTGGGTCGCCCTGGACCGTGGTGCCCGGCTGGCGCGCCTGCACGGTCAAGCTGATTACGCCCGGAAGTGGGATTCCATCGCCGATGAGATCCATGAGGACATCTGCCGCAATGGCGTCGACGACCGCGGCGTGTTCGTCCAGTCCTACGGCACGACGAACCTCGATGCCTCGCTTCTCCTGGTTCCGCTCGTCCGGTTCCTGCCCGCCAACGATCCACGCGTGGGCGCCACTGTCTTGGCCATTGCCGATGAACTCACCCGGGACGGGCTCGTCCTGCGGTACCGCCCCGAGCAGACCGACGACGGACTCGCCGGCGACGAGGGGACCTTCACCACCTGCTCGTTCTGGCTTGTCTCAGCCCTCGTCGAGATCGGAGAAGTGGTGCGCGCCAAGGCACTGTGCGAACGTCTGCTGTCACTCGCCAGTCCCTTGGGCCTTTACGCCGAGGAGCTGGATCCGGTGAGCGGCCGCCACCTCGGTAACTTCCCACAGGCATTCACCCACCTGGCCCTCATCAACGCGCTCGTCCACCTCATCCGCGCCGAAGAAACCAATCTTTCGGCGCAGTTCGCCCCGGCGCACCGCACCACATGACAGCAGCGACACAACCTGACCCCAATCAGGGGGCTCGCGGTCCACTTCCAGTCCGCTGCTCACAGTCCGTTCACAGCGGCACGACAGACCGTCGACAGTCCGGGGTTTGAGGATGGGATACAGCTTCGAAATCCGCGGGGCGGCGACCCCGAGCGCGATCAAGAGGCGTGAGGTCGACACCGGCAAAACGACGAGATCAGGATGACCCATGAACGAGCATGAACAGCCCACCCTCGGCGAAAACACCGGAGCCGTTGCAGGCCGGAAAACCCGGAAGCGCGTTGGCGCCGGGCTCTATGTTGCCTGTCTGGTGGCTGCGGGCGGCATAGGCGGGGGCGTGGCGGCAGGGGCGACGGCGATGTGGAACACCGGCGGGCCGGCATCCGGCACTGTGCAAACGACGCAATACACGCCGGTGATCGTCAACAATCCCGACAGTGTCAGCGCGGTGACAGCCGCCGCGCAGAAGGCCTCACCCAGTGTGGTCACCATCAGCGCCAGTTCCGGCACTTCAGGCGGTACCGGGTCGGGCATCATTCTGGATGCCTCCGGCCATATTCTGACCAACACGCATGTGGTCACGCTGGACGGGCAGGCAGCCAACGCGGCCATCGAGGTTCGGACCAGCGACGGCAGCGTCTACCCGGGGACAATCGTAGGAACGGATCCGCTCTCGGACCTGGCCATCGTCCAAATCACTGCCCCGGGGCTGGTCGCCGCGGCCCTGGGCGACTCCGGCAAGGTCAATGTCGGCGACACTGCCATAGCCATCGGAGCGCCCCTGGGATTGAGTGGAACGGTCACTGACGGCATCGTTTCGGCAGCGAACCGCACCATTGAGACAGCGTCCTCGGCCACGTCCGCGCTGCAGAACGGCTCCTCCAACGCCGCGCAGGACACCATCAGCATTAACGTCATCCAAACGGATGCGGCCATAAATCCGGGAAACTCCGGCGGTCCCCTGGTGAACGCGAACGGTGAGATCATCGGAGTCAACGTGGCGATCGCCTCGGCCGGATCCACGTCTTCTTCCTCGGACCAGGCTGGCAACATCGGGGTCGGCTTCTCCATCCCGATCAACGACGCGAAACGCGTCGCCCAGGAGATCATCGCTACGGGCACGGCCACGCACGGCCAACTCGGCGTCTCGGTCCGGGACAAAGCCTCAGGCGCCTCTTCGGAGTTCGCGGCCGGGGCAGGGGCATCATCCGTGACACCGGGCTCCGCAGCCGACAAGGCCGGTTTGAAGGCCGGCGATGTGATCACCGGGCTGGGCGGCCGCAGTGTCACCGATGCTTCCGAGCTCACGGCGGCGACGCGGGAGCAGGCTGCCGGGGCCACGGTCAAAGTCACTTTTGTCCGCGACGGCCAGGAGCAAAGCAAGGACGTCACCCTCGGCGCAGCCACTGCTGGCTGACGAGGGGGTCCGTTGCCCCCACTGAATGAATTTCCTGGCACCTGTCGATTAGCTCTCGCGCTGTTCGACCTGTGGGTGGGAAGGTCGAAGGGCGACCTTCCAAAAACCTAGGAGATTGAAATGGCAAAGTACATGTTGATCATGCGCGGAACCGACGAGTCGTACGCCAACCTTCAGAATGCCGACTTCAACGAGGTCCTTGACACCATAGGCAAATTCAACGACGAATTGATCCGCGCTGGTGTCTTGCTGGCAGCCGAAGGTCTGGATGATCCGAAAGAGGGCGTCGTGGTGGACTTTACCGCCGAAACCCCGGTGGTCACTGACGGGCCCTACGGCGAAACCAAGGAACTGTTCGCCGGCTACTACGTCCTCGATGTCGCCTCGAAGCAGGAAGCGATCGAGTGGGCAAAACGGGCACCCCTCACGGCAGGAACCAAGACCGAGATTCGCAGGGTACCTTCCATCGACGAGTTCCCGCAGGAGAACGAATGGATCCAGAAGGAACGCGCGTGGCGGGAACAGACCGGCCAGCTCTGAAACAGCCAGCCCGGAACCGGCAGTGAGCAGCAACCAGGCAAGGGCCGCCGTCGAAGCGGTGTGGCGCATGGAGTCAGCCCGCATCGTCGGTGCCCTGGCCCGCTATACGGGCGATTTCCCGTTGGCCGAAGACCTCGCACAGGAGGCGCTCGCCGAGGCCCTCGTGTCGTGGTCGGTGAACGGGATCCCCGCCGAGCCGGTGGGCTGGCTGCTGACCACCGGCCGGCGCCGGGCGGTGGACTCCTTCCGGCGCCGTGCCGCCCGCGACGAAAAGTACGCGCTCCTGGCCCGCGACCTCTCGGAGGAGCTTCCGGGCGCGGATTCCCTCTTCGACCCCAACGCGATCGACGACGACGTGCTGGCCCTGATGTTCATCTCCTGCCATCCGGTGTTGTCCAAGGAAGCGCGGATCGCCTTGACGTTGCGGGTGGTGGGCGGAATGGGCACCGACGAGATCGCGAAGGCCTTCCTGGTTCCGGTGCCGACTATCCAGGCACGCATTACACGGGCCAAAAAGACCCTTACCGGCGCCCGTATCCCGTTCGCCGTACCAGAAACGCGAGAAATGCCCGAACGGCTAGGATCGGTGCTCCAAGTCATCTACCTGATCTTCACGGAGGGGTCCTTCGCGTCCGGCGGTGACTCCTGGATGCGCGTAGACCTGGCGGGTGAAGCGCGCCGCCTGGGCCGTGTGCTGACGCGGCTGGCACCGGAACCCGAGGTGTTCGGCCTGCTGGCCCTGATGGAGCTGACGGCCGCCCGCTTCCCTGCGAGGCTCGATACGTCCGGCCGGCCGGTTCTCTTGGAGGACCAGGACCGACGCTTGTGGGACCAGTCGGCGATCCGGCGCGGCCGTGCTGCGCTGGCGAGGGCCGTGGCTGCCGGCCGTGGGCTCGGCGCGTACGGGCTGCAGGCCTCCATCGCCGAACGCCACGCGGTGGCCCTCTCCGTTGCGGAAGCGGACTGGCAGCGGATCGTGATCCTCTACGAGGCCTTGGGGCGGCTGGCGCCCTCTCCGGTGGTCGAACTGAACCGCGCGGTGGCGGTGGCCATGGCATCGGGTCCGGCGGCCGGGCTGGAACTGGTCGACGCGATCACGTCACGGGGTGAGCTCAAGGGCTCGCACCTGCTGCCTGCGGTCAGGGGCGAGATGCTGGCACGGCTGGGCCGCCGCGGAGAAGCGAAGTCCGCCCTGCAGCAGGCGGTCGCGCTGTGCTCGAACGCGGCCGAACGCGCAGTGCTGGAACGAAAGATCGAGGAGCTCGCCCGCCCGTCGGTCCCGATCTCCGATGGCGCTGGTGCGTGAGCGTCGCCCGTATCCTTGAACTATGAGTGACATCGCGCCTTCAACCGTCACGTTTGATGGCCGCTTCGCCCGCGAGTTCAAGGAGATGGCCATTCCATGGCGCGCGGAGGAGGCTCCCGATCCGCGCCTCTTGGTACTCAACGAACACCTCGCCACCGAGCTAGGTCTCGATCCGGCCTTTCTCCGGAGCCCTGAGGGTCTTCTTCTACTGATCGGCAACGCCATCCCTGCGGAGGCCAGCCCGGTGGCGCAGGCCTACGCTGGCCACCAGTTTGGCTGGTACGCACCCCGTCTCGGCGACGGGCGGGCACTTCTGCTCGGTGAGATCGAGCAGGCGGACGGGCAGCTCCGTGACGTGCACCTCAAGGGATCAGGACGGACGCCGTTTGCGCGAAACGGCGACGGCCAGGCAGTGGTCGGTCCTATGCTGCGCGAATACATCGTGAGCGAGTCTATGCACGCGCTGAACATCCCCACCACACGATCCCTCGCCGTCGTCGCGACGGGGCGTTCGGTACAGCGCGAGACCCTCCTGCCCGGCGCCGTTCTCACCCGGGTTGCCAGCAGCCATCTGCGCGTCGGCAGCTTCCAGTACGCCCGGTCCACGGGCGACATCGGCCTCCTTCGCCGCCTCGCCGAATACGCAATAACCCGTCACTACCGGGCCGCCGCGGAGGCCGGGAACCGCTATCTCGCACTGCTCCAGGCGGTCATATCAGCCCAGGCTTCACTGGTGGCCCGGTGGATGCTTGTTGGCTTCGTTCACGGCGTCATGAACACTGACAACATGACGATCTCGGGCGAAACCCTCGACTACGGACCGTGTGCCTTCATGGAAGGCTTCGACCCCGCCGCGGTCTACAGCTCGATCGACGAGACCGGACGGTACGCCTACCGCAATCAACCGGTGGTGGCGGAGTGGAACCTCGCCCGGCTCGCGGAATCTCTCCTGCCTCTGCTCCACGATGACCAGGAGCAGGCGGTGGACCTCGCGGTGGAAGCACTCAGCGAGTTCCGCCCTCAGTACAGCGAAGCCTGGTCGGCCGGCATGAAAGCCAAGCTGGGGTTTGGTCAAGGGCTCGACGACGAAGTGACCTCGCCTCTTGTGGACGAACTTGTGGCTTTGATCCAGGAGTCACGGGCGGACTACACATCGTTTTTCCGGAACCTCGGCAAAGTCGCACGTGGCCAAGCCGAAGCTGCGGGGGGCCAGGTCCTGGATCCGGCACGGTTCGATGCCTGGGTAACGCGCTGGCGCGACCTGGCGCCGGATGCTGACGCCATGGACCGGGTCAACCCTGTCTACATTCCGCGGAACCACCTGGTGGAGGAGGCCCTGGCTGCCGCTACCGGCGGGAACACGGGTCCGCTGGAACGGCTGGTGGACGCGGTTGCCTCACCCTTCGACGAGCGGGCCGGTCTCGAGCACTACGCCGCTGCCGCCCCGGAAAGTTTCGGCCCTTACCGGACCTTCTGCGGAACCTGAGCATCACAGCCGCGCTGGCGGGGTGCCTTCCCCGCTCCGGTATTGGCGGCGAAGGTGGAATGCAACTGCGAAGATCCAGGCCATAAACGCGAACAGGATGACGCGTTGCACGAGGCCCTTCCACTCGAACAGTACACTCTCGGGCTGCTGACTGATCTTGAGCAGGACGACTCCGACAGCTAGAACAACACCGGTGGCCAGTGTCCACCCCGCCAGGGGGCGCCAGCCGGCGTCACGGCGGAAACGCCGATAGAAGACGAAACAACTGATCGGCGCGAACGTGAAGACCAGCGCACCGAAGATGCCGTGCACGACACCGTGAATACTGGCTTGCTGGAACATCGCAGACGGGTCGGTAGTGAACGGCCCGGAGGCCATGAGGCTGACTCCGATGCCCTGTATCAGCGCGGGACCGGCGCGGGACGCGGCCCCGACGCTGAAGTGCGCCGCGAGCCCTAGGCCGAACACGAGCATCAAGGCGCCGGTGAGGACAAAGTTGAGGATCTGAACCCAGCCGTGGGGGCCCAGGGACAGCTCGCTGACGAACATTCGCGTCGCGGAGTAGCCGGGGTACAGCCACCCCGACACTGTGAAGACGGACACGAAGAGGACCGCCCCGATCATGCCGGCCATGGCGGCCAGCCCGATGTGCCGACGTCGGGCCTCCGCCTGGCTGGCGATTGAAACTGACACCACACGGTGAAGTCTACGGTTCGGTGGAGACGCCGGACGACATCTCGCCGCTTTCGACTAAGCGGCCGATGTTCATCACGCAGATGCGGTCTGAGACAAGCGGTGCGCTAGATGTAGGTAGCGTGAGCGGTGCTGTTGCGAACGACGAGGCGCGGGGTCAGCACGTCGGTGCGTGGCTGCAGGGAGTGGTCGGCGATGCGTGCCAGGAGAAACTCCGCTGCTCGGATGCCCACGTCCCGGCTGACCGGGTCGACGGTGGTCAGGGACAGGTGCCGGATCCCAGCGAGATAGGTGTTGTCGTATCCGACCAGTGAGAGTTGTGAAGGAACGCTGATGCCGTGGTCGTCGGCAGCCGAGAGCGCACCGACGGCGAGGATGTCGTTGGCAGCGAAGACCGCTGTGGGCGTCCGGCCGCTGTCGATAAGCCTGCTCATTGCCGCAAAGCCGGACTGTTCGCTCATGTCCGTGGGCTCCACCCGGATGTTGTCCTGCAGGCCGTGGCGGGTCATCGTGTCCCGGTAGGAGTTGGCCCGCACGGCAGCGGATCCCGTGGGAGCGGTGAGGAATGCAATGTCTGTGTGGCCGAGGCCAATGAGGTGTTCGACAGCCGCGCGGGCGCCAGCGGCGTCGTCGTTGGTGACAAGGTCCGCTGCCGGGAGGTCGAAGGCTCGGGTGCCGGCGACGACGGCTGGCGTATGCAGTGTGGCACGGGTGAGGTCGTCATCGGCGTCGAGGTCCCCGGCGATGACGAGACCGTCGACGCGCATTTCCATGAACGCGGAAACCGGGCTTTCCCCCGGGCGGGCCAAATATTGGGAGTCGCCGAGGACCATCCTCAGCTTTTGCTCCCGGAAGATGCTCTGCATGCCATCGAGCAGCTCCACGAACCACGGATTGGCAAGGTCATCCAGCAGCACGCCGACCGTTCGCGTACGTCCGCTGGCAAGCGAGCGGGCGGCGTTGCTGGGCCGGTAGTCGAGGGCAGCCATGGCGAGGGCCACGGCGTCTCTTTTTTGTTGACTTACCTTTGGTGAACCCTGCAGCACCAGGGAAACGAGTGCTCGCGATACGCCGGCTTCCCGCGCTACATCCTCAATAGTGGCGCGCCTGGCCGCTCCCTGTTGATTCACTACTTTCCCGGACAAGTGGCCTCCTGCCAGCAAGCGTATCGCGGGAAGGGCGGCGGCTTCCTGCCGCCGCCCTATGGCCCGCGAACTGGCAGCACTGCGGCCGGGCTTACAGGGCTGTCGCCTTCTCGCCAGACCCCGTGGGGGCGATGATCGGTATGCCTCCGGTGCGGAAGTGCACCTCCAGTTCTTCCAGCGATTGCCCCTTGGTCTCCGGAACAAATTTCGCCACGAAGATCAGGGAAACAATGTTTACCAGCACGAATACGGTGAACGTGCCGGTTGAGCCCAGGGCGACCACCAGGATCGGGAACAGGAAGGAGATGGCCGCGTTCACGGTCCAGAGTGCGAACACCGCAATGCCCATCGCGAAGCCGCGGATGGCCAGCGGGAAGATCTCGGAAAGCAGCAGCCACACACACGTTCCGATAAAGCACTGCACGAAGGCCACGAACAGCATCATTGCCGCCAGGATGGTGTAGCTGACGAGGTCCGACTGGGGAAGCGTGAAAACGACGGCGAGGAGTGCCTGCGAAGCCACGACCCCGGAAAAGCCAATGACCAGCATGCGGCGACGCCCGATGAAGCCCAGCAGCCAGATACCCAGGACAGTCATTAGCACCGAGGTCACGCCGACGGCGATGGTCGCCACGAGCGATGCGCTCACGCCGAGACCGCTGCGCTCGAGGATTGTAGGTGCGTAGTAGTTCACGGTATTGATGCCCGTTGCCTGCTGGGCCACGGCGAGCCCGATGCCCACCCAGAGGAGCCGCCGCATCCAGGGATTGTTCTTCAGGTCGCGCCATGCACTGGAGCGCTCATTCCGGTCCAGGTTCGCGGACTCAACGATTTCCTTGTACTCGAAGTCGGCTTCCTCCGGGCTGCGGCTGAGGTTGAGGATGCGCCGGCTGTCGTCGAACCTGTCGCGGATAGCGAACCAGCGCGGCGATTCGGGCAGGGCGAGCATGCCGATCAGGAGTGCGATGGCGGGGATGGAGGCAACGCCGAGCATGATGCGCCAGACCTCGGTGTCGTGGATGACGGCGTCGAGGAGTGCGTTGATGGCAAAAGCGAGCATCTGACCAGTCACGATCATCAGTTCGTTGATCGTGACCATACGTCCACGCAGATGCGCCGGCGCCATTTCTGCAAGGTAGAGAGGGCAGGTCACCGCGGCGGCACCGACGCCCAGGCCCAGGATGACGCGGGCCACGATCATGAATTCAACAGTCGGAGCGATGGCGCAGCCGATCGCTCCGAGGAGGAAGAGCAAAGCACAGACAAGCAGCGTGCCGCGCCGCCCGAGCTTATCGGCAAGCCGGCCGCCGCTCAGCGCACCGACCGCGGCACCGGGAAACAGCAGTGCGCTGACCACCGTGGCCTCTTCGACGGGGCTCATGCTCAGGGAGTCCTGCATGTAGAGCAGCGCACCGGAGATGACACCGGTGTCGTAGCCGAACAGGAGTCCGCCGAGCGTGGAGATGACGGTGAGGCGGGCGAGATATCCGCGATGTTTTGAGCCCGATGCGGGCGAGCTTGCTGTGTGCAACGACATTGTTGACTTCCTTGATTCGGCCGACCTGAAGGGCGGACTTGAATTTGGAGAGCGTTTCCGGGAGTGTGCTGGGTCACGTGACTGACTTCTACGTTAGAGCGCTCTAACGGAACAGTCAAGAGTTTGTCCTGACATACCATCAAAGTTGACCCTAGGTCCCAGAGTGAACGTCCCGACCGTGCAGCCAGAGCTGGGTGGTTCGGCATCGAGTGGGGGACTGGCGCCTGTGGGGCGGGAGGTTTCTGGCGGAATTTGGCCGGCGGAGACTTGTCCGGAGCAAACCAGACTTGTTATTATGTCAGGACAAAGCTTTGCGAAGACGACTGCGTTTCTCGTCAGAATCGATATCGACACTAAGGCGGACTTAACAGGACCGGGAACCGCTCGCTCCCAGCGTCCAGGGTTCCGGATTTCCGCGACGCACCTGCGCTCCGGTGGGGGATCATGGGCCCCGGCTGAATTGCGGAACGCTTCACGGAATCCGTCCAGGCGCACACCTCGCAAGTGATTGCCGCGATCGGATCCCGCTCTCTGGACCGTTCCGAAATGTTTGCCGAACGGCACGGCATTCCTGCGGCCTTTGGCAGCTATGAGGAGCTGGCCGCCGCCGACGTCGACATCATCTACGTGGCCATGCCGCACAACTCCCACTACGAAGCCGCCCTCATTGCGCTCGACGCCGGCAAGCACGTCCTGATCGAGAAGCCGATCGGCATCAACCGCGAACAGGCGGCAGGTATCGCCGGCCGGGCAGCCTGAGCCGGCCTGTTCGCCGCCGAAGGGATGTGGACGTTTTTCCTGCCCAAGTTCGATGTCTCAGCATGCCCGGCAACTTCAGCGTCCGTTTCCCGGACGGCACCCGGCTGGCCTATGAGGATCCTGCGGCGGCACACTTTGAGGGCCTGCACTACGAGGCTGCCGCCGTCGCCCCTGCCATCTCGGCGGGCCAGCTGGAAGTCCCGCAGCGGCCGCTGGCCGGATCAATCCGGACCATGGCAGTCGCCGACGCCATCAGGAACCAGCACGGAATCGTGTTCCCCGGCGAACGGCCACCAAATCCCTGAACCCGCGGGCACTTCCACATCGTCCCTCGCTCGCCGACGGCCAAGGTTCGCTGTTCGCTGTTGACTAATGACTAGTGACTACTGACGGGCGGTGATGCCGTCGATGTCGACCAGGAGATGCGAGGGGCCGCGGAGGAACGGGCTCGGCCGGTATGGGGGCGGATCGGAGACCAGCCGCGGGTTCTCCAACCTGGTGGCGAACGCGGTGAGGGCGAGCTGGGCTTCGAGCCGGGCCAGGGGTGCGCCGAAGCAGAGATGGATGCCGCCGCCGAAGCCGAGGTGTTGGTTGTTACGCCGGTCCGGGATGAAGAGGTCGGGGTGGGCGACGTGGGCGGGGTCGCGGTTCCCCGAGGCCAGGACCAACGTGAGGGAGGCACCGGCAGGGATGGTGGTGCCGGCGATATCGATGTCGTCAAGGGCCGTGCGGAAAGGGACGAAATGGACGGGCGGCTCGTAGCGGAGCAATTCCTCGACCATCGGGATAGCGAGGCCGGGATCGTCGCGTAGCCGTTGGAGTTCGGCCGGGTGGCGGAGCAACGTCAGCGCGCCGTTGGAGATGAGGTTCACGGTGGTTTCGTGTCCGGCGATGAGCAGAAGGAGCCCCGTGCTCACCAGCTGTTCCTCCGGCATGCGGCCTTCCGGGCCGTCATCAGTGGCCATCGCCGAGAGCAGGTCCGGTCCCGGTGTCCGCCGGTGGGCTTCGACCAGTTCTTCCATGAACGCGCGCAGTTCCTTTCCGGCCTCGGCCCTCTTTTCTTGCTGTGTTTCGGGATCGAGTCCGGGATCCGTGGATTGCAGGGCCACGTCCACCCAGACCCGGAAGCGCTGTTCGTCGCCCGGGGGCACCCCAAGTAATTCGCAGATCACCGTGACGGGCAGCGGATACGCCAGATCATCGACGACGTCGATCCGGGAGTGGGCCGTCATGTTGTCGACCAAGTCGGTGACAATTTCCGCCATCCTCGGCTCCATCCCGGCGACCCTGCCCGGCGTCGTAGGCGGTCCGAAGTGGCGCATGGTGATCCGTCGAAACTTGTCGTGATCAGGAGGATCCATGCTGAGGAAAGTTGGAGTCATGCCCGGGCCGTCGCCGTCGCTGTCGTCGCCGACGCCGGCGCCGGCGGCAGCGGCAGCCGGGTTGCGGGTGATGTCGGAACTGACCCTCGGGTCGTGCAGCAGGGCGGCGATCTCCGCGTAAGTGCTGACGAGGTAGCTTCCGTCCTCTAGCCGTGCCACGGGGGTCCGGCGGAGCTCGTCGTAAAACGGGTAGGGGTTATCCCGGTTGGAGAAGTCGAGGATCTGCTCCCACGTGCTGGCCTGTGTCATGGCGAAGGCTCCTTCAATCGGGGGGCAGTTTCTGTGGGTCTCCGTGACGGCGTTTCGCCGGCCGCGGTGTTCGTCAGCCTGGCCCGGCGTTCATTGGGATCGTGGCCGGTCACAACGACGGTCGCGTCCTGGGTGGGGCTCACAGCGGGCTTGAACCCGGCCGGCAAGGGCCGGCCCTGGTCTGACTCATCGATGTGGTGGAATGCCGGCGGGAAGGGTGCGGCCTGCTCGATCAGTGGCTCGTAGAAGTCGAGCCACTTGTTCTGGTTGAAGGCGACTGCCGCCACGATGCGGCCCTTGTAGCCATAGACGGCCAGGAACCGCCGCGTGTCCACCGATCCTTGAACGATGGCTACCTCATCGGCAACCGAAGGTACCCCGACGCTCTTTATTTCGGTGCCGAACTGGACGGACCAGAATTTCGGCACTTCCAAGTGAGGCCACCGTTCGGTTTCGCCGCTGACCATGTTGTGTGCCGCGACCTCGGCCTGGGAGATGGCGTTTCCCCAGTGCTCGACGGCGAGGTATTGATAGCCGTACATCGGCTGCGGAGCGCGCGCGATGTCGCCGGCGACAAACACGTCATCGGTGACCAGTCCGTTGGCATCGAACGCGCGGCAGCCGGCGTCGCAGGCGACTCCCCATACACCGCACGCCAGGCCCGAATCTGCGAGCCATTCGACGTTCCGGACGGACCCCAGCGCCGCGACCGCCACATCTACCTCAAGCGTTGTGCCGTCGGACAGAACGGCCTGGCGCAGCTGTCCGGCGGGGTCCCCCTCAAGGGACAGGACGCGGACGCCGCATCGCAGGTCCACGCCGTTCTCGATCTGCAGCTCCCCGGCGACTGCGCCGACCACCCCGCCAAGGGCAGCGACGAGCGGAGCCGGTCCAGCTTCTGCCACCGTGACCGTCAGGCCTAGTTCCCGGCACACGGACGCGACCTCGCACCCGATGAACCCGGCGCCGATGACCAGCACCCGGCGCGGACGGCCCGCGAGGTGCTGTCGCAAGGTTGCGGCATCCTCCCGGGTACGCAGTGTCATTACTCCCGCAAGGGCCGCCTCCACAGGGTTAGGCCAGGGGCGGGACCGCAGGCCGGTGGCGATCAACAGTTTATCGAATCCGATCCGGTTGCCGTCGGCGAGGTGGATTTGCTTCGCAGCTAGATCCAGCCCGGTCGCCGCCATACCTAGACGCCAGGTGGCGCGGATGTCCCGGTGGCGTGGCAGCGAGGTGTCCTCCAAGGGCACCGACCCGGCCAGGACCTGTTTGGACAGCGGAGGCCGGTCGTAGGGCTCGTGCGGCTCCTCGCCAACCAAGGTCAGCGATCCGGTGAACCCTTCCTCGCGCAAGCGTTCCGCCGCGCGCAGCCCCGCCATCGATGCCCCCACGATGACGATCCGTCCAGTCCTCTTGAAAGTGCCTCCGCGGTCTTCGACCGGAGCAGCCGTCGCGGGTGCTGTGGCCGGGTGCAGCCATTCGTCCTGCCCGTCTGGCTGTTCGAGCCGGATGGCCTGGACCGGACACGCAGCGGCGGCCCGCCGAATCCCGGTCAGATGAGCCACGTCAGGGTGCGGGTCGTAAGTCAGTGCCTCGTCTCCCTGGATGGTGAAGACTTCCGGGGCGAGGAAGGCGCACTGGGCGTAGCCCTGGCATTTGGTGAGATCGACGAGGATCCTCATGCCGCTCTTCTCCCTCTAGCGAGCTTGCGCCGGCCGTCCGTCAACCAGCCGGCGCCTCTTCCGATCCGACCGGGCAGCACTCCTGTCGGAACTTCCGCTTCCTCCTAAGTTGGGCAACTGAACGGGGCTGGCCCTCGATTTGATTTCAAGAGTGTAGGCCCCGGGCGCACGCGGTGGAAGAGGCCTGCGGTCGGACAGAACGGGGCAGGGACTGCGACTGAGTCCGGTCGCGACGCTCACGTCAGGGCGAACGCCGACTAAACCGGGAAAAGCTGCCCGTCGGAGGAAATCCCGCGTTGTGATTCCGGACTCTGCGGCTGCTTTGAGGGAATAACGGTGGCTGCAGAGGTCTTGACCAGACTGGGGCGTCGATGACCGACTGCCTCGTGAAAGGACTTCCTTGCCCACTCCCTTTATTCCGTTCACCATGCGCGCTACCGTCCGCGAAGACCACAAGCGTTCCTTCCGCACGGACATAGAACGTCTTACCGGCGGCCATCGTGGCTGGGCGCCGCTGGACGTCGTCAAGTCCACTAACACTCAGGCGGTGCTGCGCGGAGCGATCGCGCAAAGCATTCACACAGCCACCGACGCGAGCCTTGCCCGCTACCTCCAGGACCGCCTTGTCGCCGATAACGACATCCATCTGGATCTCACTGTCTGCATCGGTCACTAAGAGACGCACTGGCAAGCCCCGGACCATGCTGGTCCGGGGCTTTTCCATGTGATCGAAAGGCCGCCGCCTGTTCATTTCTCCTTCGTGCCGGTATCGAAGGGCTTGCCTGCGGCCGGCGGCTCACCCGCCGCGAGGCGGTCCGACTCCCGGGCCCCAACAACGGACTGGGCTCCGCCGGAGCCGGCTTCGGCAGGTGAAGGTCCGGGCGGTACGTCGCCGGCTGACTTTGCGGAGCCGGTCACGGTCCGCTGCCCCTCGGTCATGGCGGCGTCGTTGAACACCTGCTCCACGGGCGCCTCGCCCGTCTTGGCCCGTTCCGGATGCGAGTGATCCCCCTGCGCCTCGGTGCCCCGCTCCGCGACGTCGACCGTCTCTCCCACGTCTGTGCCGCTGCGGGTGTCATCGGCCTGGGTGTCGGCACCGGACGAGGAGTCCCGGTCCTGCAATGCAGCCTTTTGGCCGACGTGCGGATTCTCGGCCATCGGCTCATCGTTGCGCGTACCTGTGCCGGCCTTGCGCAGGGGATCCACAGTACCGTCCGCACCGTAGTCACCTGCGGTGTACTGACCAATTTCCGAGGCCGCCGTACGTCCCGGAGCCGCACCAGCGTCGCCGTAGTCGGCCGCCACGTAGCGTCCGGATTCTTTGGCCCGGTCTCCCAAGGGTTCGGGAAGTCCGCCCTCGCTGCCGGCCGCTCCGTAGTCACCTTGGACGTATTGGCCTTCCTCGTCCTCCGCGCGGCGACCTCTCTGCACGCCGGCCTTGCCATAGGTGCCCTCGACGTACCGGCCCCGGAGCTCCCGTTCTTCTGGTTTCTTTTCCGTGGGCGCCTGGTCCGCGGGCAATTCAGAGTCGCTGCGGTCTGTCATGATCCTGTCCTCCCGAGACGAATTCATGCGTCTAGTCCGGCGCAATTTAAGTCTAGCCAGAGCCTCTGCCCCACGATAGGGCGGTGTCGCGTCGTCGACCGAGCAGGTCCGGGAAATAGTGCTGAGTGCTGGAAAGGCATGTTCGGGGTGCGTCGCTGCAAGCCTCAACGTTGCGGATGCGCCCGCAGGGCTGTTCGGCTTTTGCCTGGCCGCCGCAGTGGAGTGTTCGGTTGGGTGGGTGGGTGGCGGCGACGAAACCCTGGCCGGGAGGCCCCCCACACCAGGGCAGGCGAAGCAACGCCACGGAAACTATCGCGTTCCGGTGTTCAGACGCCGGGGCAAGGGCGACGGGCTCCTAGCCCCGGCATTTGAGGGTTCGGCGGGTTTTAGCCGCGGCCCTCTTCGGGTCCGTCGGTGTCGATGTGTTCCTTGCGGACTTCCTCGTTGATGGTGACTTCCTCGGTGACCGTTTCGGTACCGATGTGGACCCGTTCGACCGGGACGGTTTCCTTGGTGACTATGATTCGTTCCTCGTGGAGGATCACGTCGTGCTCGTCGTCTTTGTCCGGACGGTTCGACGCCTCGTCACGGTTTTCCTCCGTGATTGGTTCTCGCTCGATTCGGACTTCTTCGCGCTGTACCGGAACCGTCTTGGTGACCTGTTCCGTAGTGACGTATTTGCGCAGGCGTCCCCGGGCCGTGGCCGCGGCTGCGCCGGTGTCTCCTTGTGCGGTGTCTCGTTGTGCGGTGTCTGCTCGTCCGGTGTCTCCCTGTTCGGTGGAAGCGGTGGTGTCGTATCCGGGGCTGCCGGCAGCCGCAGCGTTGGGTGCTTGGGTGCGGTCCGGTGCGGCACTGGCTTCACGTTCGGCGTCTCGTTGTGCGGTGGTGTCGTATGCGCCGGTGGCAGCGGCGGTGGCGGCGACGGTGGGTGCTTGGGTGCGGTCTGGTGCGGTGGGGTCATTTCCGGGGGTGCCGGGGGAGCCGGTTGCCGCGGTGCGGTCTGGTGCGGTGGTGTCGTCTCCGGCGGCGGCGGGCGCGCCGGTGCGGTCTGATGCGGTCGTCTCGCGTTGTTCGGTGGGTGCGGTGGTGCCGTATCCGGGGGTGCCGGCTGCGGTGGGTGCTGCGCTGCGCTCTGGGGCAGTGTCTCGTTGTTCGGTGGCGGTTGCGGTGTCATATCCGGCAGCGGCGGTGGGTGCTTGGGTGCGGTCTGGTGCGGCGGAATCCCGTTGTGGGGTGGGGGTTGTGGCGTCGTCGGTGGTGTCTCGTTGTGCGGTGGGGATTGTGGCGTCGTCGGTGGTGTCTCGTTGTGCGGTGGGTCGGGTGACGCCTGGTGCGGCGGGTGCGCCCGTACGCCCGGGACCGGGCCCGGAATCTGCGGTATCTGTAGCGGCTTCGGTGTAGGTGTGTCCGGTGTCGAGCTGATAGTGCTTGTAGAGCCGGTCTTCCTCGGCAGGCTCCAGGGGCCGATCGGCGTCGATCCTTGGCGCGTCCTTGACGTGGTCCTTACTGTAGGGGACGACGATGTCATTTCCCTCTGTTCGGGCTCCTTCCAGGGGCACGAAGGACTCGGACATTCCGAATAGACCCGTCCTGACGGTTACCCAGCTCGGCTGTCCGTCTTGGTTGTCCACGAAGACCTGGCCGATGGTGCCGATCTTTTCTCCGTCCTCTGAGAGAACATTTGCGCCTTGGTTGAGCAGACGATCAATTTGTTCGGTGGTGAACATCACGTTTCCTTGGATCTCATAGATTGGAATAGTGCGTCTGATCGGGAACTCTCGATGGAGTGCCTGACCGATACTGGGCAGAGTCCTTCGATGCTGACCAGTGCTTTGAAGGCGCCGCGGCGCTGAGTATTGCCTGGAGAGGCCGCCCGGGAGCGCTGGATCGGGCTCTTTGCTGGGTTCTTAGGCAACCCTCCAGCGATTCCCCGAACGCCCCGCGGGCAGCCGTTGTACGGTGGCCCCTATGCCCTGTTTCTGCGGCCGGCAACGGCGCCATAGATCAGGAGCACGATAACGGCCCCCAGGATGGAGAGGAGCCAGGTCCGCAAGTCGAAGAAGTCAGCGAGGCCTCCGCCGAAGATCAACGAACCTATCCAGCCCCCGAGGATGGCGCCCACGACGCCAATAACGAGTGTGATCACCCATCCGCCTCCCTGCCGGCCGGGAAGAATCGCCTTGGCGATAGCTCCTGCGATAAGGCCGAGAATGAGGAATGCAAGAATTCCCATGACTGTCCGTCCTTTCGGTGCCGGTCGTGGAATGCGGCCGTTGTCAAGATCTAATCAGCATGCTTAGTAGCGCGCAATACCTCGTGGACTGTGGCCCGTCAGTGCTCAATATCCGCCTCTAGTGGCCTCACAGATCAGGCTGGATCGTTGGGACTCCGCCGGGCCACCCTTCTATGCCAGGCAGCTCGAGCCGACGGCCTGAAGTCGGGCCTAGGGAGACGGTCTGGGCAACTAACCTGAATTCGGGACACTGGCGCTGCTGATGGCCCTGCTCCACGCCGTCGGACGCGGGTGCATTTGCCCTGTTGGAGAATAAATCCAGTGTCTATCCTGTGTGTAATGACCGCTGCGACACGCGGTTTACAGGCCGCCGGCGCGTCCCGGGAAGCCCTCCCGCTCCGGCGCCGTCTCGATGAGGAGGCGTCGATGTCCAGTCCTGATGTGCCGACCCGCGGGCCGGCCAGACCCGGTCCATATATCATCACAGGAATCCTGCTGACCATCGCCGTTGTGGTTCCGTTGTATGTGCCCGCCTACTCCATGGATGAGCCGCGCTTGGCCGGTATGCCGTTCTTCTACTGGTATCAGATGATGTGGATCCCGTTCACCTCGGCCCTCGTCGGGGTCTCCTACTGGCTGGTCGGCAAGGAGGACCGCCGCCGCCGCGATTCCGTGCGCGTCGTAACCAACCCCGGGGAGGGGAAATGAGCGGGGCCACCATGCCGCTGGCAGCGCCGGACCGGCCCATTAGCGGCGTGGCACTCGCCATTGTGATCATTCTCTTCGTCCTGGTGGCGGCCTTGGGATTCATTGCTGCGCGGTGGCGCCGGAATGATGGGACTGGGCTGCACAGCCTTGACGAGTGGGGCCTCGGCGGCCGCGGTTTTGGGACCTGGGTAACCTGGTTCCTTCTGGGCGGCGACCTCTACACGGCCTATACTTTCGTGGCCGTTCCGGCTGCGATGTGGGCCACTGGAGCCGTGAGCGGCTTCTTCGCGGTGCCGTACACGATCGTTTTGTACCCCATCGTGTTCCTCCTGATGAGCCGGTTGTGGTCCGTCTCGCATAGGCATGGGTTCGTCACACCGGCTGACTTCATTGGCGGCCGCTATGGCAGCACGGCGCTCACCCTTGCCGTCGCCGTCACCGGCATCGTCGCAACCATGCCCTACATCGCGCTGCAGCTGGTCGGCATCAAGGCCGTGCTCACCGTGCTGGGCTTGGGTAGTTCAGAGAATGTATTGCTGACGGACCTGCCGCTGATCGTCGCTTTCGTGGTCTTGGCCGCTTACACCTATACGTCGGGCCTGCGGGCTCCGGCCCTGATCGCCGTCGTGAAAGACCTGCTGATCTACCTGGCTGTGATCGTTGCGGTCATCTACCTACCGATCAAGTTCGGCGGCTGGGGCCCCATCTTCGACTCCGCGGAGGCGAAAATGGGTGCGCCCAACCCGGCCACCGGCAAACCCAATGGAATATTCATTCCTGGCGCCGCCAGCTACTCCGCCTACTGGACACTGGCTCTGGGCTCGGCCTTGGCGCTGTTTATGTACCCGCACTCAATCACCGGTGTCCTGGCGACCAAGAGCAGGAATACGATCCGCAAGAATGCTGCCGTGCTGCCCCTGTACTCACTGATGCTGGGGTTCCTGGCGCTCCTGGGCTATGTGGCCATCTACGCCGGTACCAATCCCGTGGACTTGAACGGCGCCATCAACCCCCAACTGGTGGTGCCGCAGCTGTTCTTGGATAGCTTCCCCGAATGGTTTGCCGGTATCGCCCTGGCCGCCATTGCCATCGGTGCCCTCGTGCCGGCAGCGATCATGTCAATAGCCGCGGCGAACCTGTTTACCCGCAACATCTACCGCGATCTGATCAGGCCGGACGCCACACCTCGGCAGGAAGCAAAAGTCTCCAAGATCGCCTCGCTCGTCGTGAAATTCGGTGCACTGATATTCGTCATTGCCATGGACCAGTCGGCAGCAATCAACATGCAACTCCTTGGCGGTATCTGGATCCTGCAGACCTTCCCGGCGATCGTGGCCGGGCTCTACACCCGCTGGTTCCACCGGTGGGCGCTCTTCGGCGGCTGGGCAGCCGGAATCATCTACGGCACTATTGCCGCCTACAACGTGGTCAATCCCGTCACGAAAGCCAACTTTGGTGGCTCCATTGCGGCCATCCCCGGTACCGACATACAGGTCTACATCGCCGTCGTTGCGTTTGCGATAAACCTGATCGTTGCCGCCGGACTCACTCTGCTCTTCCACGCTATGAAGCTCCCCGGCGGGAAGGACATCACTCGCAGCTCGGACTACGGCGCAGACGAGAACGATCCGAAGGTCGCCCAGATCGAGCGCGAGCGCCCGCTCGCTGAACCCGGCGCCCCCTCGTTCTAGGTCATGTGGGACGCTTACCGTCAAGGAGCCCGAGGGACGAAAGGTATATGACCATGAACGCCAAACAGCATGGCAAGGACACAACCGGGGAAAGCTCCTTGGCTGCGTACTTGCACAGCCACCTGATAGCCGCGGCGGCGGGGGAGCGTCTCTTCGAACAGGCGGCCAAGACGTGGAAGGACTCGCCACGCGGCAGTACGATCGCGCGGCTCGCGATGGAAGTCAGTGCCGATAGGGCAACCCTTGAGGGCATCACCGAGGGGCTCGGCCTAGGCATCCCGGCCTACAAAAAGCCCTTCGCCTGGACAGGGGCGCACCTCGCGTCCCTTGGCCCGCTCAATCCGCTCCACGCCAGGACCGGCGCGGCCGAACAGTTGGAGCTCGAAGCGCTGATCAGTGCCGTCACGGGTAAGTCGCTGCTCTGGAAGACCATGGGTCTCCTGTCCCGCACGGACCCGCGTATTGGACAGGGGCCGGTGGCGAATCTGCTGGACCGGGCAGCGGCACAGCTCCGCGAGCTCGAGGGTCTCCTCTTGGAGACCGCGGCGGAGCGGTTCACCGACGCCGGTCAGTAAGTCCCGGACGTTCGTCGACGATCCTTCGGCCTGAGGACACAGCGCTGCCAAGTCAGCAACGTGGAGGGGCGCCCCTACCCGGTTCCATCGCACTAAGTCCGTTCGGGTCATCTTTCCGGCATGCGGCTTCGTATCCGAGTCCCGGCGTTGACGGTTCCCGAATTATCAGCATGCTTACAATTAGTCCAGAGTCTCCACTCGAGGGAAGGAACAACGATGAGCACCTATCATCCCGAAAATGACCCGGCCAACCCGGATCCTCCTGGGGAGGCGGGGAACGCGGAGCATCCGGACACACGCGGTGACGGGCCGGCCGATCCCGCCGCCTCGGCCAACCCGGATCCGCTCAGCGGCAAGATCACCGGCCTGGAGCCCGGCGGGGGAGTGCCTCCGGGAGAAACGCCCCCGGCCGAAGACTCGATGAGCGGGGACCAGGGCCACGAGGAATAGAGGATGGCCGTACTTCCCGCGGGCCACGACACCAGCCCGGCGGTGCTTCTGCGGTCCGGCCTGTCCTAGTCCGCCGCGAGGTCGGGCGGCACTTCGTTCACCATGA
This sequence comes from Arthrobacter sp. 05L421, assembly GCF_056397785.1. Classification (NCBI taxonomy): domain Bacteria; kingdom Bacillati; phylum Actinomycetota; class Actinomycetes; order Micrococcales; family Micrococcaceae; genus Arthrobacter; species Arthrobacter sp. 05L421. The sequence continues at coordinate 74,274 of NZ_JBFTOC010000006.1, forward strand.
AGTTCATGAACGCCGGCACGGCCGTGTGCGACACAGGCTCCAGCCATGCCAGTGACACGGTGACCGGCGGCGCGTCAACGAGTGGCCGATAAATGACCTCAGGGTGCTGGTAGGTTTCCGCAGTTGAGCTGCCGCTGATGCCAATGCCGCGGCCGGAGGCGATCGCGACCAGCCAGTCGTCAGTGTTGTCCGTGGCCACCGTGTGCTTCGGGCGTATCATCACCGGCCACAGGTCCAGCCGTGTGAGCCCGGTGAGCGTATTGACGACTACAACGTCGTGGGACAGGTCCGCCAGACGGACCTCGTCGTGGGCGGCCAGTTCGTGGGCGGCGGGTAGAACAGCGAAGCGGGGCTCCTCGGCCAGTTCGCATTGCCGCATGCCGGCCGGGCCGCCGGCCACAGGTGGATCCCCGCGTATCAGAGCGACGTCGGCACGCCCGGCGGCTAGACCGCCGAAACGGTCGTCCACGCGTCGCAACTCCACCGGCGTCCCCGGGTGCAGTTCGTGCCAGCGGCGTAGCAGGGGTCCCGTTCGGCGGCCGAGTGCGGACCACGGATATCCCAGCAGTAGCGGCCGGACAGGTATCCCAGCGGGGTCCAGTGCCGCGTCGAGGGCGGTGATCGCGGCGGCGGCGCGCGGACGCAGCGCCTCACCGGCAGGAGTGATGGACACGTGTTGGGTCGAACGGTCAAAGAGTTTGGCGCCCAGGTGTGCCTCGAGCTGTCTCAGCGTCCGGGACAGCGCCGGTTGGCTGACCCGCAACACGGCAGCAGCGGAACTGAACCCGCCTTCTTCGGCGATTGCCAGGAATGCCCTCAAATGTCGCGCCTCAACGCTCATGCGTCTAGGTTATAACAGCAACCCAATTGGTATTTCCCGCCGCCTGCTGACTTTCCTAACGTTGGAACCATGCGAATGACCACATCCCAGGCCTTCTCCGGCACGGCCGCACCCGGTTACGCCCCGGCAACCGTGCTCGTGATGGCCGCTGTGCTGTGCCAGCAGCTCGGAGCAGCAGTAGCCGTGCTCGTCTTTCCCGCAGCCGGGCCATTGGGCATCGTGACGCTGCGCCTGGCGTTCTCCGCCATCATCCTTTTGGCCGTTGCCCGGCCTAGGTTGCACGGTCACAGCCCACGGGCATGGCGGGCAGCCATCGGGCTCGGAGTGACCATGGCAGCGATGAACTCACTGTTCTACGAGGCCATTGCGCGGCTTCCCCTGGGGACGGCGGTCACCATCGAGGTATTGGGCCCGCTGGCCCTATCCGTCGTGGTCAGCCGACGCGCCAAAGCCCTGCTCTGGGCGGCTCTGGCCTTCATCGGGGTAGCCCTGCTGGGACAGGAGGGGCTGGCCGATCTCGACGTCGCCGGTGTCTGCTTCGCTCTCGGTGCGGCGGCGTGCTGGGCCTTGTTTATCCTTTGCAACGCCAGGACCGGAGCAACGTTCCCACGGCTGGGCGGCCTGGCCCTCGGAATGGCCATCGGGGCGGTCGTCTCGCTGCCTGGCTCGATACTGACGGCCGGCACTGCCCTGTTGGAGCCGACGGTCCTTGGCCTTGGCGTCGGCGTCGCACTGCTCTCGACGGCAGTCCCGTACTCCTTGGAGCTCATGGCCCTGCGCCGCCTCCCGGCCGCCACGTTCTCGGTGCTGACCTGCATGGCGCCGGCCGTGGCGGCACTGGCCGGCTTTGCGGTTCTCGGGCAGCGGTTCGGATACATGGACGCGCTGGCGGTTGCCCTCGTAGTGGCTGCCAGCATAGGCGCCATCCGAACAGCATCGCCTGCCAACGCCCCCAGGCGCCACATCACATCCGAGCGACGCGAGATTGGACCCGCAGGCAAGGTTCGCTATACGGCGTCGGGCCGCTGATCTCCCTTGTGGCTCCGCAGATTCTCCTGCACCTTGCCGAACAGATCCTTGATGGTCGATTCCGTATTGGTGAGCATGTCCGGCTGGACGTAGACCTGTTGGGCGGGAGGCAGGCTGAAGTGGGAAGGGAGCCCACCTGTGCCGTCCACCCCCGCAAGGGCGATGGTCACCCCGCCCTCCTTGCGCGCAATGGCGCCGATCCGGCCGAAGACCACGGTGAATTCGTCCGGCTGGAAGCTCACGGTCAGTCCGACATGTGTCCGGTTAAGGTCGCTTGCTGCGACGGCCTTCTCGTTTCCGGTGCCTGCATAGCTCATGTCAATCTCCCCGACAGTTGGTGGCGTTGTACGCGAGCAGTCTACGTCTGTGTCCGGAGGCCCGGAAAGGGACCCGCCGGCTGCCCGATTCCGGGCGGGGACCGCTCCTGGTGGAGAATGCGTTCATGACCAATGACGATCTTCGGCCTGTCTACTTCCTTTCGGACAGCACCGGCATCACCGCGGAAACGCTCGGCAACACCTTGTTGACGCAGTTCCCCGCCAATAACTTTGACCGCATCACGGTCCCCTTCATCACCACCGTCGAACAGGCCAAGACCGTGGTCCAAACCATCGACAAACTGGCCGCCACCGGCCTGCCGCCGATCGTCTTTTCCACAGCCGTCAGCAGTGACATCCGCCAGGTCCTGGCGACATGCCGGGGGATCATTGTGGATCTCATCGGAACGCATCTGGGACAGCTGGAGCAGGCCCTGGGCTCAGCGGCCAGCGGCGAGCCCGGCCGGGCCCACGGCCTGGGAAATGCGGAGCGCTATCAGTCCCGGATGGCAGCCGTCGAGTACGCCATGGAACACGACGACGGCCAGAGCCTGCGCGCGCTGGAAAAGGCCCAGGTCATCCTGGTGGCACCGTCCCGCTGCGGTAAAACACCCACCACCATGTATTTGGCGCTGCAGCACGGAATCTTCGCCGCGAACTTCCCCCTGGTGGACGAGGACTTCCAGCGGGAGGGGCTCCCCAAACCGCTGAGGCCGTTCGTTGAGAAATGTTTCGGCCTCTCCTCCAACCCCCTGCGCCTCAGCCAAATCCGCACCGAACGGCGCCGCGGCTCACCCTACGCATCTTTGCGGCAGTGCGGCTTTGAGCTGCGCAGCGCCGAGCAGTTGTATATCTCCCACCGGATTCCGTACCTGAATTCAGCCACCGTGTCCGTGGAGGAAATGGCGGCGACCATCTTGCAGCGCATGAACCTCAAGCATTAGGGAAAAGTTTCACAAACCCGGTGTGGCGCACATCATGTGGAAAGAGCGCTCGAGACCTGTCACTGTGGACAGGATTCGCGCCCGCCAACGGCTATCGTCGCAAGCGGGCGGCCCATCTGCATGCCATCATCTGCAAAGGAGCAGTAACCATGACAACAGACATCCTGTGGTTCTCAGAACTCGGACTCAAGGACCTGGACCGGGTGGGCGGAAAGAACGCCTCCCTCGGTGAAATGGTGCAGAATCTGACTTCTGCCGGCGTCCAGGTCCCGGACGGCTTCGCCACCACCGCGGATGCCTACCGCACCTTCTTGGCAGATTCCGGCCTGGACCAGAAGATCGCCGACCGGCTGGCCGGCCTGGACACCGACGATGTGACGGCCCTTGCCTCGGCCGGGCAGGAGATCCGGTCCTTGATGCGCGGGACGCCCTTCCTGCCGGACTTTGAGGCGCAGATCCGGGACTCCTACCGGAAGCTGGTGGACAAGCACGGCGGCTCCGAGGACCTCTCCTGGGCCGTCCGGTCCAGCGCCACCGCGGAAGACCTTCCCGACGCCTCCTTTGCCGGGCAACAGGAAACCTTCCTGAACGTCCGCGGCATCGAGAACATCCTGCTCGCCATCAAGGACGTGTTCGCGTCCCTCTACAACGACCGGGCCATCGCCTACCGCGTGCACCACAAATTCGAACACGCCGAGGTGGCACTCTCGGCCGGCATCCAGCGGATGGTGCGCTCCGACGTCGGGGCCTCCGGCGTCATGTTCACCATGGACACGGAGTCCGGGTTCCAGGACGCCGTGTTCGTCACGTCCTCCTATGGCCTCGGCGAGGCCGTCGTCCAGGGCGCCGTCAACCCGGACGAGTTCTACGTCTACAAGCCTGCGCTGCAGGCCGGCAGGCCCGCCATCCTCAAGCGCGGACTGGGCGAGAAGGCCCTCCAGATGGCCTACACGAGCAGCCGCGAGATCGGCCGCACCATCGACTTCGTACCCGTGGAGGCGTCGTTGCGGAACCGCTTCAGCCTCACGGACGACGACGTCGAGCAGCTCGCCCGGCACGCCGTCGCCATCGAGAACCACTACGGCCGCCCGATGGACATCGAGTGGGGCAAGGACGGGATCGACGGCGGCCTGTACATCCTGCAGGCACGCCCGGAGACCGTGCAGTCCCGCCGGGCCTCCGGCAGCCTGAGCCGCTTCCGCCTTAACGGAACCGGCCGGGTGCTGGTCGAGGGCCGCGCCATCGGCCAGCGCATCGGCGCCGGCAAAGTCCGCATCCTCTCGTCGATTGACCAGATGGCCGCATTCAAGACCGGCGATGTCCTCGTCGCGGACATGACCGACCCGGACTGGGAACCGATCATGAAGCGCGCCTCCGCCATCGTGACCAACCGCGGCGGACGCACCTGCCACGCGGCCATCATCGCCCGGGAACTGGGGATTCCCGCCGTCGTCGGCACCGGCGCGGCCACCGACGTGCTCTCCGACGGACTCGAGGTGACCGTCTCCTGCGCCGACGGCGAGACCGGCACCATCTACGAAGGGCTCCTGGACTTCAGCGTCGAGGAAACCGAGATCACCCAGCTGCCCGAGGCCCCGGTCAAGGTCATGATGAACGTCGGCACCCCGGAGCAGGCCTTTACGTTCGCGCAGCTGCCCAACCACGGCGTGGGCCTGGCCCGGCTGGAATTCATCATCAACCGCCAGATCGGCATTCACCCCAAGGCACTGCTGAACCTGGACGAGCAGCCGGCGGACGTCATCGCGGAAATCCGGGAGCGGATCGCCGCGTACGACAGCCCGCGCGACTACTACATCAAGCGTCTGGCCGAAGGCGTGTCCACCATCGCGGCGGCCTTCGCACCGGAACCGGTGATTGTGCGGATGTCGGACTTCAAGTCCAACGAGTACGCCAACCTGATCGGCGGCCCCGCCTACGAGCCGCACGAGGAAAACCCGATGATCGGCTTCCGCGGCGCCTCACGGTACCTGGAGCCCTCCTTCCGGGACTGCTTCGACCTTGAGTGCGAGGCTCTGTCCTTCGTCCGCAACGAGATGGGGCTGACCAACGTCAAGCTCATGATCCCGTTCGTGCGGACCCTGGACGAGGCCCGGGGCGTCATTGAACTGTTGGCGGAGAACGGCCTCACGCGCGGCGAGAACGGCCTCGAAGTGATCATGATGTGTGAGATTCCGTCCAACGCCCTGCTCGCCGACGAGTTCCTGGACTACTTCGACGGTTTCTCCATCGGCTCCAATGACATGACCCAGCTGGCTCTGGGCCTGGACCGGGATTCCGCGATTGTCTCCGGCGGCTTCGATGAACGCGACCCCGCCGTCAAGAAGCTCCTGAGCATGGCCATCAAGGCCTGCAAGGTGCGGGGCAAATATGTCGGCATCTGCGGCCAGGGTCCCAGTGACCACACGGACTTCGCCGAGTGGCTGGTCGAGGAAGGCATCGATTCCGTCTCATTGAACCCCGACACCGTGGTGGACACCTGGCTCCGGCTCGCCGGCGGGACAGTCGAGGCGGGGGTCGGCGCCGAGGTGAACTGACAGCCCGGTGAACTGACAGCGCGGTGAACTGACAGCCCGGTGAACTGACAGCGCCGCGCCCAGGGAAGGACAGACAGGACACCCCGCAGCAGCACGGACTACGAATTCCAGCCCGTGCTGCCGTGGGGTGGGATTACTGCCGGCGCAGCTTGGTGGCTGATGAGGCTTTGCGTTGATCCGCGACGACGCTCGGGAGGTCCTGTGGCCCTACTCCAAGGTGGTGCCAATACCTATCATTGCGCCATGGAACAGCTGCAGGAAACGGGCGCGGGAGAACCGGAGTTGTCGGCCACCACGGTTTTCGCCAGTCTCGCGGAATTGAGGGATGCCCCTGGCTATAGCCCAACGGCAATAGCCGAACGGCTGGTAAATTCGCTGGGCATGGATGCTGCGGCACCCCTGCTGGGCGTCAATGTGGATCTTCTGGGCCGCTGGACATCGGGCCAGGATGCGCCGAACGCGGCTGGCCGGCTCCAGCTTGCGGATCTGGACGCCCTTGTCGGGCACCTTCACTGTGCTTTCACGCCGGCCCAGGCCATGCTCTGGATGTGCAGTCCCAACGTGCGGCTGGGCTCGAGGCCAATCGATGTTTACCGCACTCAGGGATCGGCGCCGGTGATCGGCGCCATCCGGGCCTATGCGCAGGAGGAGGCCTTCGGCTGATTGGACTCTCCGGGCGGAGCTCGACTAGAGCCCAGCGCCCCCAGGTCCAGCGTCTTCGCCGCTCAACTGTCCGGCGCTCAGCTTGCCGATGGCGCTGCTCTCAAGGTTTTCCAAGAGGTGCCGCGGATTGTCGTACACCTCCGCGGCACCGGCCTCCCGCAGTTCGGCTTCGCTGATTCCGCCGCAGGTCAGGGCAATAGCGGGAACTCCGATTGCGGAGGCGGCCAACACGTCCCAGACGGCGTCGCCAACATAGACGACATCCGCCGGGCTGAGCTCAAGCTTCTCCAAACACGCCAGGAGAATGTCGGGGGCTGGCTTGCTCTCCTCGGCGTCGTTGGAGCTGGTCCACGCGTCGATGGCCGTGTCGGCGTCCAGAACCCGCCGGGTGACGTTCAGGTCGCGCTGCTGCGCTGATGATGCCAAGCCCACGGCCAGCCCGGCGTCGGCGCACGCGGCCAGGAGGTCTCGGGCAGAGTCGAAGGGCCGCAGGGAAGGCCAGAACGTGGAGAACACGGCGCCGTGCGCGGATTTGAGGGCTTCCTGCGTGGCCTGGGCGCAGTCGGGCACTAAGTGTTCAATGAGCTTGTCGCCTCCCATGCCGACGCAGCGGTGGATGGCGGAAATCTGGATGTCCAGCCCCTCCCGCCGGAACGCCTGCCACCACGCAATGGCGTGGAAATAGCTGGAGTCGATCAAGGTTCCATCGACATCAAAAAGGACACCGCGCTTCTTTCCGGATCTTGAGTCTGACGCCACCGTTACTCCTTAAGTTGAGGCCGGCCGCAACCGCCGTACCCGGCGAAGGCTCGACCCATGAACGTGCATAGTAAGACTACTTAACATGGAGGTCCGGTGCCGGAGTAGCCCCCCGCGTCGCCGTCAGTTGGAAGATCGACGCGCTGGCCCGCCCGCAGGTGCCGCTTTGGGATTCTATTGACACCCCGATGTGATGACTGCGATATTTCAAGTACGCGCTATGTGCATCGCGTTGTGTAATACGCAATTCAAAGACCAGGTCCGGGACGTACCGTCACCCTCAAAGCCTATGAGTTTCGAGTGTTGGCAGACGATTTCGAACCGCAACGAGTCGGCCCAGATTGGCAACGCGAGTCGTCGCTAAAGAGTCCCCGGGACTCAGGAAAGGAACACAGGAATCATGGTTCACAAAGTAAGAGCGGTCATTGCCAAGGAAAAGAATGCCCCTGTTTCGGTCGAGAACATTCTTGTGCCGGATCCCGGACCCGGTGAGGCGCTCGTGGACATTCTGACCTGCGGCGTCTGCCACACCGACCTCCACTACAAGCAGGGCGGAATCACCGACGATTTCCCCATCCTGTTGGGCCATGAGGCCACCGGCGTGGTCAGCGCCGTCGGCCCGGACGTCACTGAAGTGGCTCCCGGGGACCGCGTGATCCTGAACTGGCGCGCCGTGTGCGGCGAGTGCCGCGCCTGCGCCAAGGGACAGCCGCAGTACTGCTTCAACACCCACAATGCGACGCAGAAGATGACGCTGGAGGATGGCACGGAGCTCTCGCCCGCGCTGGGCATCGGCGCCTTCGCCGAGAAGACGCTCGTCGCCGCCGGGCAGTGCACCAAAGTTGACGACGACGCCGATCCCGCCGCCGTCGGGCTGCTCGGCTGCGGTGTGATGGCAGGCGTCGGCGCCGCCATCAACACCGGTGAGGTCAAGCGGGGCGAATCCGTCGCCGTCATCGGCTGCGGCGGCGTAGGAATCGCCGCGATCGCCGGCGCGAAGCTGGCCGGCGCCACCACCATCATCGCGGTGGACATCGACGCCAACAAGGTGGAAATGGCAAAGTCGCTCGGCGCCACCCACGGTGTGGACTCCAGCAAGGAAGACCCGATCGAGGCCATCCGGGCGCTGACCGGCGGCAACGGCGCCGACGTCGTGATTGAAGCGGTGGGGCGCCCCGAAACCTACAAGCAGGCGTTCTACGCCAGGGACCTCGCCGGCCGCGTGGTGCTGGTGGGCGTGCCGACGCCGGGCATGTTGCTTGAGCTGCCGTTGCTGGATGTCTTTGGCCGCGGCGGGTCGCTGAAGTCCTCCTGGTACGGCGACTGCCTGCCCTCCCGCGACTTCCCGATGCTGGTGGCGCACTACAAACTGGGCAACCTGGACCTGGACGCCTTCGTCACCGAGCGCATCACCATCGACCAGGTGGAGGAGGCCTTTGGCAAGATGCACGAGGGCAAGGTCCTGCGTTCCGTGGTGGAAATCCGCCCGGCCGCTGCCGGCGCGCCCGTGGGGGAGTCCGCATGAGCGTCACCATCGAGAACCTGGTCACCTCGGGGACGTTTTCGCTCGACGGCGGCACCTGGGACGTGGACAACAACGTCTGGATCGTGGGAAACGACGACGAATGCGTGATCATCGACTCCCCTCATGATGCGGAAGCGATCATCGGCCAGGTCCGCGGCCGGAAGGTCGTGGCCATCCTGCTCACACACGCTCACAACGACCACATTGGCGCGGCGCGTGCCGTGGCGGAGGCCGTGAAGGCGCCGATCTATCTGCACCCCGAGGACCTGATGCTCTGGGAACAGGTCTATCCCGGCGTCAACCCGGACCGCTACCTCGCCGACGGTGACGTGTTCCAGGTGGGCGGGGCGACCCTGCGCGCCATCCACACCCCGGGCCACTCGCCGGGATCCACGTGCTTTCACCTCGAGGACGAAGGGACGGTGTTCACCGGCGACACGCTGTTCAACGGCGGCCCGGGCGCCACCGGCAGGTCCTACAGCGACTACCCCACCATCCTGGCCTCCATCCGCGAACGCCTCCTCACCCTCCCCACGGAAACAGCGGTGCGCACCGGCCACGGGAACAGCACCACCATCGGGGAGGAGCGGGAGACGCTGGCCAGGGTCAGCCAGTGAAGGGCGTCCCCAAGCTCGGCCGCCAGCCGGCTCCGGTCGCGGACATCAACGAGGATGAGCTGGAAGTCCACGCACCCAAGACCAAAGCGGCCGGCGTCAAGGCAGTGATGGTGGCGCTGGAGCTTGCCGTGGCGCAGGCCGGGTTGTCCCGGACGACACAGTCGCTGCTGCGGCTGAATTAGCGCGGCGGGTTCGACTGTCCGGTTCGCGGGCACTCCAACGTCCAGGGCGACCGGACCATGGGCATCTGGGAAAAGCCCAAGGAATGGCTGCTCGAAGCCCTGGTCAAGGAATTCGGGATCAGTTCGCCGCGCGGCGACGAGGCGCAGAAACGGGCCCGCCCCTTCGGGAGCGGGGCCGTTTCTGCGTGGGCTCTCCCGGGCGGGTCGGACTGATCACTCAGCGCTGCAGTGCGCGACAAAACCTTGAGCCAAGAAGTCACCCACCCACGGATCTCCCTGGGTGGGTGACTTTTCCTGACCTGTCCGGCCGCGTCTAGTGGAGCCAGGAATCTACAACCTGCGGATTCGCGTCCACCCACTTCTTGGCCGCGGCCTCGGGCGTCATGCCGCCCTGGATGTCAGTGGCAACGGCATTCTGGTCCTCGTTGGTCCATTTGAAGGCCCTGGCCAGTTTGGCTGCAGGAGAGCCGCTGTCGTCGAACTTCTTGGAAATGATCTTGTTCAGCGTGTACGTCGGGTAGTCGCAGGCCACTTTTTCCGCGTTCGCGTCGCAGCCCTTGGTCCACTCCGGAAGTTTGACTTTCTTGAGCGGGACTTGGGAGAGGAACCACTGCGGCTCGTAGAAGTAGCCCAGCAGCGGCGTCTTGTTTTGCTCCGCTGTCCGGAACGACTGGATCAGGGCGGCCTCTGAACCGGAGAACACCACCTTGTAGTCCAGGTTGAGATTCTTCACCAAGGCCTCATCGTTGGTGACGAAGGCGGGATCGCCGTCGAGTACCTGGCCTTTGCCTCCGGATTCGGAGGTGGCGAGCATCGAGGCGTACTTGTTCAGATTCTTCCCGTCCGTGATGTCGGGGTATTTATCCGCCATCCAAGGCGCCACGTACCAGCCGATGTGGCCTACGTTTCCGGTGGGGCCGGCGTCGACCGCCACTTTCTGATCGGTGATGTACTGCTTGGCCAGATCATCGTGGCCCCAGTTTTCGATGACGACGTCCACCTCACCGGAGGCAAAGCCCTGCCAGGAGATCTGCTCGTTCAGGTCCTTCTGCACCACGGTGCAGCCCAGCTTGTTCTTCGCCACGTAGCTGTACACGGCGGCATCGGCCGTATACCCCACCCAGGCGTTCATCGCGACGTTGACACTTCCGCACGGCGCCTCGGCGGTACCGGAGGCCGCAGCCACCTGGTTCACGGAGGCGCCGCCGCAGCCTGCGAGCAGCAGGGCGGCGGCAGCAGCTCCAGCAACTGCCGGGACAGTTCGTTTCAACAGCAGTCCAGCTTTTTTCATGGTTAGGTCTCCTTGTTGGGGGAAATGCGGGGTCCTCCGTGCCGGGCGCAGGGCGGTTATGCGGTTAGGTTGTCGAGATTTTGGGCGAGGGGATTTTCCGCGCCGGGGTGGCCGCGGCAGCCTGGGTCATCCGGTCCAGCAGGATGCCGAGGAAGACGATGGCAACGCCTGCGGCGAGGCCCTTGCCGAACAGCGCGCTTTGGACAAAGCCAGCGACGACGTCGTACCCGAGGCCGCCTGCGCCCACGAGCGCACCGACCACCACCATGGCCAGGACATAGATCAGGCCCTGGTTGGCAGCGAGGGCCAGGGTCTGCCTGGCCATCGGAAGCTGGACCTTGGTGATGACCTGCCAGGGAGTGGAGCCGCTGGCAACGGCGGCTTCGACCACAGTGGGGGAGATCGCGCCTATGCCGTCGGCCGTGATCTTGATGGCTACGGGGGCGGCGTAGATGATGCCGGCGATGATCGCGGTGAAGCGGGTGGCGCCGAAGAGTCCCAGGAACGGAACCAGGTACACAAAGGCCGGCATGGTCTGGCCTGCGTCCAGCATGGGCCGCATGATCTGGTCCACCCGCTCGGACCGGCCCATGGCCACTCCGAAGATGACGCCCAGGACCATGACCACTACTGTGGCCACCAGGGTTCCGGCCAGGGTGACCATGGAGTCGCTCCAGAGGCCGAGGTAGATGATCACGCCCAGGCAGGCCGTGGTCAGGGCCGCGAGCTTCCAGCCGCCGAGGGCGTAGGCGGCGATGGCTATGACGGCGCCGAGGATATAGAAGGGGGTGTCCGTGAGCAGAGACTGGAACGGGTTAAGGATCCCCGTGGTGACGGCTTCCCGGAAGGACACGGTGAACAGCGACAGGTTGGCCTGCATCCATTGGCTGGCCGAGCCGACGGCCTGGACGATCGCCGGGCCGATGTTGAGCTCTTTCGGGAACGCCGCAGCCCACAGCAGGGTCCGGGAGAACTGCACCATGACCAGTGCAAGCACCAGCGTGGCGCCCAGGAGGATGTACCTCGTCCTGCGGGAAACCCTGCGGTTCCGGGCCGCCCCCGGTTCCGCACGGCGGCTGGCGGCGGTGGTCACCCGGTCCAGCACGATCGCGAGCAGGACAATGGAGAGCCCGGCGTTGACTGCCGTGCCGACGTCGAGCGATTGCAGCGCCCGGACTACCACCTGGCCAAGGCCGGGTGCTGCGATGAGTGCCGCGATGGTGACCATGGACAGTGCCGCCATGGTGCTCTGGTTGATTCCCATGACGATGGTGCGGCGGGCCATGGGCAGCTGCAGGGTGACGAGCCGTTGCAGGCCCGTTGTGCCCAGCGAATCCGAGGCCTCGCGGGTGTTCTCCGGGATGCAGCGGATGCCGTGCGCCGTCAGGCGGATAACGGGCGGTGCCGCGTAGATGACGGTGGCGATGACGGCCGACGCCGGGCCGATCAGGAAGACCAGGGCAAGCGGGGCCAGGTACACGAACGTGGGCAGCGTCTGCATGAAGTCCAGCACCGGCGTGATCACCTTGGCAACCCGGCCGGACACACCGGACACGACGCCGAGCGGGATACCGACCAGCAGGGTCAGCAGCACGGCGGTGAGGACGAGGGCGAACGTGTAGGTGGCCTCGAGGAACAGGCCCTGAAGTCCGAAGAACACAAAGGCGGCGACGGTCAGCAGGGCGACCCGGGCGTTGCCGATCGCGAAGGCGATCCAGCCCAGCAGGCCCACGGTTCCGAGCCAGCCGATCTCCGGCAGGCGCAGGCCCGTGGAACTGGCGGCAAAGAGGGTGATGAACAGGTTGGCTACGGCGTCGACGGCGGCACGCAGGGGAGTGAAAACGTAGAGGAAGACAGGATTGTCCGCCCGGTTGGCTGCCACCCAGGCGTTGAACTGGTTCAGGGACCGGTGCAAATCCGTCAGCTCTGAGGCGGGCAAGGTCAGGGTCGATGTTCCGCGCAGGACGAGGAACCCCAGGATCCAGACGACGGTGGCGCCCCCGAGCAGGATGGTGCGCCGGCTGGGCCTGCGGCGGGGTTCACGGGCGGGGGCAGGTGCGGGCTGCGCCGCTGCCCGATCCCGGACGAGTGTAGACATTAGGCCGCTGCTTCCGTGGGCTGCAGCACCGAAAGGATGCTGTCGCGGTCGATCTGCCCCGTGATCCTGCCGCCATCTTCCACCAGGACGGGGCAGGAGGAGTGCATGACCGCCGCAATGGCATCCCGGATTATCATCCGGGAGCTGAGGACCGGCGCACCGGCCGGTGTTCCGGCCGCCACGGGCCGGGTGATCCACTTCAGGGTCAGGACGTCTGCGCGGGGGACTTCGGACACGAAGTCCTCAATGTATTTGTCCGCCGGGGAGCCCACCAGTTCATCTCCGGTGCCGCACTGGACCGTCTCGCCGTTGCGCATGATCAGGATGCGGTCGCCGAGCTTGAGCGCCTCGGAGAGGTCGTGGGTCACGAACACCATGGTTTTGCCCATTTCCTTGTGCAGCCGGATGACTTCGGCTTGCATGTCCCGTCGGATGAGCGGATCCAGTGCGGAGAAGGGCTCATCGAAGAGGATGGTGTCCGGATCGCCGGCCAGGGCCCGCCCGAGGCCGACGCGCTGCTGCATTCCTCCGGACAGCTGGTCCGGGTAGTGCTGTTCGTAGCCTTTGAGGCCAACGAGTTCGATGATTTCACGGGCCCTGGCGTAGCGTTCGTTCTTGGCAGTCCCGCGGATCTGCAGCCCGTAGGAGACGTTGTCCAGCACGGTGCGGTGGGGGAGGAGGCCGAAATGCTGGAACACCATGGACATCTTGCGCCGGCGCAGTTCGCGGAGCTCGGCAACTCCTGCCTGCAGGACGTCCTTGCCGTCCACCAGGACTTGCCCGGAGGTGGGCTCGATCAGCCGGGTCAGGCAGCGGATCAGGGTGGATTTGCCGGATCCGGAAAGTCCCATGACCACGAAGACCTCGCCCTTGGCGACGTCGAAACTCAGGTTGCGGACGGCGGTCACGCAGCCGGTGCGCTCAAGCAGTTCCGCGGAGTTGAGGGCCGAGAGTTCCGGGTTGCCGGGGATCTTGTCACCCCCCGGGCCGAAGACCTTCCAAAGGTTGCGCACTGAGATATCGGGACTGTTCATTGCTGTACTCCTGCCTGTGGAGGCTTGAACCAGTGGCTGGGCTTAGGGTTGATGTTTTGCCAAATATGCTTGGTTTCCCGGTACTCCGCGAGACCTTGGAGCCCCAGTTCGCGGCCGTTTCCGGACTTGCCGAAACCACCCCACTCTGCTTGCGGAACGTACGGGTGGTAATCGTTGATCCACACCGTGCCATGCCGGAGGGCCCCGGCCACGCGCTGCGCGCGCGACCCGTCCTGCGTCCAGACGGCGCCGGCCAGTCCATAAGCGGTGTCGTTGGCCAAAATGATGGCTTCGGCCTCAGTGTTGAAGGTCTCCACGGTCAGAACTGGTCCGAACGACTCATCCTGGACGACGTTCATCGAGGTGCGGCAACCGTCCAGGATGGTGGGAGGGTAGTAGCTGCCGAGTGCCATCGCCCCGGTGTCGGGGATATAGCCGCCGCACAGAAGCTTGGCACCGTCGTTTACGCCGGCCAGGACGTGGGCATGGACCTTGTCCCGGTGCGCGGCGGAGATCAACGGTCCGGTCTCGGCGAACTCGTCGAAGGGGCCGCCAAGCCGGATGGCCTGCGCACGTCGCACCAGTTCCGCCACGAATTCGTCGTGAATCGACTCTTCGATGATGAGCCTGGTTCCGGCCGAGCACACCTGACCCGAATGCAGGAACACGGCGGTGAGGGCGTTGTCCACGGCGGACTCGCGGTCGGCATCGGCGAAGACGATGTTCGGATTCTTCCCGCCCAGTTCCAAGGCGACCCGTTTCACCGTGGTGGCTGCTGCCTTCATGATGCTGATCCCGGTGGCCAGTCCGCCCGTGAACGAGACCAGGTCAACGTCCGGGCTTTCACTCAGGACTGCGCCGACGACGGGACCGGTGCCCGTGACGAGGTTGGCTACCCCGGCCGGCAACCCGGCCTCGAGGAGGGTATCCATCAGCAGGATGGAGGTGGAGGGCGTCAGTTCACTGGGCTTCAGGATGAAGGTATTGCCGGCCAGCAGGGCCGGGGCCACCTTCCAGGACGCCTGCAGGAGGGGGTAGTTCCATGGCGTGATGAGCCCGCACACACCCACAGGGGCGTGGACCACGCGGCTGATCGTTTCCGGTATCCCGGTATCGATCACGCGGCCGGCGTCCGTTCCGGCGATGCCGCCGTAGTACCTGAAGCATGCGGCGATGTCGTCGATGTCGTATTCCGCTTCGACGTAGCGTTTGCCGGTGTCGAGGGCTTCGGTCCGGGCGTAAAGCGCTTTGTCGCGTTCCAGCAGTTCGGCGGTGCGGAGCAGAACCTGTCCACGTTCCTTCTCGCTGGTGCCGGGCCACGCGCCGCCGTCGAACGCCCTGCGGGCGCTGGCAACCGCGGCCTCGGCATCGGCGGCCGTGCATTCGGCAACCTCGGCGACTTTTTTGGCGTCCGCCGGGCACGTGATGATCCGCGTTCTCCCGGCGCTCGATGGGCTCCACCGGCCGTCCACGAACAGGCCCCGCAGGAAGGCCGCTTCCGGGTCCAGCACGGTCGGGCCTTTGATCCCGGCAAACTGAACGCCGCTCATGCGCGGTCCAGGCTCTGTGCGGCTTCGGGAGCCATAGCGGAACCGTGCCGGTAGAAGTCCGCGTACTCCGGTGCCAGCGGAGCCCGTCCCAGGATGAGGTCGGCGGCCTTTTCGGCGAGCATCATCACCGGGGCGTAGATGTTGCCGTTGGTCACGTAGGGCATTGCGGAGGCGTCCGCCACGCGGAGCCCCGAGGTGCCATGAACTTTCATGGTCAGCGGATCCACTACGGCCAGGGGGTCCGTGGCCGGGCCGAGCTTGGCTGTGCAGGAGGGGTGGAGCGCCGTTTCGGCATCCCGGGCCACCCAGTCGAGTATCTCCTCGTCGGTCTGGACGGAGGGTCCGGGGGAGAGTTCGCCGCCGCTGTAGGGCGCGAGGGCCGGTTGGGAGAGGATGTCGCGGGTGACCCGGATTGCTTCCACCCATTCGCGCCGGTCCTGGTCCGTGGACAGGTAGTTGAACTGCATGGACGGGTGCGCGGCGGGGTCCGTGGACGTGATCTTCAGCCTGCCTCTGGCGTCGGAGTACATGGGGCCCACATGGACCTGGTAGCCGTGCTTGGCGTCGGCTTTCTGGCCGTCGTAACGCACAGCGACCGGCAGGAAGTGGAACATCAGGTTGGGGTAGGCGACGTCGTCGTTGGAGCGGACGAATCCGCCTCCTTCAAAGTGGTTGGTGGCCGCGGGACCCTTGCGACCGAGCAGCCACTGGAGTCCGATCAGCGGGTAGCGCCAGAGGCTGAGGCTCGGCTGCATGGACACGGGCAGTTTGCAGGAGTGTTGGACGTACACTTCCAGGTGGTCCTGGAGATTTTCGCCGACTCCCGGCAGGTCCACCACCGGCTTGATGCCCAGCGACAAAAGGTGTGCGGATTCTCCGATGCCGGAGAGCTGCAGCAGCTGGGGCGTGTTGATGGCGCCGCCACAGAGCACCACTTCCTTCGCGTTGACCGTGTGCAGCCGGCCGTTCCGGCGGTATGTGACTCCCGTGGCCGTTGTGCCGTCGAAATTGACCTTGGCTGCAAGCGCCCGGGTGCGGATCGTCAGGTTTTTCCTGCCCTTATTGGGGCGCAGGTAGGCACGTGACGCCGAGAGCCGCTGGCCCTTGTGCACGTTTCGGTCGAACGGGCCGAAGCCCTCCTGGCGGTAGCCGTTGACGTCATCGGTGCGCTTGTGTCCCGCTTCCTCGGCGGCGCGGAAGAAAGCCTGGAACAGGGGATTGCGGGCGGGCCCGCGCTCCAGAACCAGCGGCCCGTCATGGCCGCGCAGGTCGTCGTCCGGAGCTGCGGCCAGCGTGGTTTCCATGCGCTTGAAGTAGGGCAGGCAGTGCGCAAAGTCCCAGGTTTTCATGCCGGCGTCCGCTCCCCACCTTTCGTAGTCCAGGGGATTGCCGCGCTGGAAGATCATGCCGTTGATGGAGCTGGAACCGCCCAGCACCTTGCCGCGGGCGTGGGCGATCCTGCGGCCGTACATGCGGGGTTCGGGGTCGGACTCGTATCGCCAGTCGTAAAACCTGTTGCCGCTAGGGAAGGTCAGCGCCGCCGGCATCTGGATGAAAAGGTCCCACGGATAGTCGCTGCGGCCTGCTTCAAGGACCAGCACCGTGTGTGTTCCGTCGGCGCTTAGCCTGTACGCCAGGACAGATCCGGCACTTCCGCCGCCGACAATCACGTAGTCGTAGCTCTCGTTCGTCATGAGGTAAATCTCCTTGGGCGTGGTCTGGGAGTCATTTCGAAGGACCAGGTGGTCCGGTTCAGCCGCGCAGGCGTTCCATCCCCGGATCCACCAGCGGCTCCGCGGTGACGGTTGCGGCGACCCGGGTGCCGAAGTATTCAATCTCCACGGCATCGCCTTCCGAGGTCGTGGCCGGGAGCCAGGCGTAAGCGATCGGCTGCTTCACCGTGTAGCCGTAGGCCGCGCTGGTCACGTAACCGGCGGCTTCGCCCTGGACATACACGGGTTCCTTGCCCAGCACCACCGAGGTGCCGTCGTCGATCGTCAGACAGCGCAGCTGCATGACAGGCGGCTGCGCCCGGCGTTCGGCGAGGGCTTCGGCACCCACGAAAGAATCCTTGTTCTTGGCGATCGAGAAGCCCAATCCTGCCTGGTAAGGCTCGTGTTCGGGCGTCATATCCGTACCCCAGAGCCGGTATCCCTTTTCCAGACGGAGGCTGTTGAAGGCGCCGCGCCCAGCGGCGATGATGCCCTGTTCCTGGCCGGCTTCGAAGAGGAGATCCCACAACTTCAGACCATGTTCAGCGGTGGTGTACAGCTCCCAGCCCAGCTCGCCCACATAGGACAGCCGCATGGCCGTTACGGGGATGCCGCCGATCCGCACTTGCTTGGTTCGAAAGTAACGAAGACCGTCGTTGGTGAAATCATCGGTGCTGACCTTGGCAATAACTTCCCGTGCCTGCGGCCCCCAGAGTCCTATGCAGCAGGTGGATCCCGTAATGTCGCGGATCTGGACCCACTGGCTGACCTCATCAGCGCTCTGCCTGCGGGCCTCCCTGGTGAAGTAGTCGAGGTCAATGTTGCCGTTGGCGCCCACCTGGAACGTCTCCTCGTCCAGCCGTGCGATTGTGATGTCGCTGCGCACCCCGCCGTCGTCGTTCAGCAGCAGGCAATAGGTGACGGCGCCTGGCTTCTTGTCGATCTGGCCGGCGCTGAGCCGCTGCAGCAGCGCCAGTGCGCCGGGGCCCGAAACCTCCAACCGTTTCAGTGCCGTCATGTCGTAAAGTGCGACGGCGGTTCGCGTCTTCCACGCCTCGGCCGCGGAAATGGGGGAACTGAACAAGGCCGCCCAGGGGCCGCGGTCCGGCGCCTGCCATTCCGGCGGCAGCTCGTCCAGGAGCGGGCGGTTTGCCTCAAACCAGTGCGGGCGCTCCCAGCCGCTGGCCTCAAGGAAGAAGGCTCCCAGTTCCTTCTGGCGGCAATTGAAAGGGCTGACGCGCAGGTTCCGGGGGGACTCGCGCGGCTGCAGGGGATGCAGAATGTCGTAGATTTCGACGAAGTTCTGTTGGGAGGTTTCGCTGACGTAGCTCTCAGCCGTTTGGACGGCCTCGAACCGCGATACCTCGCATTCGTGGAGCGGGGTGCGGGACTGGCCTTCGATCAGCAATTCGGCTACCGCGCGGGCTACGCCGGCGGAGTGCGTGACCCAGACCGCTTCTGCGACGTAGAAGCCATCAAGCTCCGGCGCCTGCCCGATCAATGGGCCGCCGTCCGGGGTGAAGGAGAAGATGCCGTTGAAGCCGTCGGCGATCTCCGCGCCGCGGAGGGCGGGCAACAGTAGCCGGCTGTCCTCCCAGCAGGGCAGGAAATCCTCCTCGGTGAATTCGAGGCGGGAAGGCATGCGGTGCTCGGACATCTGCCCTGGCGCCACTTCTGGTAGCTGGTCCAAGTCCACGGGCATTGGGCGGTGGGCATAGGAGCCGATTCCGATCCTGTCCCCGTGCTCACGGAAATAGAGGTCCTTGTCCTGGTGCCGGAGAATCGGCATGCGGGCGCCGTCGGAGGGGTCCATGGGGTTTGCGCTCAGGTTGGCGCCCACGAGATTCGGCACAGATGTGGTCTTGACATACTGGTGGGCCAGCGGCAGCAGCGGCACGGCCATGCCTGCCATCGCGCCTATCTTTGGGCCCCAGAAGCCGGCACAGGAAACGACGATGTCCGCCGCGACCACGCCGTCGGGAGTCTGAACCCCCGTTACTTTGCCACCGGACTGTTCGATACCGGTCACCGGAGTTGATCCGATGAACCTGACGCCGGCCGCCGTAGCTTTGCGGATCAGCAGCTGAACGGCGCGGGCGGCGGAGGCGAGGCCATCGGAGGGGACATGGAGGCCGCCTAGGACCAAGTCCTGGTTCAGTAGCGGATAGTGCTTGCTGCACTCATCGGGATCGATGATCCTGCCCTCGATGCCCCATGAGGTTGCGTAGCCGAGCTTCCGTTTGAGGTCCTCCAGCCGTTCCGGAGTGGTGGCAAGCTCCAGGCCACCCACTTGGTTGAAGCAGCCGACACCCTCGTCGCTCAGGGAGAGCAGCTTGTCCACGGTGTAGGCGGCGAATTGCGTCATCGTCTTGGAGGGGTTGGTCTGGAACACCAGTCCGGGCGCGTGCGACGTGGAGCCGCCGGCGAGGTTGAGTGGTCCCTGTTCCAAAACGGTGACGCTGGTCCAGCCTCGGGTGGCCAATTCATCGGCCAGATTCGCACCGACAATGCCGGCGCCGATGATTACGACGCGGGGTGTAGCGCTCATACGGAAGCTCCTGTTCTTTGCTTGCTGCGTGTTGCGTGGGGCGCCCCGTTTGAGGGCTTACGGGGTGGCTCTAACGGAAGACGACGGTCCGGGTGCCGTTGAGGAGGACGCGGTGCTGGCAATGCCACTTCACCGCGCGGGAGAGCGCGATCGCTTCGGCGTCGCGGCCTGCCGTTACCAGGGCATCCGGGTCCACGCCGTGGTCCACCCGGAAGACTTCCTGCTCAATGATGGGACCTTCGTCGAGGTCGCCGGTGACGTAGTGGGCGGTGGCCCCGACCACCTTCACGCCGCGTTCATAGGCCTGGTGGTATGGCCTGGCCCCTTTGAACCCGGGCAGGAAAGAATGGTGGATGTTGATGGCCCGGCCGTGGAGTGCACCGCAGAGGCCGTCGGACAGTACCTGCATGTAGCGGGCCAGCACCACAAGGTCCGCGTCGTATTCGTCCACTAGTTCCAGGAGCCGGGACTCCGCCAGCGGTTTGGTGGACGCCGTCACGGGTACGTGGATGAAGGGAAGCCCAGCATTTTCCGCCATCGGGCGCAGGTCCTCGTGGTTGGAGATGACCGCGGCGATGTCCGCCCCCAGGCTCCCGGCGCGCCAGCGGAAAATGAGGTCATTGAGGCAGTGGCCGAACTTGGAGACCATCACCAGGATGCGTTGCGGCTTCTCGTCATGAAAGCTATAGGACATTCCGAACTCGCCGGCGATCTCCGCGAAGTCGGCGGACAGGGAAGCGGCGGTGTTGTGCCCGCAGTCCGCACCGGTACCCGTGGGGCCGGCGGAGCCGGTCATCGTGCTGGTGAAGGCGGTGCGCAGGAAGAGGGTGTTGCTGACGTGGTCGTCGAATTGCTGATGTTCGGCAATGTCAAAGCCGCGCACGGCCAAAAAGCTGGACACGGCGTGGACGATTCCGCTTCGTTCGGGGCAGGCAACGGTGAGGACGAACGGCACCGCCCGCTGCCTGGCTGCTGCCGGTGGCTGGCCGGCGTCGGATGCGGGATGTGTCCGGTCCTGCAGCTCGTTGCTCAGTTGTAGGGTCAAGAACTTCACCTCTTTGCTTGAAAGGGAGCACTGCCTGGTGGTCTCTAGACGTGGCCGTTAACCCTTAGGCCGGGTGGAAGGTTGGGTGCCTCGTCGGATTCGGTGATCATGATGTCGCCGTCGATCACGCTGACTTCGTGCCGGCGGACCGGCAACTTGGCCGGCGGGGCGTCCACGCCGCCTGTGCGCAGGTTGAACCGGGAAGCGTGCAGCGGGCACTCGACCCAGCAGTCCTCCACCCAGCCGTCGGCCAGGGAGGCGTCCTGGTGGGTGCACGTGTCGTCGAGGGCAAAAAGCTCGCCATCTTCCGTGTGGAACACCGCGATAGGCGGGGACGTGTTCAGGCGGAGCGCTTCCCCCGGTGCCAGTTCGCTGAGCGGACATGCCTTGTGCATGGATGGACCTCTTTTCCGTGGGGGACCCTGTGCAACCGCCGGAGGGTTGTTCCGCAGTGATCAACAGCAATCGCAATAAGCAACAGAGTGCGGTAGCTCACATCGGTTGTCAAGACTTTTCACCTCTATTGCGGGCCCTTGTCTTCCGGCGGAAGACCCTTGACAGTGCGCGTGGCATGGATCACTCTGTTGCATATAGCGATTGTTGTTGCGTAAGAAGCAATTGAAAGGGGGCGTCGAGTGCAGACGCTTGCGATTGTCGGAGCCTCCCTGGCAGGCCTTTCGGCCGCACGGGCAGCCCGCGCCCAAGGCTTCGCCGGACGGCTGGTCATCATTGGCGAAGAGCCGCACCGTCCGTATGACCGGCCGCCGCTGTCCAAGGACTTCCTGCTGGGTACTGTCACGGCGGAGGATCTGTTCCTGGAGGCCGACGCCGACGAGCTCCAGGCCGAATGGGTCCTGGGCACCGAGGCTGTGTCCCTGGATGCTTCCTCGCGGACTATCCTCCTTAAGGACGGCGGCACCGTGCAGGCGGACGGCATTGTCATTGCCACCGGCGCGAGGGCCAGGCAGCTGCCCACCCTGGCCGGGCTATGCAACGTCTTCACCCTGCGTACCCTCGCCGACGCACAGAGCCTTGCGCCCGAGCTAGTGTCCGGGAGCAGGATGGCCGTGATAGGTGCCGGTTTCATCGGCGCGGAGGTTGCCTCGGCCGCCGCATCGCGAGGCATGGAAGTCACCATGATCGACACCAAGCCGGTCCCGTTCGCGGGCCAGCTCGGTACGGAGATGGGCGGCGTGGTGGCGGGGCTTCACGCCGCCAACGGCGTGGAACTCATTTCCTCCGCAGTAATCGAGGACTTCTACAGCGGCGAAGGCAACGTCACCGGACTCCGGTTGGCCGGCGGACGCTATGTGGGCGCCGACGTCGTGGTGGTCGGCATTGGAGCCGAGCCAAACACGGAGTGGCTGAAGGGTTCCGGCCTCGAGCTTCGGGGCGGCGTTCTGTGCGACGCCATGGGCCGCACCGGTGTCCCCGGAATCGCGGCCGTGGGGGACTGCGCCGCCTGGTTCGATCAGGCAGCGGGCACGCACCGCCGGGTGGAGCACTGGACCGGTGCCCTGGAGCGTGCCGCACTGGCCGTTGAGGCGCTGCTGGACCCTGACGCCGCGCCGAGGCCGGCCAAGCCGCACTATTTCTGGTCAGACCAGCACGGCGTCAAGCTGCAGTTCGCAGGCCACTGCGCCGGCTACGACCGGCTGGAGATCGAAGTGGGCGACGTCCTGACGCACAGCTGTCTTGCCGTGTACTACCGCGGGGACGTCCCGGTGGCGGTCCTCGGGATGAACCAGCCGCGGCTGTTCACCAAGTGGCGGCGCCTGCTCGCCTCACCCGCCAGGTCACTGGGCGAGCCCAGCGGGCAGGCTGCCTGTGCGGACGCCTCCGCGCTGGTGGGGGCGGCCGTCGCGTCCTGAAACCTGTCCGTAAACCACCCGTCCCTACAAGTTCCAGCTTTCGTTGATCTTTGTTCGTTAGGAGGACAAATTGTCTCTTGAGGTAAGTGCCCCGAGTCTGATTCCCACGCTGCCCGGTTATACATATGTGGATGAGGCCGTGTTCCGGGCCGAGCAGGAGCGGATCTTCGAGCAGATGTGGTTCTGCGCCGTGCGGTCCGCCGACCTGGACAAGGCAGGCGCCTGGCGGACAGTCCAGATCGGGCGGGAGAGCGTGCTGATCAGCCGCACCCGCAAGGGCGGAATCCGTGCCTTCTACAATATTTGTCGGCACCGGGGCGTCAAGCTGTGCATGGAAGAGCAAGGCGAAGCCGCACGCTCGTTCCAGTGCCCTTACCACGCCTGGACCTACGACTTCGAGGGCAAACTCATCGCGGCCCCCAACCTGACCAAGATGCCGGATATCGACAGGGACGAGTACGGCCTGGTGAAGGTCCATATCCGTGAATACCTGGGTTACGTCTGGGTGTGCCTGGCCGACGAGCCGCCATCATTCGAAGATGAGGTTATGGGTGCCATCGAGGAGCGGCTCGGCGACCTCAAGGCGATCGAAGGCTACGACGTTGCCAACCTCAGCCTGGGCCGCCGCATCCGGTATGACGTGACGGCAAACTGGAAGCTCATCATCGAGAACTTCATGGAGTGCTACCACTGCGCCACGATCCACCCCGAACTCACCGAGGTGCTGCCTGAATTCGCTGACGGCCTGGCCGCGCAGTACTTCGTGGGCCATGGCGCCGAATTCGGCGAGGACGTCAAGGGTTTCACCATCGACGGCTCGGAAGGGCTGGACCTGATTCCGGGGGTGGGGGAGGACCAGGACCGCAGGTACTACGCCATCACCATCAAGCCCACAGTGTTCGTGAACCTGGTTCCGGACCACGTGATCATCCACCGCATGTTCCCTATGGCAGCGGACCGCACGATCGTGGAGTGCGACTGGCTGTATGTGCCCAGCGTCGTGGAGAGCGGCAAGGACGTCAGCGCTTCTGTGGAGCTGTTCCACCGCGTGAACCAGCAGGATTTCGACGCCTGTGAACGGTGCCAGCCGGCCATGGGCTCAAAGGTCTACGCCAAGGGCGGCGTGCTGGTGCCGAGCGAGCACCACATCGGCGCCTTCCACGACTGGGTCCAGGAGAAGGTTGGGGACGTTACCCCCACTGGTCGTTGAGGCTTCGCCGGGTTGCGGCCCTTCGCCGTCGCTTAGCGCGGAGGGCCCTTCCCGATTCGGCTTGAGGGCCAATCACCGGCCGCCGGTGTAGCCCATATTCGCGCTGATCTGCAGCCCCGCCTGTTTCAGCGCTTCGGGGAGTCCCGGCGCCGTCTCCGGATCAAAACGGAAGGCTGGTCCGGAGATGCTGACGGCGCCGATTACGGCCCCCACATGGTTGTACACCGGCACGGACATCGAGTTGAGCCCGATTTCGAATTCCTCCCGGACCACGCCGTAGCCGTCGCGGGCGACGTCGAGGAGCTGGGTTTCGAGCTTGTTCCTGTTGGTGATGGTCCGCGGCGTCCGGGCCGGAAGCCCGGTCTCCTTCAGGATGCGGTCCCGCTCGTCCGCGGACAGTGCTGCCAGCAGGACCTTTCCGCTGGAGGTCGCGTGCAGCGGCGTCAGGCTGCCCACCCAGTCGTAGGTGGCCAGTGTTGACGGGCCCATGGCCTGGTCCACGTTGACGGCGTAGTTGGAGCGCAGGACGGCGAGGTTCACTGTCTCTTTGAATTCCTCCGCCAGGCTTTCCAGAACTGGCCGCGCCTCGCGGACCAGGCTAAGCCGCCCGGGGATCGAGCTTGCCAGCCTCAGGATGCCGAAGCCCAGCTGGTACTTTCCGCGCTCGCTGTTCTGGTGCACCATTTCCCTGCTCACCAGCGAGCCCAGCAGCCGGGAAACGGTGGACTTGTGGATGCCCATCTCGTCGGCGATTTCGCTCACGCCCGCATGGCCGTCCCGCGCCAGGATCTCCAGGACCATCAGGGCCCGGTCCACCGACTGGACGCCGCCGTGCTGGCCAGACTCCGCATCGACGTCGGACTCGGGGTCATTTTTCGAAGCCATGATTCATACTCTCAAGTAGTTTCTGCGGCTTGCTTACCCGCCACAAGGCCGCCTGTAGCGTCCTCTCGGTTAGTTCCACAGTTTCGATCCTATGCCGTGAGGTGTAACGGGGCCGACATTAGGTTAAGTCGATTGACACGACCAGCAATCAACGCAGTTCCAGGCGCATCAGCACGCGGGGGAAGCCCTTGATCACGGAGTCGGTGTCGGCAGCCCTGGTGAACCCGGCCCGTTCGACGAGCTTCTGTGTGCCAACGTAGGCCATGGTCAGGTCGATGAGGCCGGCCCAGCCCACCACCTCGTCGCCGTCGTACGCCAGTACCCCGGGCGGCGGAATCTGCCTCACGAATTGTTCAACGAACGCGCCGCGCTCCGTGCCACGCACCTGAACGTTCTGCTTGGAAGGGATGCGGTAGCTCAGGCACCAGCACACGGTCGCATCGGGCCGCTTGGGTCCGACCATTGTCTTTACGTCCTCGAACTGCGTCGCCGGACGGATCTCGATCGCCTTCTCAGGAGTAGCGTTTGCCTTGGCAGACGAAGGCGGCAGACAAAGGGGTCCAATGAGCTACAAATATCGCACCGTCCGGGTTCGCGGCACAGAGCTGGTTGGCACCATCGCGCGAAAACACGGGAGCGCTCCCGAGATCTACGAAACCTCGAAGGACGCGAATACTTCAGTCGTACCCGTGTTTTTCGAGGCGACCGGCGAGATCCGATTCTTCGACCGGGCAATGCTGGAGGACGTGGTGGCGCCGGCCGGTTAGCAGCGGCGGCACATTCCCAGCGGTGACAGGGCCGCCACTCGGCCTCTCCCACCAGCAAACTTTTGGCTCATTGCACCCATCCCTTCGACGTGGGGGCGCCCCTGAAGGGCCTGATGCACGGGTCACCATCCACCGTTGACACTGTTCAGGGCCGCGAGGAGACTTTATTTTTGGGGGGTGCCTCTTCGAAAGGACGCCCAAAATGCCGTGGCATGTCGAGGGTACATATTTTGAGAATTGCAACTGCGATATGGTCTGCCCGTGTACGGCGACAGGACAGACGGCACCGGCGGACAATGACCGCTGCAACGTGGCCTTGGCCTTCCACGTGGAAACCGGCGAAGTCAACGGTGTCGACGTCGGCGGTCTGACAGTCTGCGTCCTCGCCGATACACCTGCCCTGATGAGTGAGGGGGGCTGGAAGGTCGGTCTCCTGATGGACGCCGCCGCTTCCGCCGAGCAGGCCGAAGCGCTCGGTGCAGTCTTCGGCGGCCAGCTCGGCGGACCGATGGAGGGCCTCGCACCCCTGATCGGTGAAATGGCGGGCATGGAGTCCCTGGAGATGGCCTACGCCGACGACGGGCGTGTCCACCAGGTGCGTATTGGCAGTGCAGTCGAGATGGTGGTCGAGGACTTCATGAATCCATTTGATTCCACAGGGCGAGGAGTGAAACTTAGCGGGGTCGGATTCCCGGCCGACACTCTGGCAGCCGGAACATCCAGCACCGCCCGCGTCGACGTGTTCGGGATGACCTGGGATAACGCCGGAAAGAACTCCTTCTCGGCCCCCTTCGCCTGGTCCGCCTAAGTGCCGGGCAGGAGCGGCCTGACAGTCAGCCACCATGCCGCAGAGTTGGCGTTGATCGGGTGCGCCGCACTGGCGTGGTATTTCACTTTCTCAGGCCTCGCCGACATGTCCACAGGCCCGGGGACCATGGGACTGGGGCTCTGGGGTTTCTTGGGCGTGTGGACACTGATGATGGCCGCCATGATGTTGCCCGCGCTGGCGCCGCTCACTTCGACCTACCTCAGATCCATCCGTGCCGTCCGCAGCCGCCGGGTCCGGGCCACCCGGACAACTGGCCTGGTGGGCGGTTACCTTTTGACGTGGATCGGATTCGGAGTCGTTGCCTACGCTGCCGCGGCGCTCTCTGCGCTGCTGGCTGAGGACGGGCCGGCTATCGCACCCTGGGTGGGAGCAGGAGTTCTGATGGTGGCTGGCGCCTACCAGCTGACCCCGCTGAAGGATTTCTGCCTCAGGCACTGCCGGTCGCCGGTAGCATTCCTGTTGCACGTCTCCGGATACAAGGGCCGCCTGCGGGATGTCCGCGTAGGCATGTATCACGGTGTGTATTGCGTGGGGTGCTGTTGGGGGCTCATGGTGGTGCTGATTGCCGTTGGCGTGATGAACCTGGCATGGATGGCGGTGCTCACGGTAGTCATCTTCCTGGAGAAGACGTGGAAATACGGGCCCGCCCTTAGCCGTGTCACTGGAGTCTCGCTGATTGTTTTCGCGTTCTTCGTCCCGGCCCACCCGGAGTTGCTGCCAGGGCTCCAAATGACCGCACCCATGTGAGGGACGGTAAGCGCCATCTTAGAATGACCCACGCGGGTTCCAGGAACGGCGACGGTGGCACTGGCAGTAGGACACCGGGAGGTCCAAGCTTTAACCAGTCGGTGCGGGACCGCATACTGGCGGCCCGGGCCGCGTGGGGTGGCACGTTGACTGCGAGGAGAGCGACCATGGTGGACACGGCGGCACCGACACTCCGGGCAGGCGCGCGGAACGACCTTGTGACGGAACTGCTGGGCATCTGGCTCCTCCTGGCCGTCTTCCTGGACGGCTGGGCCCACCTGCACATTCCCGAGCTGGAAACCTTCTTCACTCCCTGGCACGCCGCGCTTTATTCGGGCCTTGTGGCCACCGCCGCGTGGACGGCAGGCGTGATCTGGCGGAACCGTCAGCCCGGGCGGCCGTTGACCCGGGCGGTGCCGGCCGGCTACCAGGGCACGGTCATCGGACTCGTGCTCTTCGCCGTCGCCGGCGTTCTGGATCTGGCCTGGCACGAGGTCCTGGGGATCGAAGTCTCCCTCGATGCGCTGGTGAGCCCCACACACTTGCTGCTGGGGTTCAGCCTCTTCCTCATCCTCGGCACCGGCATCCGTAGTGCACGGGCCGCCGGCGGGCCGGGGGCTTTTAGATGGACGCCGCCTGCAGTGCTTTCTCTCGCCCTTATGACCGGACTGGGCTCCTTCTTCCTGATCTACTGCTCGGCGTTTGTCCGGACGCCGCCCGCCGTCCCATATCTCCAGACGCCGATCGGGAGCCCCGGGCACACCCAGGCGGAACTGCCTCCGGCCCTCGGGCTGGCCAGCTATCTGGTAACCACGGCGCTGATAGCCGGGCCCTTCCTTTACACCTTCGCCGGCACCCGACGGCCGCCTTACGGCATTGCCACCATCCTGGTCGCCGTGGTGGCGTGGCTGCCTTTGGCCATGTCGGGGCTGCGCCCGGCAGCGGTCGCCGGTGCGGCCGGAGCCACGATAGCCGCTGTGGCGGCTGACGTGCTGCTGGCAGGGCGGGAGGGACCGTGGCTGCGGCGCCGGCTGCCGGCTGTCACCGCAACACTCGCGGCACTTATCTGGGCGGGCCAACTGGCCGGCATCGCGCTGGGGTCATCGATTCAATGGCCCGTGTCGATGTGGCTGGGAGCCGTCGTGCTGAGTGCGGGATTGGCTGCGGCCCTGGCCTTCCTCAGCTCTTGGAACACCAGAAGCGTGCCGGTGCAGACACTGCCGCGATGAACGGCATACGGACCGCCCGGGCATCCCTGCCCGAGGACGTCCGATCTCCGCTGTTCCCGGCGCCCGGAGTGGGCTATTTTGGGGATAAGGCGAGTGCCCGGTAGCCGGTTCGTTGCCGACGGCTGCGTCCGGCCTCGCGTTTCGAGTAAGGAAGCCCGCCGTGGCCTACAACGTGGCGCAGAAGCTCATCGCATCGCATCTGGTCGCCGGAGAAATGATTCCCGGGCGTGAGATCGGTTTGCATATCGATCAGACCCTCACCCAGGACGCGACCGGGACGCTGGTCATGCTTGAACTTGAGGCCCTTGGGCTCGGCCAGGTACAAACTGAAGTATCCGTGCAGTACGTGGACCACAACCTGTTGCAGGCCGACAGCAGGAACGCGGAAGACCATGATTTTCTCCGCTCGGCCTGCCGCCGGTTTGGCCTGTGGTTCTCGAAAGCGGGAAACGGGGTGTCGCATCCGACTCACATGCAGCGGTTTGGTGTTCCGGGCAAGACCATGGTCGGCTCCGACAGCCATACCCCGGCCGCAGGTTCACTGGGGATGCTGGCAATCGGCGTCGGCGGCACCGAAGTAGCCTTGGCAATCGCGGGGGAACCGCTCTACCTGAAGATGCCGGAGATCTGGGGCGTGAGGCTTACCGGCCAGCTGCCGCCGTGGACCAGTGCCAAGGACGTCATTCTCGAAATGCTGCGCCGGCACGGCGTCAAGGGCGGCAGGGACCGGATCATCGAGTACCACGGCCCCGGCCTGGCGACACTGAGCGCTATGGACCGCCACGTGATTGCCAACATGGGTGCCGAACTCGGTGCGACGAGCACGGTTTTCCCGGCCGACGACCAAGTCCGGGTCTTCTTGCGCTCCGAACGGCGCGAGGGCGACTTCGCCGAACTCCTCGCCGATTCCGATGCCTCCTACGACGTGACCGACGAGATCGACCTCGCCACGATCGAGCCGCTCATCGCCCTGCCCAGCTCGCCCGGCAACGTCGTTCCGGTGCGTGAGGTCGTGGGCAGGCCGGTGGCGCAGGTGGTGATTGGGTCCTCAGCGAACCCGGGCCTGCGCGACTTCGCCATTGTCGCGGCAATCATGAAGGGGCGGCAGTGCCACCCCGGGCTGTCCCTTGACGTCAATCCGAGTTCGCGACAGATTCTGCAGGACCTCACCAGGATGGGCGCCACCTTTGATCTGATCAGCGCCGGGGGCCGGTTGCATCAGACCGGATGCATGGGCTGTATCGGGATGGGCCAGGCCCCCGCCAACGGAAGCAACAGCCTGCGCACGATGCCCCGCAACTTTCCGGGCCGTTCGGGCACGCAGGAGGACTCGGTCTACCTGTGTTCACCGGAGACGGCCGCGGCTGCCGCACTCACCGGCACGATCACAGACCCGCGGGACCTGACAGAGCTCTTCGACCTGGAATACCCCGTGATCGAACTTCCCGAGGTGTCGAGCGTGAACGTGGCGATGCTGGAGGAGCCTTTGCCGCCGGAGGAAGCCGGCAAAGTGGCCCTGGTCAAGGGCGAAAACATCTCCTCTCTTCCGGTATTCGGCGCCCTGGCCGACCGCATCGAGGCGCCAGTCGCCTTGGTGGTGGGCAACGATGTCTCCACCGATGAGATTCTGCCGGCCGGTGCGCGCGTTCTGCCCTACCGCAGCAACATCCCCAAGCTCGCCGAATTTACCTTCGATCAGGTCGACCCTTCCTACCCCGCCCGCGCCGCACGGACCCGCGACGCGACAGGCCACATCCTGGTCGGCGGCACCAACTACGGCCAGGGATCCTCACGCGAACACGCAGCTATCACCCCACGCTTCCTCGGGCTGCGTGCAGTGGTGGCCGTCTCCTTCGCGCGGATCCATTGGCAGAATCTGGCCAATTTCGGGGTCCTCGCACTCGAGTTCACGAATGCCGCCGATCATGACCGGATCCAACAAGGCGATGTGCTCCTGCTGACAGGAATACACGACGCCCTCGTGGCAGGCAACGAGATCCTTGTGCAGAACGAGACCCGCGGCGAGGTCTACCCCGTGCGGCACAGCCTCTCCGGTCGCCAGGTGGACATGCTCCTGGCCGGTGGTCTCATCCCTTGGCTGCGTGAAAGGAGGGCGCGGGACGCGCGCGACTAAGCAACGGCGTGAGCGCCCGGCTCCCATTGCTTCGGTGCGGCTACCGGCGCGCAATTGATCCTCCGGGGGCTGTGCAGACGAAGGCCGAGAAATTAGGCTCAGCTCAACGATCAGATGATGGAGGAAACACATGAGACCGTTGCCGCTGCTGAATCTCGTTTCTCGACTGGAGGACAGTCCCTGGCTTGATCCTTTGGTCGCGGGAGTAAAAGGAACTGTGAACTCCATTGTCCGGTTCCCGTGGCTCCGTGATGTGCTCCACGGGGTGCCCCTGGGACATCCGGTTCACCCTGTTGGGGTACAGATACCGATGGGGGCGTGGACATCGGCCGCCATTTTGGATGCCGTGCCCGGCAACGACCGGGCGGCCGGGGTCTTGATTGGCGTGGGGGTGATCAGCGCGGTTCCCTCCGCTGTGGCCGGCTTCACCGACTGGTCGGAACTTCATGAACAGCAGCAGCGCGTCGGCCTGGTCCACGCCGCGGGGAACCTCGCGGCCACTGGTTTGTACGTCGCGTCGCTGGTGGAGCGGTCCCGCGGGCGGCAGCCACGAGGCAAGATGCTCGGATATCTGGGGTTTGCGACGCTTGCCGCCGCCGGTTTCCTCGGTGGCCATCTCACGTATCGTCAGGCCGCCGGCGTAAACCACAGCGAGGATGTTCCTCACCGCTTCCCTGTCGGTTGGCACGCCCTGGCGCCGCTGGACGAGCTCGTTGAGGGCAAACTAGAGCGGAGGATGGTGGCCGGGATGCCGCTGCTCGTGTTCCGCCGGGGCGATGCCGTCCACGTCTTGTCGGATGTCTGCAGCCACTTGTCAGGGCCCCTCCACGAGGGCCGGGTTGAAGAACGCGGGGAGCCCTGCGTTGTCTGTCCGTGGCATGGGAGTGCCTTCTCGCTGCGTAGCGGAGAGGTTATGGGGGGACCCGCGACGGCGGCCCAGCCGCGGTTCAGCACACGCATCGAGAACGGTCTGGTTAAGGTGTCCCTCCCCGGGGCCGGGTAAGGGCGAACCGACCAGGAGCTCGGCGGCCGGCTCCCTCAGCGCTTCCTGCGGAGCCAGGACCCCAACAAAGATACTCACCATCTGCTTCCACCGGGGAGGAACAACCGTCTCGGGAACGCTGAGGCGGGCATCGCCGGGCTGAGCGCACCAGCCTTTAATGCCGGTGCGCCGCTCGACCTGCGTGACTTCCACGAGGTCTGCCGCGCTGTCGATCGCGCCGCAACGCTCACGTCCGACGCGTGTCGGACCCGGTAGGACCCTCAGCCAGTACCGCCCGGCCCAAACGTGCTGAGGGTGTTGAGTGTCGCCCCGCGGAGGGGTACGGTGAGTCCACCGTGTACTCGCATCACCCTGACCCCGGAGCGACCATGCTACCTGCGGGACGCCGACTCGCTGCCGTAACGGCGGTTCTGGCCTTGGGCATGGCCAGCGGCACCGTTAGCGCCCCCGCCTTCGCCGACGCGCGAGAGACCGAAAGAACCGCGACCGCCACGGGGTACGGCGGCGCGGTGAGCACCGTGGATCCCGAGGCCTCGGCTGCGGCAATTGACGTCCTCCGGAAGGGCGGAAACGCGGCGGACGCCGCCGTCGCCGCAGCCGCGACCCTGGGCGTGACCGAGCCGTACAGCGCCGGGATCGGCGGTGGTGGCTACTTCGTGTTCTACAACGCGGACTCACGCAAGGTCGGCACCATCGAAGGCCGTGAAACTGCACCGGCAGCGATGCGCCATGACGCGTTCATCGACCCGGCGACCGGTAAGCCGTACCCCTTCACGCCGGAGCTCGTCACTAGCGGCGTCTCCGTTGGTGTCCCCGGCACGGCGGCCACGTGGGAGCGCGCACTCGACCGATGGGGGACGTTGAGCCTCGCAGATGTTCTCAAACCTGCCATCAAGGTTGCCACGAGGGGCTTCGTCGTAGACGCCACGTTCCGGCTGCAGACCCTCGAGAACAAGCCCCGGTTCGCGGCGTTCACCTCGACCAGCAAGCTGTTCCTGCCGGGCGGCGACGCACCCGCCGTCGGCAGTGTCTTCCGGAATCCCGAACTCGCCGAAACCTACCGGCTTCTCGCCAAGCAAGGCGCGCGCGGCTTCTACCGCGGCACACTGGCCGCGGAAATCGCGGCCAGTGTGCAGGCTCCGCCGAAGGCCCCGGGCACTGCGCTGCCCGTTCCCGTGGGCCACATGACGACGGCCGACCTCGCCGCCTATCACGTCCTGGATCAGGCCCCCACGCACGTGGACTACCGGGGGCTGGACGTCTACGGCATGGCGCCGTCGAGTAGCGGGGGCACCACCGTCGCGGAGGCGCTGAACATCCTCGACCCACTCAACCTCACCGAGATGTCCAAACCCGACGCCCTGCACCATTACCTCGAGGCAAGCGCCCTGGCTTTCGCGGACCGGGGCAAATACGTGGGCGACCCGGCGTTTGTCGACGTCCCCACCGCCGCGCTCACTGACCCGCGCTTCGGCAAGGAGCGCTTGTGCCAGATCGATCCGCGGCACGCGGCCACGAAGCCGGTCCCGCCGGGTGATGTGACCTCGTACGACGGCGTGTGTCCCGCCGCCGCCGCGGCGCCTGCGGTCGAGAGGGACACCGAGAACATCTCGACCACCAACCTGACCGTCGCGGACAAGTGGGGGAACGTGGTTGAATACACGCTCACGATTGAGCAGACGGGCGGGTCCGGCATCGTGGTTCCCGGCCGCGGGTTCCTGCTCAACAACGAGCTGACCGACTTCTCCGCCGTCTATGACCCGACCGACCCCAACCGGATTGAGCCGAAGAAGCGTCCGCGCTCCTCGATGTCACCGACCATCATCCTCAAGGATGGCAAACCGTTCCTCGCGCTCGGCTCGCCGGGTGGATCGACGATCATCACAACCGTCCTGCAAACGATCTTGAACCGGGTGGATCTGGGCATGAGCATCTCGGAGGCGATCGCGGCGCCGCGTGCGTCGCAGCGGAACGCGGCAACAGTCACAGCGGAGTCGGAGTTCATCACCGCGTACGGCACCCAGCTGGCACCGTACGGTCATCAGCTCGTGCCGGCGGGTGCGCCGTCGACGTCCGCGGCGGAGATCGGCGCGGCGACAGCAATCGAGTTCAACTCCGACGGACGCATGGTCGCCGCGGCTGAGCCGGTGAGGCGCGGGGGCGGCTCTGCGATGGTGGTCAAACATTCGCGGTGATTGTCTGCCCGATCCGGGGACACCGGCTGAGCACTGGCGGAGGCTGGGCGGGGGGAACAATGGCCGCGCCCTGCCCGCCCGGAGGGAATGTTTTCAGTAAACATTGGAGCTGAGATGAGAGACCGACCGCAGCTGATGAGGGCGGGGTGATCCGCGGTGAGCGGATGGCCGCGGCCGGACGAACCAATCGGTGAGATCGCCCTCGTACTCGATCAGCGCAGCACCCTTGACCGGAAGGCAGACCTCCGCGACGGGTTGTCCGCCGTGGCCCGCCAGGGCTCCCACCTTTGGGTCGCCAATGACGAGACAACCAGCATCGAGCGGCTCACGCTGGAGTCCGGGGACCACGCGCGCGCCCATCGCAGCTTCGATCTCACACACGTCCTCGAGCTGCCTGGGGACAGGGGCGAGATGGACATCGAAGGCCTGGATGTCGAGGGCGACACGGTGTGGCTGCTCGGATCGCACAGCCCGGCCCGCAAACAGGTCAAGAACAACGCCACGCCCGAAGAGGCACAGAAGTCCCTGGCGACAGTGGAGGTCAGCCCGCGCCGCCGGGTGTTGGCCCGCCTCTCCACTGAGTCCCTCCTCGATCCGGGCGGCGGCCGGACAGGGCAGCAGCAACGCCCGGCCGTGCTGGGCCTCGGCCGGGGCACGGACTTGGTGGATCTCCTGGCCGATGACCCTCACCTGGGGAGCTTCATCCGGTCCTCGAAGTCCGGGTCGCGGCCGATCCCGGGCAAGGACAACGGCATTGACTGCGAAGGCCTCGCCGTGGCGGGAGACCGGGTGTTCGTCGGTCTGCGCGGGCCGGTGCTGCGCGGGTGGGCCGTGATCATCGAGCTCCAGGTTGGTGACGGGTCCGGCATTGAGCCGCAGCCGATCGGTCCGGGTAATCGTCGCTACCGGAAGCACTTCCTTCGCCTGCATGGTTTGGGCGTGCGGGACCTGTGCCGTCACGGAGCGGACCTGCTCGTCTTGGCGGGACCCACCATGGAGCTTGCCGGGCGCACGGCCGCGTTTCGTTGGCGGAACGCGCTGACCTCGCAGGCCGAGGCCGTCCTGCAGAAGGACGACTTGCCTTGCGAATTTGACGCGCCGTTTGGTGAGGGTGAGGACCATGCCGAGGGGATCACCGTACTCGACGACGGCAGGTCGGCCCTGGTTTTGTATGGGACACCGGCTGGGAAGCGGAAAACCGGACGCCACGAGATCAAGGCCGATGTCTTCCGTCTCAGCACGTAGGTAACCAGCCCCGCCAAGCACCGCAGGTTGTCGGCGTTCTTAGTGCTCCCGTCCCACCTTTCCGAGCCAGGCCCTCAGGAGGGGAACCACGACGTCGCTATGCATCGCGCCCCGGTGATCGAGGGCTGGGAGCACCTGCACGTCCCACCCGGCGTCGATGAGCTCGCGCTCGCGGGCAGCTAGCGGTTCGCCGATCCGCACCGTCACGTCTCCCCAACGGGGTCCGTACAGGATTTGATCGGCGGAGCCGGCAAACGCAAGCCGGGGGAGGTCCCCGGCCAGCGCAACAGCTGAGTCGTCGAAGTCCTGGAGCGCCTCGTACAGCGTGAGGAACTGGCGGGTCTGGGCTTCGGTGGTCTGTATTGTCGCGGCATCCCAGTCGCCCGGTTCGACGGGCAGGTTTACCGCCGGAGATTGTTCCGAGGACGAGGAGCTGGCGGCCGCCGAGTGGGCCGCCTGCGTGAGCGCCAACATGCTCTTGTACGGGCCTTCGAGCGGCGGGAATCCGCCCATGACGAGCGCCCAGAGCCGGTTTGTGCGGACCGCCAACTGCAAACCGCACAGGGCCAGCCAGGAGTAGCCGTAGTACGCGAAGGTTTCTGCGTGCGCCGCATCCGCGATGGCCAGGAAATCGGCCGTGACGTTCTCCGGCGTGAGGGTGTCCGGTGCCGGGTGCGCCATCCGGTGGCCCTCGTAGTCGGCCGCCACCACGCGATAGGACTGCGAGAGGGCCGCAACGAGGTTGGGCCCGAGGCCGGGGTCGGCGCCCCAATCGCGCATTGTCTGGGCCTCCGACGCGGAATGCGGCTTCATATCCGCAGGGATCAGGAGCGCCCGGCCGTCACCGCTCACCAGCATCGGTATTGCCGTGCCGTCGTGCAAAAGGGCCTCAGCCATGCCCGCCACCGGGAACCTCCTATCGGCACAACTTGGTGAACAAAAGTCTGCCACCGCGGCGTTCCCTCCGGAACGCCCGGCAGCAACGGCGGCTGGACCGACCGCTCTGGCGCACACCGGCCAAGGAGACGAGAATGGGCTCGTGCCCGCCCCGGGTCAACCCCAAAGGAGGGATTTTCATGACGCTGTACCAGCCTGAACCGGTCGAAATCTCAACGAGGATCCGGCCGGGGGAGTGGACTGAGGAAAGCCTGGTTGCCCTGGCGGCGTCGTATCGCGAACAGCTGTTGGGCATGGGCGCGGCCGCCAGCGAGATCGACGTCGTGATTGACCGCGACGACGGCGGCGGCGTCAGCGTGGTGGCGTCCTGGCTCAAGCCTGACATCGCCCAGGAGCTGACAGAGGTGACGGACGACACCGGGCTTTTGGCAATGGACCCCGACGCCGAGACAGTGCGGCCAGCGGGCGACGATTCGCCCCAATAGCGGTCCTGGCGTGCTCTGGCGCGCGTCCGTGGGGGAGACGAGAATGGGCTCGTGCTCCCTCCTCGCCCTGGCGGGGACGGCGCCGCGATGAACGCCGCCGCCCTAAAGATCCAGCGCATCTATTTGACGTTGACGCTGGGCAATACCCTTGCGGCCTCGTTCATTTGGGGGATCAACACCCTCTTCCTGTTGGATGCCGGACTCAGCAACCTTGAGGCGTTTGCCGCGAACGCCTTCTTCACAGCCGGTATGGTGGTCTTCGAGGTGCCCACGGGGGTGGTTGCCGACGGCTGGGGGCGCCGCGTTTCGTTCCTGCTCGGGACCGTGACCCTCGCCGTCTCCACTTACCTTTACTACCTGCTCTGGCAGTTTTCCGCGCCGTTCTGGTGGTGGGCAGTGGTGTCGGCCCTGCTCGGCCTGGGTTTCACGTTCTTCTCTGGGGCAGTCGAGGCCTGGCTTGTCGATGCGTTGCGCTTCTCCGGCTATGAGGGCGGGATGGAGACTGTGCTGGGGCGGGGCCAGATGGTGTCCGGCGTCGCGATGCTCGTCGGCTCCGTGGCCGGCGGCGTGATCGCGCAGGCCACCAATCTGGGCGTGCCGTTTCTGCTGCGTGTGGGTGTGCTGCTGGCCATGTTCGCTGTGGCCTTCGGGCTCATGCGCGACGTCGGGTTCACCCCTGAACGCTCTACTCATCCCCTTCAGGCGACCCGGGCTGTGCTCGCCGCCTCGATCGACAACGGCTTGAAGAATCCGCCCGTACGTTACGTGATGCTGGCCGCGCCATTCACCGCCGGCGTCGGGATCTATGTGTTCTACGCTCTGCAGCCGTTCCTGCTGGAGCTGTTCGGGGATCCACACGCGTATTCCGTTGCAGGCCTGGCCGCGGCCATCGTGGCCGGAGCGGAGGTGCTGGGTGGCTGGATTGCCCCCCGTATCCGGCGCCTCGTCCGCAGACGCACCAGCGTGCTGATCCTTAGCAGCATCGTGGACACGGTGATCCTGGTGGCGCTCGGGTTCACCCAGGTGTTCTGGGTGGCCTTGGTGCTGTTGGCGATCTGGGCGCTGGTGTGGTCGGCCGGCATCCCGGTCCGGCAGGCGTACTTGAACGACATGATCGCGTCGAAGCAGCGGGCAACAGTGCTCAGCTTCGATTCCCTCATGGGCTCAAGCGGCGGCGTCGTGGTGCAGCCGCTGCTCGGTCGGGCGGCCGATGTGTACAGCTACGCGGCCTCCCTGGCGATCGGCGGCGTGATCGAGCTGGTCGCGGTGCCGTTCCTGCTGGCGAGCCGCCGCCAACGCCACCATGCTGATCAGGCCAACGCCCCGACCAGCACGACGAACACCGGATCCGCGCCGGCGTAGGACGCCACCCGGTATAACACTTCGGCTGGGCGCCTTACTTGGCGGGGCCTTCCGGGCCTACAGTTGGGCGTGTAGAACCGTCGACAGGAGCGCCTCAGTGATTACCCTGCAGATCGAACACCAGGTCCGGGATTTTGCCATGTGGCGGACGGCTTTTGACAGTGATCCGCTGGACCGCGCCAAGTCGGGCGTGCGGTCATACCGCATCTCGCGCCCGATTGACCAGCAAGACTATGTGATGCTCGAGATGGATTTCGATACGCAGGAGGCTGCAGTGGACTTCCTGGGCCGGCTGCAGAACGATACGTGGAAAACTGGCGTGACGGCGCCGGCGCTGGTCGGTGAGCCATCGACCAGAATCATCGAAACCGTGGCCATAGAGAACGTAGCCGCCCCCGAGGGCGGCCCTCGCTAACAAGGACCGCACCGGGGAGGCCATCACGGGCCGGCACCGGGCAGTGCCTGTGGAGTGACACCCTGCTGTTCGCGGTCCCAAAGGTATCGCAACAGGGCGGTTTCCGGGTCCCAGGGATTCTCGCTGAGATGAACCCGCAGACGGGTCCGATGCTCCTCCAGTTCCGGGCCGGCGCTGTTGAGGAGGCTGTCGATGATTTCGAGTACCTGCAGCCGCAGGGTGGTGCCTGCGGCAGCATCGGACGGGGTTTTTGAGGACCGTACCTGCGGCGCCACACCCTGTCCGTCGGAGGCAGTAAGCCTGGCACCACGGTCCCGGGGGACGGCCGGCCTGACGGCCGCCCCCCGGGCTCCGGCGGCAGGATGATTACTGGACACGGACTGCAAAGCCGGTTGCGGTGCCGCCGAGGGGAGACTCAACGCTTACGCTCTGGCCGGCCCGGCCGACAACAGCCGATGTAACTCGTATGGCAAACGATCCCGTGGCGTCCACCACGGCCGTACCAAGGACGGTTCCGTCCAAGCCGCCGAGGTGTACCGTTACCGCCTGACCGGACAGGATGGAGCTGGTGCCGTCCACCCGCCATTCGCGCTTGCTGGCCGTGTAGCGGGCGGAGGTAACCGCCACCGTGTCGGCCCGCGGGGTGACCGTCACCTGGGCATTGCTTGAGGACCCGTCAGAGCTTCCTACCGTCAGCTTGAAGGTCAGCGCGCCCGAACTCGCAGGGTACTTGTAGAGCGGGAAGGTAAACGAGGGACGGGCGGAATTGGCGCCGGTCAGGGTGACTTTAGGATCGCCTGGGCCCAGAATCTGCGTCCACGAATAGGTGGCGGCGCCGGTGGAACCGCTGCCATCCAAGGTGACCTTGGCTCCGCGTTGCGCGCCTTGCTGGTTTGGTCCGGCGTTTGCCGCCGCCGCCACGGTGGCTGTTACTGTCACGGTGACAGTTGCCGTGCTCGGGCCGCCGGGGCCGTTGACCGTGAGGGAAAAGACATAGTCTCCCGGTGCGGGGGCGGTGAAGCTGGGCCGGGCCGCGTTGGGATCGCTCAGTACCACTCCGGAAGGGCCGTTCCATGAGTAGGTGGAGACCGGACCGCTGGAGGCGGACCCGTCAAGGTCTACTTTTTGACCTTCCTGGACCGTTTGATCGGCTCCGGCTTGGGCGGTTACTGGAATCGGGGCGCGGGCGTTGCCCGTCACCTCGACAGGCAACACAACTTCGCCCTTGGCGTCGGATCGAACGGTGACAGAAACTGGGGGAGCCGCGAGGGGACCCCATGCCAGGGAGCCCGATGCCAGCTCCCCGAAGCCGAGGGCGGTCAGGGTCCGCGGGCCCGCCGTATCGCTGGACACCGCTTCGATCGATAGGACACCGCTGTCGGTGTTGAAGGTTGCCTTGCCGCTGACCCGGTCGACGACGGCGATCTTCTTCGCCGATGCCGGAACATCGCTCGAGTTCGTGACAGTGACCGTGGACGGCGGCTGGGGTCCGTCAAAAGCGATCCTGGCGAAATACTTGCCGCCGGATCCTTCCAGCGCCGTCGGGCTGAAGACCGCGCTGCCGGCGGACGAGTCAGAGAGCTGGATTGCTTGCGGTCCGGATTCGCTCGATGCGAAGACGTCCACCGTCCCTGAGTTAAGCGATGATCTGGAATACGTCGCGCGCTCTGCGGCCACACCGCTGTTGGTCGCAAGCTTTCCCTGCACCGTGAAGAGGTCTGTTTCTACACAGTCGGTCACCGGCCCTGGAACGGAAGGGCAGGCATCCGTGGCGCTCGGATTGATGCCCGGACCCTCGATCCGGAAGATATTGGTCCCGTAGGGGCTGCCGGTGATTTTGTGGGGGGTGGTGCCATCGCCGACGTACGTGTTCTTGCCGTTGGCGTCGGGCTTGAGGGCGGGATCGGTGGGGTAGGTGTCCCAGGTCAGGAACGGGCCGATCCTTCCACCCAAGGCGCCCGAGAAGTCTCCCTTTCCGCCGATGCCGATGTCCTCGGTATCGAAGACGATGCCCGGTTTCGATGTCCTGACGGTTTTGGTGCCCGCCGGCGTGGTGAACTTGTAGTCCACGCCATCCCTGACATTCGTGATTTTCAGCCGTAGCCGGGCAAAGGTGACCTGGTCGCCGGCGGCCACCGGCCCGCTGCCGAATGCCTGTTCCAGGGCAATCGCCGCGAGCGCTTTTCCACCCCCCGCTGTGTCCATGGTGCCGGAGGTAAGGGAGTAGAAGCCCTCATCCGGGTAGTTATCGGGGAAGGAAACCGCCGCGGCTTCATCGGGCAGCGGCCCGCGGGCCGGGCACATCGGATCGGCCTGCGCTATGCACTTCTCCAGCCTGAGCCCGGTACGGTCCCGGTACCAGACCGGGTAGCCGTCCGTCGCGTCGACCGGGCCGACTTCCGCGAGCCCGGGCCCGTTGACGCCCGGAGGGCCGACGGCGGCCGAGGCTAGGCCAGCCAACGAGACGACCGCGACATTTGCCATAAGGAACGCAAGTATTCGTTTCATGACGACATCCATCCTGTGCTTTTCTCGCCCCTCCACCCTGGCGGGAGGAACAGGGTGCGCCGGGCCGGCGCACTTGTGATCGTCACGGTATGGACGGCAACTTGTAACTAGCCTGTGATCAGGAGAACTTGTGGCCGCGGGCCGCTGCCCGCACGCAGGGCGTTCCAAGGGTTTTCCTAGGGCGCTCCGGGGATGCTGGCCTGCATGTCAAGGTCAGCCACGCTTCAGCGCGCGAAAATCCTCGTTCCGGTCATCCTGCTCGTCCTTGTAGGGGCCCTGGTCGCCAGCGTCGTTACGGCTGCACCGCGAAAACCTCCTGCCCTGTTGGGTGCTTCGGCCGGCGTCACCGGGGGACTGGCACGCATTAACGGAGTGGTGCCGGAGGAGACCGACGGCGGGATCCCCACGGCCGCCGCTGCCGCGCTCGCCGATCCGCCAGCGGAGGGGCTCCACCGAGTGCGCGTGCTGGTGGAGCTGACGGCGCTGGAAAAGGGCGGCCTCGCGTATGATCCCTCTGACTACTTCGTGTCAGGTCTCGGAACCGGGACGTGGAAAGCGCTCTGGTCTTCTCCCGCCCCCGCCGACGTCCCCCAAGGTCAAAGCCTCAACGCCACGCTCGTGTTCGATCTTCCTGACCGGGCCATCGATCTGGCACTGGAGCTCCCGGGCGGGCCGGGGCTGTCTTTGGGGGCGGCACACCACCGGAGACGGGGCTGACTACCCGGCGCAGATCGGCAGTGCCGCCCGGGAAAACGAGTATCGGGTACTCGTGTCGAGGGTGGCTCGATGGAAAAAACTTAGGGAGCATTAATTCCGTCCGAATTGCAGGTCTGCCATGCTTCCCA
Organism: Arthrobacter sp. 05L421; assembly: GCF_056397785.1. Taxonomy (NCBI): domain Bacteria; kingdom Bacillati; phylum Actinomycetota; class Actinomycetes; order Micrococcales; family Micrococcaceae; genus Arthrobacter; species Arthrobacter sp. 05L421. Next base: position 115,611 of record NZ_JBFTOC010000006.1, read on the forward strand.
GCCCCACCCATGAGATTGACGGTCCATCAACCGCGGAGGGGGACGTGTTGCCACAGTGCGTCCTCGAGGTCCGAATTCTCGGCCCACTGCGAATTCGGCGAGGCGGCGAAGTCCTCGAAGCGGGTGAGCTTGGCGGTCCCAAACCCCGGCAAGTCCTCGAAATCCTCTTGCTCAATCTCGGCACGCCCATGTCAAAGGACCGCCTCAGCGACGTGCTGTGGGCCGGGCAGCCACCGGCAGAGGCTTTGCCGACGCTGGAAAGCTACGTCAGTGTCCTTCGGCGCCATTTGCAGCCAGGCCAAGGCAAATCCGGACCGCTGCGGACCGTCACCGGCGGCTATGTCATGGATCCTGCCCTCGTAGACCTGGATGTGAGCCGCTTCAGTGAGTTGCTGCGCCGGGCCTCGACGCGCGAGCCCGTCGAGGCCCTAGAGCTCCTGCAGGAAGCTCTGGGCCTGGCATCCGCGCCCCTGCTCGGGGATGAGCTGACGGCGCCCTGGGCCGAGGAAGCACGGGGCAATCATGAGCACCGGGTCTGCAGGGCCCGGGCGCAGGCCGCCGGACTGGCGCTGTCCCTGCATCAGCCCGAGCGCGCGGTCCACTGGGCGAGGGAAGCCCTGGCCGGCGATCTCCTTAACGAGAGTGCCTGGTCCTCCCTCGTCCTGGGGCTGGAGGACTCCGGTCAGCCGCTCGAAGCACTGAAGGCATTCGAGCAATGCCGGCGCACGCTGCACCGGGAAATGGGATGCACCCCGGGCGAGGCCCTGCGCGGCGCCCACGCCCGCCTCCTGCGGCTGACGGGCGGCGACGCAAGACCGGTAGCCGCCGTTTCGGCGGACCCGTCACCCGCCGTCGGCATCCCGAACAGCATGCCGAACCGGATCCCCACCAGCCTCCCCACCAGCGAAGCAGGAGCTGGCGCCGCTATCCTGCGGATACTGACCGTCGATGACCACAGGACTTTTGCGGAGCTGCTGACGGGTGCGCTGGACCGGGAACCGGACCTTCGCAGCGTTGGCTCGGCGGCGTCCGTTGAGAGCGGCGTGCAGTTGTGCCGCGAACTGGAACCCGACGTTGTTGTCATGGATTATCACTTGCCTGATGGTGACGGGCTGTCGGCGGCGACCCGCATCTTGGAACAGAACCCGGATACCCGGATCATCATGCTGACAGGCGATCCGTCCCAGGATGTCCTGAGGCAGGCAGCGGCGATAGGGATATGCGGGTTCCTCCCCAAGGATGGCTCGCTGGCCACGATGCTTGACACTCTTCGGCACGCCCGGGCGGGAAACATGGTGGTGCACCCCTCCTTGGTGGCGCAGATCGGAGCCCCGCGCTCCGCTGCCGCCGTGTGCCCCCCTGGGCCACCCCTAAGCCCCCGCGAGCTGGACGTTCTGCGCTTGATGTCGGAGGGGCACGAGGTGCGGGTGATCGCCAACAGCCTGGGCATCTCGATCCACACCTGCCGCGGCTACGTCAAAACCATTTTTTCCAAACTGGGTTCGCACTCCCAGAGTGAAGCCATGGCGGAGGCTGAAGTCCGGGGAATCCTGCTCGTGAAGTCCGATGTCCAGGCCTTCTGAAGCTGAGGATGGCACGAAGCCGGAGGACTTTCCGGGCACGGCTGAACGCTTCGCCGTCCGGGCCGCCGTGGCGAAATTCCTGGTGATGGGATTTCTTGCGCTGCTGATTGTCGCGACTCCCGTCGCGTTTTGGATCCGTGCCGAGGCGGAGCGGCACGCTCTGGACAACGCCCTCCTCTTCACCCAACGCGTGGCGGACTTTGCTATCAAACCTCATGTGAACGAGGCGCTGCTCGCCGGCGACACAACGGCGCTGGACGCCCTGGACAAGGAATTGGAGCCATGGCGCAACAACGCCTCGGTACTGAGGATCAAGGTATGGGACAGCAGTGGCCGGGTTGTGTATTCGGACATTCGCTCGCTCGTGGGGCAACGCTTCGATTTGCCCGACTGGGGCAAGGCCCTCCTGGCCGGAGGGCCGGGGACGGCGTCGCTGGAAAGCCAGCACGAACTTGAGAATGAGTACGAGCTGGCGTCGGGAGAACTCGTGGAAGTCTACGTCAGCTCCTCGGCCACCGACGGTACGCCGCTGATCTTTGAGGCCTACTACGACGACGACCCAGTGCGTGACGAGCAGCAGGCAGTCCTGTACAGCATGGTCCCGCCTCTTCTTCTCGCCCTGGCGGCACTTCAGCTGGCCCAGCTTCCCCCCGCCGTCCGGCTGGCCCGTGGGATCCAGGCCCATCAGGCGACCCGGAACCGCTTGCTTAAGCGCGCTGTTGAGGCCTCCGACCTGGAACGCCGCAGGATTGCCCGGGACCTGCACGATGAAGTAATCCAGGACCTCTCCGGGCTGGGCTATGCCCTCGAATCAGAAGAGCTCCACGGCCCACCGGAGCAGCGGCCGGTGCTGGGCGGGGCCAGAACAATTCTGCAACAGAGCGTCCGCGCCCTGCGGACCATGACGCAGGAGCTGTATCCGCCCGACCTTGAACAGCTGGGGCTCAGGACGTCTCTGGAACGGCTCGTCGAACCGCACCAGGAACGCGGCCTCGCGGTGCATCTGCTGATCCCGGACGATGTCGCGCTTGGCCGTGGTTCGTCCGCGCTGTTGTACCGCGTGGCCCGGGAAGCACTCTCAAACAGCGCAAAGCACTCCGGTGCAACCACTGTGGTCCTCTCGCTGCGGACAGACCAGCACGGCGCCGAAATCAGCATTGCGGACAACGGCAAGGGCTTCGACACCTCACATGGCGCCGCCGAGGGCCACCTTGGCCTGCGGATACTCAAGGACACCATCCGGGAAGCGGGTGGAGCATTGCAGATTCTCAGCGTCCCCGGCACAGGCACCACCGTGACAGCGCGGCTGCAATCGCGTCTTGCCCCGGCCCGCTGACCCGCACGCGCCTCCTCAGGCTTCTTCCAAGGTCGGGAAAAAGGTCGCAGGTTATCTCCAAGCAGGGTCCTGCAAAGTCTGATACCTGAACGCAAAGGAGACCGGCTATGTCCATTTCACGTCGTCAGGTTCTGTTGATCGGGGGCCTGGGTATTCTCGGAGCCGGTGGCGCCATGCTGCCGACCGGCTCGGTCGAAGCCAAATCGGCCAGCCGCATAAGTTCCAGCGAGATGCCCAAACCATTCCAGGCGGCTTTTGTCCAGGCGCCGGTTCTGCAGCCCTACGCCACAGGCACCGATCCCGCGGACGGCCTGCCCGTCAACTACTACCGGCTGACCGAGAAGGCCGCCATGGCCAACATTTTGCCCCGGCTTAGCACTCCCATCCTGGGTTATAACGGCACGTTCCCTGGGCCGACGATCAGCCTCGACCAAGGCACCAAAGCCGTACTGAGGATTCGGAACCAGCTGCCGGCCGAGCACGCGCTCGATGGGCACGCCCTGTCCACGTCAACCCATCTGCACGGTTCTGCTTCGAAGCCGCAATTCGACGGCTACGCCAGCGACATCACCCTTCCGGGTTTTTACAAGGACTACCACTACCCCAACTTCCAGCCGGCGCGCACGTTGTGGTACCACGACCACGGAGTCCACTTCACGGCCCTGAACGCCTATTCAGGGCTCGCCGCGCAGTACCACTTGCACGATCCTGTGGAACGGCAGCTCCTCCCGCAGGGCAACTTCGACGTCGCGCTGACGGTCACCGATGCAATGTTTGCCGCGGACGGTTCCCTGGGCTATGACGACAACAGCCACTCTGGACTGTGGGGGGACGTGATCCTGGTCAACGGCAGGCCCTGGCCGGTCATGAAGGTGCAGAAACGGGTCTACCGGTTCCGCATCCTGAACGGCTCCATCTCCCGGTCATTGCGGCCCACGCTCAGCACCGGTGATCCGGTGGTGGTGGTGGGTACCGACGGCGGCTTGATCCCCGTGGCGCAGTCCGTGGGAAGCTGGCGCCACGGCGGAGCAGAGCGGTACGAAATCCTCATCGACTTTCGGAACTACAAGACGGGGCAGCGGATTGAACTCCGCAATCTGTCCAACAAGAACAACGTGGACTACGACTTCACCAACAAGATCATGGCTTTCGACGTCACGGACGAGCCGGTGGATACCTCGGACCCCACCTGGAACCGGATCCCGACCAAGCTCGCCAACAGCGAGGCCATGTCGCTACAGCCAGGGCAATCCGTGAAGACGCGCAAATTCCGGGTCAAACGGAATGACTCTACGAACATGTGGACCATTAATGACGACAGCTGGCAGGACGTCATCGCCAGCGGCTACAAGAAAGTCATCGCCGATCCCGACCTCAACTCCGTGGAAATCTGGGAAATCGAGAATAGGTCCGGCGGCTGGTTCCATCCCCTCCACATTCACCTCGTGGACTTCCAGATCCTCAGCCGCAACGGGGCGCCCCCTATGGCCCACGAGCGCGGCCCCAAGGACGTTGTGTACGTCGGCGAGGACGAAACTGTCCGGCTGCTCATGAAGTTCACCCCGAACCGGGGCCTCTACATGATGCACTGCCACAACCTGCCCCACGAGGACCACGACATGATGGCCCAGTTCCGGGTGGGACTGAAGGAAAGCGACTGGGATTCGGACGACCCCATGACGGCGGCCAAGGCGGCCTGGGACGATGATCGGGATTGATAGCCGTGGGACAGGCCGGCCGTGGCAGCCGCTCGCGGCGCAGGCCCCTCATAGCGGCATTGATCCCGGTCCTGGCTGTGCTTGCCATTCGCACGTGGCTCGTGGAGCCTGTGACAGTCTCCTCGGACAGCATGGCCCCCACGATCCCCTCGGGCGCCGTCGTGTTCCTGTACAAGCCGGCCGCGGCCGCGGGCTGGATCCGCAATGGCGTCGTTGTTGCCTTTGCCAGCCCGGTCGATGGCCGGACGGCGATCAAGCGCGTGATTGCGGGAGCGGGGCAAAGGGTAGCCATCCGGGATTCGGAACTATTCGTCGATGATGTTGCCGTCAAAGAGCCATTCATCGATCACAGCCGGATCGACGGCACCTACTTTGGGCCCGAGACGGTGCCTGCCGGCAGTGTCTTCCTTCTAGGGGACAACCGCGGCGTGTCAATTGATTCCAGGGACTTCGGAGCGGTGCCGTTGACAGCGATCCAAGGTACCTTGCTGACCGGCCAAAAGTAGACGCGTACCGGACCCCGCCGGAGACGTCCGCTGCGGCCCGTGATTCACGTCCGCTGCCGTCATGCGGTTCCCTGCTGCTTGTGGGAGGGGTTCCGGGCCTTGAACGGGGCCAACGTGAGGGAGGCGACACATTCCAGCTCGGGATGCTGATGGTCGCCGCCGGCCACCACGCCGGTCTCCCACCATAGTTTCAGCCCTTCCGGCACCACCTCCAGATGGGCCAGGTTGTTTTGGAACCACGGCCCCTTGACCCCGGACCAGTGGAACGGCGGGTCCGGGACCTTTGCGGAGCGTGCAACCAAGGCGCCTACCGGCGTGGCCAGGCCGTAGGACATGACGGCTGCGAAGGACCTCATCACCCGGGGCAACGGGTTGCGGATGGGCGAGCAGACCGCCTGCACGATCCGGCTGCCCGAGTCACGGTCGACCTCCGCAACGTACGAGTAGTGGACGTCTCCGGAGAGGAAGGTGATAGTTTCCGGTGCCGGCCCGCGTTTGCCATCGGCGACCTCGCTCGCCAGGGCCGCCATCTCCCGGAAGCTGTTTTGGAATGCGCCCCAGTGTTCAAGGTCCAATGCCTGGCGCACCTTCTCCCCGGCCCGGGCGGCATGTTCTCCCCACGCACCTTCCGAGACGGCCTCATTCCACGACTCGACGTAGTGCAGGCCCATCGGCAGCAGAAAAGGCAGCGACGTCGCCATGAGCAGGTGGCGGAAGCCGCCACGCATCCGGCTATCGACCCAGGCCATTTCCGGTGTGTCAACCAATGCCCGGTCGTCCGGAGTCAGGTCCCGGGCTGCGCGGGAGTCAACCACGATCAGCCGGGTGTCGCCGAAATCGCGGCAGAAGCTCCACCGGTAGGATTTCGGGTCCCGGTCAGCCCGTTCCGCGAAGCCGTCCAGCTCCGCGCCGACGTCGATCTCGTCCTGGCCCGAGTGCCGTACGATCCGCTGCCAAACCGAGTCCTCGGCCCGTTCTTGCGGTGACAGGTTCCCCAGATGCTGGTAGACCCAGTAGGAGGCCAGCCCCGCGACAATCCGATCATGCCACCATGAGGTGGCTTCCATTTTCTTCTTCCAGCTCAGTGAGGTATTCCAGTCGTCGCGGATGTCGTGGTCATCGAAGATCATGGCGCTGGGCAGGGTGGACAGCAGCCACCTGTTCGCGGGGTCTGACCAGGCCAGATAGTAAAGGTGGGCGTATTCCTCGTAGTCTTTGAGCTCTTCGCCGGGGGGTGCCTCGATGTCGCGTCGGGCGCGGATGAACTCCTGCATCTGCTCGCTGGTCAAATCTGCGTACACCTGGTCTCCGACGAAGACCACCAGATCCGGCCACGACACCTCACCCCCGGAGGCCATCCTTAGTGCATAGGCGCGCAGCGCGTCGACGCCGTGGGTCCGGTTGCCGGAAGCATCGTGCGGGACGCTGGTCCTGCAGGAGCCATAGGCCATCCGCAGCGGCTTACCGGTCGCCAGGGTGGCGATCATGGACGGAGGGAAGCTGGTCGAGGAATCGGGCCAGACCTGCGTTCCGTTGATATCCAGGGCGTAGGGCGTGACCGTGCCGGGCTCCAGCCCGCCCAATTCCACCAGGGCGTAGTGGTGACCGTGAACTGCGAACGTTCGGGCGGACCAGTCCCTGCCGCCGGCACGGATGGAAACCCGGGCAGCGGATGGGGTCTCCACCCACACACTCGCCGAGGTCTCATCCACGTACCGCACCATGGGGCCGAGAACCAACGGGGAGGTGGTCATGAATCAGTTGTACCCGCTCCGGCCGGATGCGGCCATGGCGTCACGGAACAGACAGTGGCATGGAATAGACAGCGTCACCGAAACAGGCAGCGTTGATGCCACTAGCGCGGTTCCTTACGGCCCTCTCCCTCGGCAGGGTCGCTCTCCGATTCGCCCGGGGTCCGTGCCAGCTGCTCTTGGAGCCTGTTGATCTGGGCCGTGAGGCCGGCCAGCTCCTCGCTGCCGATGGGGATGTCCGCGTTCTTCCCGAGTTGGGTTGCGGCCGTCACACTTTCAACGAGCCACGAGGACACCGCCGCCGTGACCATGCTCAGGACCGCAAACCCGCCGACCATCAGCGCGGCCGCAGCCCACCGGCCGGGAGTTGTAACGGGGTAGTAGTCGCCGTAACCGATGGTTGTGATGGTGACCACCGCCCACCACAAAGAGTCGCCCATGGTGGTGATGTTCGCGTTGGGAGCGCCCCTTTCGAAATGGAGGACGCTCAGGGCAACTGTGTAGACCAGCAGGATGGCGGAGAAAATGACGTAGGCCATGAGGCGGGTCCGGATGGCAGTGCCCGGGGCCCGTTCCATGACTCGACGCAAAGTGAAGGGACGCAAGAGCCGCAATGGGCGCGCTACCGGGAGCACCACCATGAGCAGGTCCAGGGGATGGCGGACGAACCAACGGCCCGGCCGGGGGGCTAGGAGCAACTTCACGATGTAGTCGACGCCGAAAGCCAGCCACGTTGCCCCCACGACGAATAACAGAGCGGCGGCGTAGGGATCCGGCGGATCGACAATGACCAGGACGGAGTAGGCCGCCAAAAAGATAAAAGCCGCACCGACAAGGGGCCACTCGGAATACTTTTGCCACGTTTCTTGCCTCATGGCTGAATGCTAGGACTTTGCACAGCGGATGTCCGCACGAATTCGCAGGCCGGGCCTCCCGGATCCTCGAAGGGCCAGCCACCAACTAGCAACGAGCCAACGGCGCAGCGCTGACAACCACTCCCGGCAGCGGTACATTGAGGGTCTCAGGTGCCGGACCGCTCCGGGCAAACAGATCGGCAAGGCACGAGTCAAGAACCGGCGGAGGCGACACGCCATGGCGGATGACCAGGGCAAAGACGGCGCGCGTGAGAGTCGGGCGCACAATCACAATCTTGCTAGCGAATTGGGAGTTGTCGAGCAGAACATCCTTTTGCGAGTCCAGGATTTTGATGATCCCCGGCAGGAATGGCGGCGTTTGTTCTCGGAGTTGTATGGCACATTCTTGCTGGTCATTGTTGCGGCCGGGGGTGGCATGATGAGCCAGGCCTTCCCCGGTGTCATCAGCCGCACGGCGGCCGTGGTGGCCCCCGGCCTCATGGTGATGGGGATCATCCTCTTCATGGGCAAGATCTCAGGAGCGCATCTGAACCCCGCGGTCAGCATCGCGTTCGCACTCCGCGGTGACTTCCCGTGGCGCCGGGTGCCGGGCTACATCGTTGTCCAGCTCATCGGAGCGACGCTTGCTTGTCTCCTGCTGCAAGGCGTGATCGGTGTCTCCGCCAGCTATGGTTCAAACTATCCGGCGGCGAATTATTCGGCCGTCGCCGCGTTCTGGATGGAGGCACTGCTGACGCTGGTGCTGGTCAGCGTCATCCTGGGAACCGCTTCCGGGGCCCAGAACGTCGGGCTGCTGGGGGCATTTGGCGTAGGCGCCTACATCGCCTTGGCGGGCTTGTGGGGCAGCCCCATCTCCGGCACGTCGATGAACCCGGCCCGGACGTTCGGGCCTGATCTCGCCAGCCTAAACTTCAGCGACTACTGGGTGTATGTCGCCGGGCCAATCACCGGCGCAGTGGTCGCCGTCGGTATTGCCTTCGTCTTGCGCGGCCCGGGCGGTGGCAAGTCCGGTTCCGGTGCTGCGCAGGGTGCCCTCTTCACCGAGGCCGCGAAGGACAAGAAGCCCTAGCGGCCTTGCAGCTCAAGCCACCCCTTGCGGGATATCTCTAGAAGCTGGATTATTTGCACTATTACGCACAGACGTGTCCCGCTCTTCGCTGGGTAAAGGTTGGACTCCGGCTCGAACCGGCGCTGCCGGTTCCTCGGTTGGGAGAGAAGATGGCAAGCACCGTTCCTTCAACAACTAAAGAGGCTGGCAGCAAGGGGCTGAAAAGCGGCGCGCTCGGTCTCGTATCGAGCGTCGTTGTGGGTGTCGCATCGACGGCCCCGGCCTATAGCCTCGCGGCCAGCCTGGGATTCATCGTCGTCGGTGGCACCATCTTCGCAGGGGTCAAGGCGCCCGGAATCGTCCTTCTCGCGTTCATCCCGATGTACCTCATCGCGGTCGCTTACCAGGAGCTGAATAAGGCCGATCCTGACTGCGGAACAACTTTTACGTGGGCGTCCCGAGCGTTTGGTCCGGTCACCGGGTGGATGGGCGGCTGGGGGATAATTATCGCCGACATAGTCGTCATGGCCAATCTGGCTCAGATCGCTGGCGCGTATTCATTCATTTTTGTCGGAGGATTCGGGCTGCCGGATGTCGCGCAGCTGGCGAGCAACGTCGTTGCGACAACGATTGCAGGTCTGGCATGGATTGCCGTGATGACCTGGATCTGCTATCGGGGCATCGAGCTCACGGCTCACGTGCAGTACGTGCTGCTCTCGTTTGAAATCGCGATCCTTATTTTCTTCGCCGGCTTCGCACTGGTCAGAGTGTATTCGGGAACCGCAGAGCCGTACTCCCTCGTCCCGCAGTTGGACTGGTTCAATCCGTTCACACTCGACTTTGGCGAGACTATTGCCCCGGCAATGCTCACTGCGATCTTCATTTACTGGGGCTGGGACACTGCCGTCTCGGTGAATGAGGAGACGAAGAACCCTGACAAGACGCCAGGGCGCGCGGCCATCATCAGCACGATTCTCCTGCTGGCCACCTATGCGATCGTGACCGTCGCCGCCGTGGCCTTTGCCGGTGTCGGCGACTCGGGAATTGGACTGGCGAACCCGGAAAACTCTGCCGACGTATTTTCGGCCATCGGACCTACACTGTTCGGCGAGGGCCCGGTTGGAGCGATCCTCATGACACTTCTCGGATTCTCCATCCTGACGTCGGCGTCAGCCTCGACGCAAACGACCATCCTTCCGACAGCACGCACCACGCTTTCGATGGCGGTCTACAAGGCGATCCCGGAAAAGTTCGCCCGAATCCACGCGAAATACCTCACTCCCACCTGGTCAACTATCGGCATGGGCCTCGCCTCCGCGTTCTTCTACCTCGTCTTCACGCTCATCAGCCCGGCACTCCTTCTGGCCCTGATCGGCTCGATCGGGCTGATGATCGCGTTCTACTACGGACTGACCGGCCTCGCCTGCGTATGGTTCTATCGCAAGACACTCACGTCCTCGTTCCGGAACTTCATCATGCGCGGACTGTTCCCGTTGGCCGGCAGCCTCATGCTGGCGGCCGTGTTCATCTACGGTCTGTCGAACTTCGCCCAACCTGATTGGCTCCAAGACGCAGATGGTAACAACGTGACGATCTTCGGCATCGGGGCCGAGGCAGTCGTGGGCGTCGGCGGCCTGCTGATCGGGGCCGTGCTGATGGGGGTCTGGTGGATCCGGAAGCCGGACTTCTTCCGCGGGCGGACACTGGCCCGGACTTCGGACGCATGAGGGGCGCCGCCATTGAAGTCACGGCCGGTGCTGTGGCTCCCACCTGAAGGACACCAATGAGGATCCTATGCATAGGCGCCGGCGGCGTCGGCGGGGCAGCGGCCGGCATTGCGGCGCGACGGAGCTTTTTCGAAGCATTCGTTGTCGCAGACTACGACTTGGCGCGTGCGGAATCTGTAGTCCAATCCGTTCCCCCCGAACTCAGGCAACGCTTTCAGGCAGTGTCCCTTGACGCGTCGAGCCAGGCGGCCGTGGCGGATGCCATACGTCGGCAGCGCATCACGCACGTCCTCAACGCCGTTGATCCGCGCTTTGTGATGCCGATTTTTGAAGGCGCGGCGGAGGCCGGCGCCACCTACCTCGACATGGCCATGTCGCTGTCGACGCCGCATCCTGAGGAGCCCTATCAGCTCCCCGGCGTGAAACTGGGTGATCTGCAATTTGAACGGTCCGGCGAATGGGAATCCGCCGGCCGCCTCGCCTTGGTCGGAATGGGCGTCGAGCCCGGCCTGTCGGATGTATTTGCCGCCTACGCCCGGGAATTCCTGTTCTCCCAGATCGACGAACTGGGCGTCCGGGACGGGGCCAACCTGGTGGTTGAAGGCTATGACTTTGCCCCGTCATTCTCGATTTGGACCACCATCGAGGAGTGCCTTAATCCGCCGGTCGTCTACTCGTCCGAGCACGGCTGGAGGACTACGGAGCCATTTAGCGAACCCGAAGTGTTTGACTTCCCCGAGGGCATTGGGCCGGTCGAATGCGTCAATGTGGAGCACGAAGAAGTGCTGCTCATGCCGCGATGGATCGATGCAAAAACCGTGAACTTCAAATACGGCCTTGGAAATGAATTTATCGATGTGCTCCGCGTCCTTCACAAGCTCGGACTCGACTCCACCGAACCGGTGAACGTCAAAGGAACGTTGGTCAGTCCCCGTGACGTGGTCGCAGCGTGTCTGCCGGACCCTGCCACGCTCGGCCCCAAGATCACGGGCAAAACGTGCGCCGGGGTCTTGGTCCGGGGCAAAGACAGGGAAGGCAACCCGCGAAGTACGTACCTTTACCATGTGGCCGACAATGCGTGGACGATGGAAAACTACGCCAGTCAATGCGTCGTGTGGCAAACAGCCATTAACCCGATCATTGCTCTCGAGCTGCTTGCCAGCGGGACATGGACAGGGGCAGGCGTCCTGGGGCCGGAGGCTTTCCCCGCCAAACCATTCCTGGACTTGATGGCCGCCCCCGAGCCGGAAGGTTATGGCTCTCCCTGGCACATCAGAGAGGAAACGCTGTGAGGACCCTCCGGCGGCTCCGGGTTTCGCCGTCGGGGCCGTGAACGCGATCTCGGAGAAGGAGAGTGCCGTGAAAATTTCGTCCCAGTTTCATCCACTGGATCCACTTAGCGCGGAAGAGTTCCTGGCAGCGGCTGCCTTGCTCGCCAGCGCACAGGGCGTCTCATTTCCTGCATGGCGACTGGCAGCCATTGAGCTGATCGAACCCGACAAGGCCTCCGTCGACGCCTTCGAGTCCGACGCCGACGCGCCGGCTCCGGAGCGGATCGTCGGTGTGAACTGCTTCGAACGTTCCTCAAACAAGACCTACCAGGCGCGGCTGTCCCTGGCTCGCGGGGACGTTGTCTCTTTCACCCATGTCCCGGGCGTGCAGGCGAACATGACCGTGGACGAGTGGGAAGAAGCTGACGCAGCGCTGCGCAGTGACCCGAGGGTGATCGCTGCGCTTGCCAAGCGCGGCATCACGGACCTGTCCCTGGTGTTCATGGACGTTTGGACTTACGGCCTGACACTGATCCCGGAAAAGTACCAGGGGCGCCGGATCGGCTGGTCCGATACCTGGGTCCGTGCCCGGCCGGGCGCAAACCCCTACGCAGGGCCGGTCAACGGCTTCCACTGCGTCATTGACCTGGCCTCCATGGAGCTGCTGGACATCGAGGACACCTTTGCGGTCGACACTCCCGAGATCATGGGGGGATATGTCCCGGCGCTGATCCCGGAGCGGCTCCGCAATGCAAGCACCCGGGAACCGCTGAAGCCGCTGGAGATTCTTCAGCCCGAGGGCGTTTCCTTCCGTTTTGATGGCAACAGGGTCAGCTGGCAGAACTGGTCCATGCGAATCGGGTTCAACTACCGCGAAGGCCTGACCATTCACCGGGTCAGCTATCGCGACGGAGGGCGCGAGCGGCCGATTGCGAACCGCCTGTCCTTCGCCGAAATGGCTGTTCCCTACCGGGACCCGAGTGACGACCACTACCACCGCACCGCGTTCGATGTCGGTGAATGGGGTCTGGGATTCATGACGACGTCGCTTGAACTGGGCTGCGACTGTCTTGGCGAAGTCCGGTACTTCGATGCGGTCATGCACAATTCGGCGGGGGAGCCGTTCACTATCAAGAACGCGATCTGCTTCCACGAAGAGGACGCAGGGGTGTTGTGGAAGCACATCGATCACGACGGCGGCATGGAAGTGCGTCGCATGCGTCGACTGGTGATTTCGTTCCATGTCACCGTGGCCAACTACGAATACCTGGTCTACTGGCGCTTCTACCAAGACGGGAACATCGAGTGCGAGGTAAGAGCCACTGGAATCATGGTGGTCACCCATTTCGGCGAGGGCCAAGAGCATCCGAGCGGGACCCTTGTGGACCACCGGACCTACGCGCCCTTCCATCAGCACTTCCTGGTGGCCCGGCTCGACCTCGACATCGACGGAACGGCCAACACAGTTTACCGCTCGGAAACTGAGATGGTCCCGATGGGGCCGGAGAATCCGTACGGGCTCGCCCTGCTTCAGAAAAAGAGCCCCATCACGACCGAGGGACACGACGACTATTCCTGGGAAACCCAGCGGGCCTGGACGGTGACAAACGATAATTCGGTCAACGGGCTCGGAACCCCGGTGTCCTACAAACTGGTGCCCGGCGCAGGGTTCCCCGCGTTCTTTGATCCGGCATCCCCGGTTTTTCAGCGCTCGGAGGTCATTGGGCACACAGTGTGGGTGACGCCGAACGATGCCAAGGAACGTTGGCCGGCCGGCGAATTTGTGAACCAGGGAGCAGGCGGACTGGGAATGCCCGAATGGGTGCAGCAGGGCCGGTCCGTGGAAAACACCGACGTCGTCCTTTGGTACGTTTTCGGCATACACCACATCCCGCGGCCGGAGGAATGGCCGGTAATGCCGGCGGACACTGTTGCGTTCTGGCTCAAGCCGGTGGGCTTCTTCGACCGGAATCCGGCGCTGGATGTTTAGGCGGTGCGGGCACGCCTAGGCGTGTCAATTCCCGGTGACCTAACCCGGAATCCGTCCCTCTCAGTCGCCCAGGAATTCCTCGGTCACCCGCGCAACCTCGTCCGGATGCGTCCAGATGAGCGCGTGGTCAGCCGGGTCGATCAAGACGAGGCGCGATCCGGGAATTCCGTTGTGGAGCATATTCGCGTGCTGGATCGGTACCGCCTGATCGTTCGCAGCGGCGACGACGAGCGTCGGACAGGCGATCTCGGCCAGCCGGCCCCTGCTGTCGAACGCCATCGCACCCCGCCAGGCGGACGCCATCACCCTGGCATCCTGGCCCGCCATGAGCCCGGTGAGCCAGTCGGTACGTTCCCTGCCCAGCTGCGGAGCGGACGGTGCGACTACCAGCTTCGACAGCCGCCGCATCCCGAGGACCCGGAGCGCAGGCGGCAGGGCGTGGCCTTCAACCCACTCGCGCCACGTCGCCATGTTGAAGGCATAGGCGCAAACGAGTACGAGGCGGTCGCATCGCCCGGGATAGTCCAGGGCCAGTTGCTGGGCGACCGCGCCGCCATGCGAGTAGCCAAGCACGGCCGTAGCCTCGATGGCGAGATAGTCGAGCAAACGTGCCAGGTCCGCTGCCAGCAGCGTGGCCGTGTAAGGCGGCGGAAGTCCCCGGCTTTGCCCGTGGCCGCGCAAATCCGGAATGATCAGGCGATGCCGGGCGGCGAGACGCTCGAGCACTGGGTCGAACATCTGGCCGGTGACCATCAGCCCGTGCACCAGCAGCAGGGGCTTACCCGATCCGCGTTCGGTGAAGTGGATGAGGTCTGAAGGTGTGGAGCTCATGTCACTAGTGCAGTGTCAACTGGCCCATTCCGCCAGACCCCTGGCGGTCAAGTAGATTATCGGAGTGTCAAAGCAGCTAGTGTCGAAGCAGCTTTTGGGACCTAAGAATCGGGAGAAGTGTGAGCCAGCTGATCGAGAGCCAGGGTGGGGCCGATGGAGACTTCGCGCCAAAGATCGTAAAGGGACCCGGGTATCCGCAGCTGCGGCTCGACGGCGATGCCCTTGACAACAATATCCAGGTCATGGCGGCGTGGTGCCGGGAGCGGGGCGTGGAACTCGCCCCGCACGTCAAGACGACGATGTCGGCGCCGATCATCAAGCGGCAGCTGGCTGCTGGCGCCGTCGGTGTCACCGTCGCCACCGTGGATCAGGTCGCCTCGGCATTGGCTTGGGGACATGACCGCGTTCTCGTGGCCAATGAAATCGTCGACAGGCTCGGACTAACGCGTGTCCGCACGTGGCTGGAGGAAGATCCCGGACGGGAGATCCGTTGCTTCGTTGATTCTGCGGCTGGGGTCAGGACGGCAGGGGAAATCTTCGACGGCGGGGCGATCGACCTTGAGGTGCTGATCGACGTCGGCACACCCGGCGGCCGCACAGGAGTACGCAGCCTGGATGAGGGTCTGCTGCTGGCTGAGCTGGTCCGGGCCACGCCGGGACTGAGGCTGGTGGGGGTTGCCGGGTACGAAGGCGTCGTGCCCAACAGCAGGGCGGAGGATACGGTCACCGCGGTCGACCGACACTGCCGGCTGGTGCGGGACGTGTATCTGGAGGCGGCGAAGTTTTTTGAGACGGCTGCCCCCATTTATTCAATGGGTGGGTCCGCGTTCCCGGACCGCGTGGTCGAGTTCCTTCCCGACGGCGGCCAGGTGCCTGGAACCCGGATCATTCTCAGATCAGGTTGCTACGTCACCCACGATCACGGCACGTATGCCGCCGTCAGCCCCGTTCCGGGACTCATTCCAGCGATATCCGTTCGCGCCGTCGTCCTGTCTACCCCGGAAGCGGGGATGGCCGTCGTCGGGGCAGGCAAACGGGATCTTCCCTACGACGCCGGACTGCCAATCTTCCTGTCGGCCCGGAAGACGGACGGTGCCGAAAAGAAGGGCGCCGCCGCAGAGGTGCGGAATCTCTTCGACCATCACGCAGTCCTTACCGGCGTCACCGGACTGAATGTCACCGATACCGTGGATTTCGGGCTGTCCCATCCCTGCTCCGCGTTCGACCGCTGGCCAGAATACGTGCTCACCGACCGGGACGGGCGCGACAAAGACGTGTGGCACACCGACTTCCGCCGATCCTCCCTGGGGGCCACCCCCGGCGGCGACTGATTCTCGGCCGTCCTGGATTCTTGGCCCGCGCTCCTTCTGGGACTTACTCCTTGAGGTGCCGGGTCAGCACTTCGAATTCCTCGACGCCCAGGATCTGCATGTGCTGTTCCGCGCTGGTCTCGGAGCGGATCTTGCCGGCAGCCTGCCCGCTGCCGGCAAGGGCGGCCGCGTCCTCCCACAGCGTGATGGACAGTGACTTGTTGTCCTTCCCAAGCAAGTAATAGATGCCCAGGCATCCCGGCAGCTCGAGCACCCGGTTGACGGTCTCATCTGAGGGTGCCCCGGAGCTGCCCGGGCCGGGCTGGTAGGTGCTGACGCGAGCGAACATGACTGTCCTCCTAGATCCAGGTCCGACGTCGGAGCACCTGCCGCCCAGGCCGTTGAACCGGGAGCTGGATCCTTGGGATATCCCGTCCTGGTGGCGGACAGACTGGTCTCCTCCCACCAGTAAGGACCCGCCGGCGCAGAAGCACAAGGCTCCCGTTTCGGGGCCATCCGCCACAGTCCGCCACAGTCCGCCGTCCCGTAGCTCAGCTGCCCGCGCCGATGGCCGCCCGGGCGTTCCTCTTGAGCTCGGCGAGTTCCTTGCGGGCCACCAGGGCCTCGTCCAGGCTGATGGCCACGAACCTGGTGGACGTGCCGGGGGCGGCGCGGGCCACCAGATCCATATCGGCGCTGATGACCGTGCCCACCATGGCGTAACCCCCGCCGGAGACGGCATCACGGTGCAGGATGATCGGCTGGGTGCCGCCCGGAATCTGGATGGACCCGACGGCATAGCCGGCATCCACAATGTTGGACGGATCGGAGCCGGCGCCGAATGGCTGCTCCCGCTCCTTCCACTGCACTCCGGGACCTGAGTACCTCAACCCCATCCGGTCAGCCACGGGGGTCACTTTCCACTCGCTGTGGAGAAGACTGTCCAGCCCCTCGTCGGTGAGACGGTGGTCGTACAGGCCAAGGACAATCCGGACGGCCTGTTCCTTGGCGAAGACGGGACGGAATTCCTCCGGAACTGTATCGGCGTCGGGCAGGGCTCCGCCGTTGAGCGGGGCACCCACCGGAACCTGGTCACCGGTCTCCAGCTTGCGGCCTTGGAACCCGCCGATCGCGCCCAGGCTGTAGGTGGACCGGCTGCCGAGCACCTTGGGGACATCGATGCCGCCCTGGACCGCGATGTAGTAGCGCGTGCCGCCCCGGATGACCCCGAAACTGAGTTCATCGCCGGCCTTCAGCTGCAGCCGGGTCCACTGGGGCCGGGTTTCGCCGTTGACCTTGACGTCCACCGGTGCCCCGGTGACGGCGACGACGGCATCCTGGTCGGTGGTCAGCACCGGGCCCAAGTACGTGCATTCGAGGACGGCTTCCTTGGCGGTGTTGCCCACCAGGGCATTGCCTAGTTCCGCCGAGTATTGGTCCATGGAACCGCTCTGCGGGATGCCCACGTTGTAGTGGCCGGTGCGTCCCTGGTCCTGGACCGTGGTGGCCAGTCCGGGGTTCTTGATGTCAAACGCCATTGAGGGCCTCCATGAGTTCCTGGTTGTAGCCTTCGGGATCCGCCAGCGCCTTGGACAGATCAAATGTCACGGGCACTTGCCGGTAGCGGAACGTCCCGGCGGAGATCTCGGTCTGGATGTTGTTATATTCAGCCTCGGTGACCGGCTTGAACTTCACGATGTCGCCCGGCCTGAAGAACACCATGAAGTCCTTGAAATCGGCCAGGGACTGGGCAGGATCGAAGATGGGCGCGGCAGCCACCCCGAACATCTGGTAGCCGCCGGCACCCCGCACGGAGTAGATGCAGCCGAAGCAGCCGCCGTGGCCCACGGTGAGTTTGGGGGTATCGGTGCGGGGACTCAGGTACTTGGGGACTTCGAGTTGTTTTTCCCGCTCCACCAGCTGGAAGAGGAACGGCAGGCCGGCGACGAAGCCGACCATGGAGACAAGCCACGGTTGCTCATGGTGGCGCTGGATGAATTCGGCGGCATCCTTGAGGTTGTTGACCTTGGCTGCGTAGTCAATGTCGGTGCCGCCGGGCTCCTGATGGAAACCTTCGCGGAAACGTTCGGCCACTTCCGCCGTGAACGGGTCCTCGTACCAGACCGGAACCTCGATGATCCGGGTTTCCAGCGAATGGTCGTGATGGTGCGTTAGGTCCCCTTCAATGGTCCGGACGGTCTCTTCAAGGGTCGACGGCGGCAGGACGTCGGGATCGAACCTCACCAGCAGCGACGCGTTGGCGGGACAGACGTCCACGATGCCGGGCAGCTGCATGGCCGAGAGCTTCGCGGCGATGGACATCACCCTGAAGTTCGCTGCCAGGCCCATGGACTCCGAGACCTCAACGAACAGGAATTCGTCTCCGCCCCAGGTGTAGCGGGCCTCCAACACGGCGGGTTCCGGGCTGCTCATTGTGCCTCCATCAGATCGGGGACGGTTTCAAGGAATTTCGAATGGTGGGTGACGGCCGCAAATTCGGGCCGGCTCAGCAGCTTCTTATGCACCGGGATAGTGGTCTTGACCCCCTCGATGCGGGTCTCATCCAGGGCCGTCAGCATCGCCCCAATGGCCAATGCGCGGGTGTCTGCATGCACAATCAGCTTGGCCATCAGGGAGTCGTAGTACGGAGTGACCGTGGAACCGGTCTCCACCCCGGTGTCCACCCTGATGCCTGCGCCCGCGGGCCAGTCCATGGCCGTGATGATGCCCGGGCTGGGGAAGAAGTGGTGGTCGGGGTCCTCGGCGTTGATACGGCATTCGATAGAGTGGCCGTTGAATGTGATGTCGTCCTGGCTGAGGGACATCGCCCCGGTGAACGCGATCTGCAGCTGTTCGCGGATCAGATCGACGCCCGTGATTTGCTCGGTGATCGGGTGCTCAACCTGGATACGGGTGTTCATTTCGATGAACGCGGCCTCATGGTTGACCGGGTCGTAGAGGAATTCGACCGTTCCGGCGCCGCTGTAGCCGCACTCGCGGGCCAGTTCCACGGAGGATTCCCGGATCCTCTGGCGGACGTGGTCCGGGAGGTCCGGCGCCGGCGCCTCTTCGATGACCTTCTGGGAGCGCCGCTGCATGGAGCAGTCGCGGTCGCCGAGATGGATGAAGTTTGTGCCGTCGCCGAGGACCTGTACCTCCACGTGACGGGCATGCTGCACAAAGCGTTCCAGGTAAACGGTGGGATCGCCGAAGACGGCCCCCGCTTCGCCGCGGGTCTGCTCAATGGATCCAAGAAGCTCCCCTTCGCTGTGAACAAAGCGGATGCCCCGGCCGCCGCCGCCGGCGGAGGCTTTGATCACGAGGGGGTAGCCGATGCCACGGGCGATTTCTACGGCGTCGGCGGCCGGATCGAGGGGCCCGTCCGAGCCGCGGAGCACGGGGACACCAGCCTTCCGGGCCGATTCCCTCGCCAAGGACTTGTTGCCCATCATCGCGATGGCGTCCGCACGCGGCCCCACCCAAATCAGGCCCGCATCAGCGACCTTCCGGGCGAAGTCCGCATTCTCGGAGAGGAACCCGTAGCCCGGATGGACGGCATCGCAGCCGTTGTCCACGGCCGCGGCGACGATGGCGTCCTGGTTCAGGTAGCTGGCGGTGGCAGGCGCCGGACCCACCACGACGACGTGGTCAGCGGACCGGGCGGCCAAGGATTCGACGTCGGCTTCGCTGGCCACCACGAAAGTCTCGACGCCCATTTCGCGGGCGGTCCTGGCGATGCGAACGGCAATCTCGCCGCGGTTGGCGATGAGCAGTTTCTTCATGGCTATCCTTCCCGGACGATGACGATTGCGTCGCCAGGGTTGACCATGTCGCCCTCGTTGACCTCAAACGACTCCAGGGTGCCGGCCACATCGGACTGGATTTCGGTGAACTGCTTCATGATTTCGATAATGCCGAGGGTCTGGCCGACCTCGATGGCGTCGCCTTCGTTGGCGAAAGGCGGCTTGCCAGGCCCGGGCTTGCGGTAGAAGACGCCGGGGAGCGGGGAAACGATGGTTGCCACGGGATGCTCGCTTTCAGATGGTTTGGATAGATCGGTTCAGCCCAGGACCGCACGCACTGCGGTGGCCACTGCAACAGAATTGGGTGCGTCGGAGTGGACGCAGATGCTTTGGAACTGGATGTCCAGTTCGGTGCCGTCAACAGCGAGGACGGGCTTGCCGGCCAGCGCCCTGCTGACTCGCTCGGCGGCGGCCTCGGGATCGGTGGGTGCCGGGCGGCGCTGGATCAGCAGCTCACCGGCCGGACCGTAGTTGAGGTCGACGTAAAGTTCGGGCACGAATTCCACCCCCATGGCCCGGCACACGCTTTCGTGGGCGGTCCCCGCGAGCCCGAAAAACGGAACGCCGAACTGCAAGGCGGCACCGGCGGCGGCCTGCATCAGGTCCTCGTCGCCGGCCAGCATCCCATAGAGGGAACCATGGGGCTTGATGTGGTTCAGTTCCAGCCCGTGCTTGGCGAGGAACGCCGTCAGGGCTCCGGTCTGATAGAGGATGATCGATTCGACCTCCGCCGGGGTGAGCACCATTCGGCGGCGTCCGAACCCCACAATGTCGGGCAGGCCGGGATGCGCTCCGACCGCCACGCCGTGCTCTGCAGCCAACGCGACGGTCCGTTCCATGACGTCAGGATCGCCGGCGTGATATCCGCAGGCGACGTTGGCGACGTCGATGATGCGCATGAGTTCTTCGTCGTTGCCGAACTCGTGGAGGCCCAGGCCTTCGCCCATATCGGAGTTCAACAGTACTCTGCGTTGTGCGGGGGGAGCGGTGGAGGAAGAGGTGTCAGCAGAGGTGTCGGGGGTCACATTGGTTTGCATGGGTGCAACGCTACTCAGCAATTCACACGCCCGATATTGTGCAGGTCGCTGAATCTGCGGGCATCAATTATGGTTATTGCACTGTCCGGCGGGGGAGCCCCGCCGTAGTGGGAGGGTCCCGTGCGAATTTCAGATTTAGCAGACGACGCCGATCTCAACATCCGACTCCGGGTTGCGGGCGGCGAGGGCCGACTGGCCCGGCCCATCACGTGGTGCGCCCCCACGGAACACATGGACCCCACGCCCTTCCTCAGCGTGAACGCCCTGGTTCTGACCAACGGCATGGGCCTGAACGTCAAGGACTTCAGGACCTGGGACGCGTACGTGGAACGGCTGGTTTCCGTCCCCGTCTCTGGGCTGGCATTTGGCCTGGGCGCGGCCCACAGCGAGCTGCCGGCCGGCCTGCTCCGGGCCTGCGAGGCGCACGGCCTGCCGCTGTTGGAGCTCGCGCCGCAGGTCCCCTTTTTGCTGGTCATGCGGCACGTGGAGCGGGTCATCGCCGCCGAGCGTTATGAGGAGTTGCGGAAGGGGTGGGAACTGGCGGACCAATGCACCCGGTTGGCGGCCGACGGGCATTCCCTAGCGGAGGTGCTGGAGAGGGTGGCGGATGCCATCGATGCGAGGGTGGCCGTGATCGACCAGAACGCCTTCGAGCTCGTTTCCGCCGGTGCCGCCCACGGCGGGACCGCGCGGACCGCGCTGCGCCTGCCCAGCGGCGAATCCGAGCAATTCAGGCTCGCCATCACGGGGATCAGGAGCAACATTGTGCTGCAGCCCATTCTGGGCCCTGTGGCTGCCGTCATCGCCATGCAGCTGAGCTATACCCTCGGGTCCCATTCGCCCCTTCACTCCCGCGAAGCCGCACGCTTCATGGAGGCCCTCTATGAGGACCGCGGCGAGCCGTCCGCGCCCTTGCGCCGCTACGCCCTCGAATCAGGGTTCGATCCTGACGGCGACTGGGGTGCAGTGCTCATCGGCAGCTCAGCAGCGGTGGCCCCCGCCAAACTGCGCGCCATCGCATGGCGCGCCCGGGTGGGGCTGCAGGCCGGGTTCGGCACGGTGCGGTTCATGGAGGAAGCCGGGCTTACGACTCTTTTGCTGCAGCACCGGCACGCGGCGGCCGACTTGCTTGATGCCGCACGGGTATTCTTCACGGACGCCCCGGAGCTCTCCATCATCGTCTCGGAATCCGCGGGTCTCAGTGAACTGCCGCTGGCGCTTCAGCTTGCCCGCCGCCACCTGGGACAGCCCGGGGTGCACCAGGCGCCGCTGGCCGATCTCGCCGGCATTGTGCAGGGACTGCCCAGCCCAGGTCTGGTGGCAATGTGCCAGCGGCTGCTGGCTCCCTTGGCCTCCGACGGCGGCAGCTCGCTGCGGGAGACCTTCGACGCGTACCTGCGCCACAGCGGGAACTCCGTGAAGGTCTGCGATGAGCTCTTCATCCACCGGAATACGCTGAGCTACCGGCTGCGGAAAATCGAAGAGCTGCTGAAACTCGACCTGTCGGACGGCGAAGTCCGCGCCACGTGCATGCTCGCCCTCGGCATCGTTGCGGCCGCCCAGTAGCATGTGCAGCTTGCACGAAAAGTAGCCTCAACCTTGGGCGAACTTCCGATATGACGCTGTGAGGCGGATCACTAATCTCAACTCATGGGCTTGGAGCCTGCCGTGTCGGGTCATTGATTGACGGACGAGGCGGGCCCGAATGGCCTTCAGATTCGACTCATTCGACTGAGAGGATCCCCTTGCCGTGTCACCACGCGTTGCCGAAGGCGCTGCTTTCCCGTACGCACAGGACCGGCTTCAGCCTGACGGATTCGACCTTCCGGCCGTCCAGGACGCCCTTAAGGAGCTGCACCGCAGTGCGCCCGATATCAAGCATGGGCGAGCGGACCGAAGAGAGCGGGATGGGAAGTTCCGCGGCCAGCGAGGTGTCATTGAACCCAACCACCGCTACGTCGCGGCCGACGCCGAGTCCATGGGAACGCAAGGCTCCCATGGCGCCAATGGCCGCGAAGTCATTGACGGCAAACAGCGCAGTCGGACGGGGGTTGCAGTGAGCCAGGATGGTCTCGGCCGCTTCCCGTCCGCCGGCGGTATCAAAACGGGACCACACCACGGCGCTCCGGGGAATCTTCCCGCCCAGCTCACGCCAGCGGTCCACAAAACCGGCCGTCCGGTCGACAGCCGTGCTGGCATAGGGCTCGCCGGCGATCACGGCGACGTTCCGATGCCCCCGGCTCCACAAGTGGTCGGCCACCAACTCGCCGCCAAGGACGTCGTCACATGTGGCCGACGGGAAGCCATGGACGCGGCGGTTCATGAGCACAAACGGCACCTTCCGGGCGGCCAGCTCCCGCAACAGGCCGCTGTCCAGGTGCGCGTCGCCGATGATCAGCCCGTCCACGCGTCGGGCCAGCATGGAGTCGGTCTTGCGGCGCTGCTCCTCCGGGTCGTCGCGGGAATTCATGACAAAGGTGGAGTAGCCGAGTTCCGCCGCTGCCTCGTCAATGCCCTCGTACATGATCGCCAGAACGAGGTCCGAAAGCCGGGGAACGATCACGCCCATGAGGTGGGTGCGCCGCGTCCGCAGCCCGGCCGCCTGCGGATCGGGGGAGTAGCCGCGCTTCCGCGCCAGCTCCCGCACCCGCTCCGCCGTCGCCACGGAAGCGGCCCCTCGTGCCACGTCGGAGCCCGAATGCAGGATCCTGGACACAGTCGAGGGGTGAATGCCGAGCTCGCTCGCGAGATCCTTCAGCGTCACCGTGCGGCCGCGTGCCGTGCTCTCTTCCATACATTCCCCTGCCTCAGCCCAAA
Organism: Arthrobacter sp. 05L421; assembly: GCF_056397785.1. Taxonomy (NCBI): domain Bacteria; kingdom Bacillati; phylum Actinomycetota; class Actinomycetes; order Micrococcales; family Micrococcaceae; genus Arthrobacter; species Arthrobacter sp. 05L421. The sequence continues at coordinate 139,214 of NZ_JBFTOC010000006.1, forward strand.
CGGTCGTCATCCCCAAGAGTGCCTCATGCTGCGCGGATCTCCGGTCCAGGCACCCTTGACGTGTCGCACCTCACATTCTATAGTCAATCAAACGGCATACCCAATCGATTGGGTAGAAGGAATCCCGGGAGCCGGCGGCGAAGTCTCTACCCCCTTGAAACTTCCGGGAGCATCTGCAGGAAACATGGCAGGGACAACTCTTAGTCAACAACCCAATCGATTGGGTAAGCATCCGGAAACGGATGCAAAACAAACGGAGTGGACATGACAGTCACAGATTTGGTTGGTCCCCACGTGGTGCTGCTGGCCACGGGAGGAACCATTTCCTCCCGTGCGTCCGAGGCCGGGGGAGCCGCCGTGGCGTCCGACACGGGGGAGCAGGTGTTCGCCAGCCTGGGGGTGCCAGCGGCACATCCGGTCCGCGTCGTCGATGTCTTCCGGAAGGGTTCGTACCTGCTGACAGTCGACGACATGATCGCCATCTGCGCCAGGATCCGGCAAGCCCTGGCGGATCCGCAGGTTCTGGGCGTTGTGGTCACCCACGGTACGGACACGATGGAGGAAACGGCCTACCTCGTTGACCTCACCCACGACGATCCACGCCCGGTCGTGTTCACCGGAGCCCAGCAGGCGGCCGACGCCGACTCACCGGACGGTCCCGGCAATCTGTCCCGCGCCATCGCAGTCGCCGGTTCTCCGCAGGCACGGGGAAGCGGGGTGCTGCTGGCGTTTGCCGGGACCATCTTTCCCGCGGCCGGCGTCCGGAAGAACCACACGACTCGCCTCGATGCGTTCGCCAACCCGGACTTCGGAACCGTCGGATCGGTGTCCGACTCCGGCGAGGTCGAGATCCAGGCGGCGCGGCGCGGCCGTTCCCCTTTGCCGTTGCCGGGCGTGGACACCGGTTCTCCGCGCGTTGACCTTGTTGCTGCCTACCCCGGAGCAGACTCCACCCTCCTGCGGGCCGCTCTCCGGGCCGGCGCGGCCGGGATCGTGCTCCAGGGGACGGGAACGGGCAACGCCAACCGTGTGCTGTGCCAGGTTGTCGCCGAGGCCACGGCGGCCGGCGTCGTCGTGGTGACGAGCACTCGCGTGGAAGCCGGTGCCGTAGTACCCCTGTACGGCGACGGCGGCGGCGAGGATCTGCGCGCTGCCGGTGCCATCGCCTCCGGGCTGCTCAGGCCATCCCAATCGCTGGTCTTGCTAAGCCTCCTGCTCAGGCTCGGCATGCCCGCCGCCCGGATTGCCGAGACGTTCGTCCGGCGCGGCACGCTCCCTGACTAGTTTTCCCGCCCAAGTCTTCACCAAGGGCCTCGTCCAAACCTCAACAAAAAGCCAAGCCTCAACAAAAAGCGCAGTGAAAGGTTGATCTCATGACTAAGGACATCCAAGTCGCGTTCGGCGTCGACGTGGACGCAGTTGCCGGAATGCTCGGCTCCTACGGGGGTGAAGACTCGCCCTGCGATATCTCCCGCGGCTTGTTCAGCGGCGAGGTCGGCGGCCCGCGGATCATCCGGCTCTTCGAGAAGTACAGCCTGCCCGCCACCTGGTTCGTGCCCGGCCACTCGATCGAGACCTTCCCGGACCTGACGCGGATGATCGTCGACGCCGGGCACGAAATCGGCGTGCACGGGTACTCGCATGAAAACCCCATCGCCATGACCCGCGAGCAGGAGACCGCCATCCTGGACCGCTCGATCGAACTCATCGAAAAGGTCTCCGGCCGACGGCCCACCGGCTATGTCGCTCCCTGGTGGGAATTTTCGCCGGTCACCAACGAGATCCTGCTCGAACGCGGGATCAAATACGACCACTCCCTGATGCACAAGGATTTCGAGCCCTACTACGTCCGGGTCGGCGACAGCTGGAAGAAGATCGACTACACCAAGGCTGCCGAGACCTGGATGGAGCCGCTGGTCAGGGGCACGGAAACCGACCTCGTCGAGATCCCCGCCAACTGGTACCTGGACGATCTCCCTCCCATGATGTTCATCAAGGCGGCCCCGAACTCCCACGGATTCGTCAGCCCCCGGGACATCGAACAAATGTGGCGCGACCAGTTCGACTGGGTGTACCGGGAAATGGATCAGGCCGCGTTCACCATGACCATCCACCCGGACGTCTCGGGCCGCCCCCAGGTCCTGCTAATGCTTGAGCGCCTCATCGAACACATCAACTCCCACGAAGGCGTCAGCTGGCTGACGTTCGACCAGATCGCGGACTCCTTCCTCGCCCGCAGCCCCCGAAAGGAAAACCAGTAATGACCATCCAGCAGCCTGCCGTCGATCTAACGCAACCCGCACCGGACGAAAAACGCCGCTTCCCGGTATTCTCCAAGCACCACACAACCACCGCCACCGTGCTGGCGCTGTGTGCCTGGACCGTCGCCGTGTTCGACTTCGGACTTTTCGGCACCCTCCTGCCGGCCATGCAGCAGGAATTCGGCTGGACCGCGACCGAAGCCTACGCAATCAACACCTGGATCGCCGTCGGCACCGCGATCGTCTGCTTCGGAATCGGCCCCGTCATTGACCGGCTCGGCCGCCGCAAGGGCATGATGACCACTATCGGCGGGACCGCCATTGTCTCCGGCCTGACGGCCCTGATCCCCACCGGAATCCCGTTCCTCAGCAATGGCTTGCTGGTGCTGATCCGTTCCTTCGGCGGGCTCGGATTCTCGGAGCAGGCCGTCAACGCGACCTACATGAACGAGGTCTACCAGGTCACCGAAGTCGCCGACAAGCGCAAGCGTCCCGGTTTCCACTACTCCTTCATCCAAGGCGGCTGGCCGCTGGGCTTCCTGCTCGCCAGCGCCCTCGCCCTCGTCTTCCTGCCGTCCCTTGGCTGGCGGGCCCTTTACCTGATGGCGTGCGTTCCGGCAGCAGTCATAGTGTGGCTCATTGCCAAGAAACTGAAGGAGACGCCGCAGTTCGAACTGCACCACAAGCTGACCCAACTTGAGAAGAGCGGCAAGACCGAGGAAGCCCACTCCCTGGCCCATGCATTCGGCGTCGAGCACTCCTCCGCGGCCCCCCTCAAGCGCATCTGGGAGCCGCACCTGCGCCGGAACACGATCGTCTTCTCCTTGGCCTGGATCTTCAACTTCTTCGGCATCCTGATCTTCAGCATTCTCGGCAGCTCCGTCCTGAAGAACGCCAAGGGTGTGGAACTTTCCGATGCCTTCTGGATGCTGATCGTCATCAACGGGCTGGCGTACTTTGGCTACGTCTTCCACGGGTGGCTCGGTGACAAGATCGGCCGGAAGCGGACCATCATCGGCGGCTGGATTCTCTCCGGCATTTCGTTCACCATCATGCTCAGCCCCATCGCCACGGACCCCTTCATGATCATCGTGACCTACGGTGCTGGACTGTTCTTCCTGGTCGGGCCGTACGCCGCGATCCAGTACTTCATGGCCGAGTGCTACCCGGTCAGCTGCCGTGCCACCGGCACCGCCTTCATCGGCGCCATGAGCCAGCCCGGCACCATTCTCGGCGGGTTCCTGTTCACGCTGGCGGCCGCGAGCATGGGGACCGGCGCTGCAGCCCTGTGGGTCGGCGCGGCCGGAACGCTGTTCTCCGGCCTTCTGATGATCGCCGCGAAGCCGCCGGCCGAGGCCCTGCTCGAGGATCACCCCCATGACGCCTGAGAACAGGGTGGCCGTCATCACGGGAGCGGCCAGCGGCATTGGACGGGCCCTCGCGGTCCACTACGCCCACCGCGGCGTGCATTCGGTGATCGGCACCTTTCCGGGCGACCCGCACGACCCGGAGGAAACCCTTCGCCTGGTGAAAACCGCCGGCGGCCAGGGGGTCATCCACGAAGTGGACGTCCGCAGTACCCCCTCCGTCGACGCCTTTGCCGAACGCGCCGTCCAGGAGTACGGCCGGCTGGACTACGCGGTGGCCAACGCCGGAATCCTGCGCAACTCACCGCTGGAGGAGATGACCGATCAGCGCTGGCACGACATGCTCGACGTCGACCTCACGGGCGTGATGCGGACCCTGCGCGCCGGGTCCGTGAGGATGTCCGACGGCGGAGCGATGGTTGCAGTGTCTTCCATTGCCGGCGGCGTCTACGGGTGGGAGGAACATGCCCACTACGCAGCCGCCAAAGCCGGCGTCCTCGGGCTGATCCGAAGTGTGGCCGCCGAGTTGGGGCGGCGCGGCATCCGCGCCAACGCCGTAATCCCCGGCCTGATCGAAACTCCGCAGTCGCTGGATCCGGTGAACTCCCTAGGGCCCGAGGGCCTGCAGCGCGCCGGTCTGGAAATCCCCTGGGGCCGCGTGGGACGGCCCGAAGAGGTGGCCAGCGTGATCGGCTTCCTGACCTCCGATGACGCTGTCTACGTCACGGGCCAGTCCCTGATCGTCGACGGCGGCCTCACCATCAAGATGCGTGCCTAAAAATCCCCGGAAGGACAAGCATGAACAACCCTGAGGCCTCCCGCAACACCGAGGGCCGCGCCGTTGTGGTCACGGGCGGAGCCAGCGGCATCGGCAAGGCCATCGCCGAAGCCTTCTCCGCCAATGGCGACAGAGTCGCTGTCTTGGACCGCTCGGGCGCGGCGGGAAGCATCGCCGTCGACGTCTCAGATGAAGCGAGCGTGAAGGCGGCCTTTGCCGCCGCACGCTCCCAGCTCGGCACCATCGACATTCTCGTGAACAGCGCCGGCCTGCTGACGGAATCGCCGCTGGAGGACATGACGCTGGCCATGTGGAACGAGACGATTGCGGTGGATCTGACGGGTGTCTTCCTCTGCTGCCGGGAGGTGGTGGGGGAGATGCGGCAGCAGAAGTGGGGCCGCATCATCAACATCGCCTCCCAGCTGGCCATCAAGGGCGGAACCGGGCTCAGCCACTACAGCGCCGCGAAAGCCGGAGTCGTGGGGCTGACCAAGGCCCTGGCCCTTGAAACTGCCGCAGACAACGTGCTGGTCAACAGCATCGCCCCGGGCCCCATCGAAACGCCCCTGGTTGATGGCATCTCCGAGGAGTGGAAGGCGGCGAAGCGTGCCGGGCTGCCGCTGCTGCGCTTCGGGCTGGCGGCCGAGGTGGCCCCGACTGCGCTGCTTCTCGCCAGCGATCCGGGCGGCAATCTGTACGTCGGGCAGACACTCGGGCCCAATTCCGGCGATGTCATGCCCTAGGAGGGTCTCTCACATGTGCGGTGCCTGCGGACGAAGTGAGGTGAGCGATCCCGTCCTGGGGACTACCAGGACGCTGCGGCAGCACCTGATCGTCGCCCAAACGATCAACGCGGCCTGCCAATCCTGGCCGGGAGCCCCGAAAGTGGCCGCGACCAGCGGAGGCTGGCTGGTCTCGGGACCGACGGGAGCCACCGAAGCCGTGTCGACTGTCGAAGCGCTGTGGACCACTGTCCTGCGGCGCAGGCCGGGGGTGACGTGGCGGGACTTGAGTGCCGCCGCGGACCTGGAAACGGGGGACCTGGGCACGGAAGACCGGGAAGCTCCGGACCTGGAAACGGGGGACCTGGGCACGGAAGACCGGGAAGCTCCGGACCTGGGCACGGAAGACCGGGAAGCTCCGGACCTGGGCACGGAAGACCGGGAAGCTCCGGACCTGGAAACGGGGGACCTGGGCACGGAAGACCGGGAAGCTCCGGACCTGGGCACGGCAGACCTGGAAGCGGGGGAGCTGGGCACGGCAGACCTGGCGCTCCGGGTGCTGAGCCTTGGCCACGAGATGGCACAGGATTCCGCTATAGAAACGGGCGCGTGACGCGCAAAAGGTCCTTCGCTACGGGTATACCCGTAGCGAAGGACCTTCTGCGCGTCGCTGCTGCGAAATCGCAGCGAAAACGGCCGGGCTAGCGGCGCGGCCGGTGCCAGGCTCAGGAGCCGGGCCAGCCATCAGCCATCAGGAAGCAGGCCCGGCCGGGGCGTCGGAGTGTGGGCAGCGAATCTGCTCGCGGGCTTCACGCGCGTGCTCGACGTCGGCGGCGCTTTGCATCTGCCCGCGGGCCCGCAGCCCGGCCACCACACCGTCAACGTCGGCGTCGGGCCGGTTCTGGCTCAGCTTGTGCTTCGCCTCGATCCGGGTGATGAGGAGTTCGACGCCGACGATCGCGCGCAGCTGGCCGGCAATGTAGCGCTCGGGGGCGTCGTCAACAGTCCACGGCCGCTCGGAGCCGGCTTCATTGTGATCACTCAGCCGCCGCACATGGCTGGCCAGCCAGGCGGGATCGTCGTGGATGACGAGGTTGCCGTACACGTGGACGGTGGAATAGTTCCAGGTTGGAACGACCCGTCCGTGCTCTGCCTTGGAGGCGTACCACGACGGCGAAATATAGGCGTCCGCACCTTGGATGATGGCGAGCGATTCGCCGGCGGCAGGCTCGGACCACTGGGGATTGTTGCGGGCGAGGTGCCCGTGCAAGGCTCCGTGTTCACCGGCCGTCGGGTCGAAGACAAAGGGCATGAGCGTGGCGAGGATGCCGTTCGCCGTTGCGGTGATCAGGTTGGCGGCGGCCGGGCGGCTTAGCAGCTGTTGGACTGAATCGGGGCCGGCAGCGAAATGTGCGGGGATGTACACGGGAATCTTCCATTCGGATGGCGGATGGCGGATGGGATACGGGTTGCGGAGTGTGGGGCGTTGGATGGGGCAGGGGTGCGGGTGCCGGCAAGGGCGTGGCCGGACCGGGGCGCGGTCAGGGGGACTATTGGGCCCTCACCTCCGCCATCTCCTTGGCTTTGGGCGGACCGGAGCGCGAGCGGACGGCCAGGCCTGCACAGAAGACCACCGCGGCGCCGCCGATGATGGTGGTCCAGGTCAGGTCCTCGGCCAGGATGAGTCCGGCCCAGCAGATGCTCAGCACCGGCTGGACGAGCTGGATCTGGCTGATCTGCGCCATGGGGCCGATGGCCAGGCCGCGGTACCAGGCGAAGAAGCCGAAAAACATGCTCACGACCCCAAGGTACGCGAAAGCCGCCCACTGCACAGGAGTGGCGGACGGCGGCTGACCGGCCATGGAGAAGGCGGCCATGCCAACCATCAGGGGAGATGCGAGAACAAGTGCCCAGGAAACGGTCTGCCACGCGCCGAGTTCGCGGGCCAGCTTGCCACCTTCGGCGTAGCCGATGGCCGCTGACACGACGGCGCCGAAGAGCAGCAGGTCCGCCAGTTGCAGTTGTCCGATTCCGCCGGACTGCACAGACGCGAAGCCGATGGCCGCCGCCGCGCCGACGCCGGTGAGGGCCCAAAAAGTGATGGACGGGCGTTCGTGGCCGCGAAGGACTGCCATCGTCGCCGTCGCGGCCGGGAGCAGCGCGATGACGACAGCGCCGTGGCTGGCGGGAACGGAGACGAGGGCGAAGGAAGTCAGCAGCGGGAAACCGACCACCACTCCGCCGGCGACCACGGCGACGCGGGCCCACTGGGCGCGGCGGGGCGGGCGCTGCCGGGTCAGGGCGAGGGCGCATGCGGCAAGGACGGCGGCGACAACGGCCCGTCCCGATCCGATGAACAGCGGCGACAGCCCGGCAACCGCCACCCGGGTGAACGGAACCGTGAAGGAGAAGGCCGCGACGCCGAGCAGTCCCCACCACAGTCCGGTTGCCGGCCGGGTGGATAGCGGTTGGTCAATAACGATAGTAGCGCTACTGTTGTCTCTCATGTACAACGATAGCACCTCGCGAATTGCGGCACAGCTCCGGGAATGGATTGCCGATGCCGCGCCCGGCGCCCGGTTGCCCTCGACGCGGTCCCTGGTTGCCGAATACCAGGCCAGCCCGGTGACCGTGCAGAAGGTGCTCCGCATGCTCGACGCGCAGGGCCTGATCGAGAGCCGCCCCGGCGTCGGAACCTTCGTGCGGGCCGTCCGGACAGCCCGGCCTGCGGACTACGGTTGGCAAACATCCGCGCTGGGCTCGCCGCGGGCGCCGTTGCGGCCCGTTTCCACCGCCATGCGCAGCGCCCCGAACGATGTCATCGCCTTCCACTCCGGCTATCCGGAGCGGGAACTCCTGCCCGAGCGCCTGGTGCGGGCGGCCTTGACGCGCGCAGCCCGGGGCGAGGCGGCCCTGTCGCGTCCCCCCGCCGCTGGCCTGCCCGAACTGCAGTCGTGGTTCGCGCATGAACTCCGCACCGCTACGCCGGCCGGCGTCACGCCGCCAACCCCGAGCGACGTGGTCGTGCTCCCCGGCAGCCAGAGCGGGCTCAGTTCCGTATTCCGGGCACTGGTTGGCAGCGGGCAGCCCCTGCTCGTGGAATCGCCGACCTACTGGGGGGCTATTCTGGCTGCGGCGCAGGCCGGTGTCCGGGTTGTTCCGGTGCCGAGCGGCCCCGAGGGCCCGGACCCGCAGGAGCTGGCCCGCGCCTTTGAGGAGACCGGCGCGCGGGTGTTCTATGCGCAGCCTAACTACGCCAATCCCACCGGTGCGCAGTGGCCGGCCCGGGTGGGGGAGCAGGTGCTGGAGGTGGTGCGGTCCTACGGGGCGTTCCTGGTTGAGGACGACTGGGCGCACGATTTCGGCATCACCACCGTTGCGGCGCCCGTTGCCGCCCGTGACGATTCCGGCCATGTGGTCTACCTCCGCTCGCTGACCAAGAGCGTGTCCCCGGGCATCCGCGTTGCTGCGGTAATTGCGCGCGGCCCGGCACGCGACCGCATCCTGGCGGAGCGCGGGGCCGAATCGATGTATGTCAGCGGCGTTCTCCAGGCGGCCGCGCTCGACGTGGTCACGCAGCCGGCGTGGCAGACGCACCTGCGCGGGCTACGGCACCAGCTCCTGGTCCGCCGGGACCTGCTGGTCAGCAGCCTGCGGGAGTATGCCCCCCAGGCCCATGTGGAACACGTGCCCACGGGCGGGCTGAACCTCTGGGCACGCCTGCCCGACGGGACCGACGTCGACCAGGTTGTCCGTGACTGCGAGCACGCCGGGGTCATTATCGCCGCGGGCACCGAGTGGTTCCCGGCCGAGCCGGCGGGACCGTACATCCGGCTCAACTTCGCTGGACCCAACCCGGGTGCTTTCCGGGAGGGCGCCCGGATCCTTGGCCAGGTGCTCGACCGTACTGCCGCCCGGTAGGGCTGGTCCGGAGGGTCCACGTTAGTCAAGGGCGAGCAGAGCCTGGGGTTCCGCGATGATCACCAGTCCCTGAACTGCCATGGCCAGCCCGGCATCGAGAGTCACAAATGCGTCTGCCTGAAGCTGGGTCAGGGCCACGTATTCTGCGGCGAAGGTGTCTTCCCATCCGAGATGCTCGGCGAGCCTCCACGCGGTGCGCTGCAGGACGCGGTCGCCGAGGAGCCGGATCCGAAGGCCGCGGAGGTAGTCGAGCTGACGGTCGGCGTCGGCCTGCGTCACCTCGCCGCGCCGGACCGACTGGTACAGGAGCGAGAGCACCTGCGAGCGAAGGAGCGTCGGCGCCACCAGGTGGTGTTCGTCGGCGATCGCCGCCCCGGCGCGGGCGAGATGGAGGGCCACATCCGGGCCAATCACAAAGCGGGTCATTGTCGCCTTCAGCCTGCGTCGCGGGGAACGAACATGATGACGGCGACGCCGAACAGGCAGATCACTGTTCCCAGGACGTCCCACCGGTCGGGCCTAAAGCCGTCGAAGATCATGCCCCAGGCCAGGGAGCCGGCCACGAACACGCCGCCGTAGGCGGCGAGAATCCGTCCGAAATGGGCGTCCGGCTGGAGCGTCGCGGCAAAGCCGTAGATCCCCAGCGCCGCGACCCCCAGCCCCGCCCACCACCAGTCCCGGCCCTCGCGGACGGACTGCCAGATGAGCCAGGCCCCGCCAATTTCAGCGGCCGCCGCCAGGATGAAGAGCATGATCGTTTTCGCGATAGTCACTTGTTCATGATGGCACTGCCTTGCTGACGACAGTGTCGCGATGCTGGCACAGTCTCCTCGTTTGGGCCGCGCCCGGGTGGTGACCGCGGCCAGCCTTCGAGAAACTTGAAGCTTCAATAAAATCGAGGTACGATATTTTCATGACTCAGACTGCCGACCGGCCTCCGGTCCTCTTCCTTAGCCATGGAGCGCCGCCGCTGGCCGACGACGCCACGTGGACCCGTGAACTCAATGACTGGTCCGGCACGTTCGGCAAACCCAAGGACATCCTCATGGTCTCCGCCCACTGGGAAAATGCCCCGGTGACGCTCAGCGCCACCGGGCGCGATCCGGGGCTGGTGTATGACTTCGGAGGCTTCGCCCAGAAGTACTACGAGGTGGCCTTTGACGCCCCGCAGGCGCCTGAGCTCGCTTCCGAAGTGGAAAAGCTCGTGGCCGCCCACGGCCACCATGTGGAGCGCGATGAAAGCCGCGGCCTGGACCACGGAGCCTACGTTCCGCTGAAAGAGATGTACCCGGCAGCGGACGTGCCGGTGGTGCAGATGTCCATGCCGACCCTAAATCCGCAAGGACTGTTCGACCTCGGGGTCTCGCTGGGGCCCCTGCGGGAGCGGGGCACCCTGATCGTCGGATCAGGCTTCACTACGCACAACCTGCGCTGGTTCAATCCCGCCGGCGGACCGGACAGCGCTCCGCCCGCTGCCTCGAGCGAATTTGACCACTGGGCCGAGGAAGCCATGACCCGCGGCGACGTCGACTCCATCCTCGACTTCCTGAACAAGGCGCCGGCCGCCCGCGAAGCGCACCCCCGCAGTGAGCACTGGGCTCCGCTCTATGTTGCCCTCGGGGCCGCCTACGCTTCGGGAGACATCCAGGCCAAGACGGCGATCGACGGGTTCTGGTTCGGGCTGTCCAAACGCTCGTGGACCCTGACGTAAACACTGGGCACATGTGTCGCACGACGTAGCGCCACGCGGGCAGACTACGCGGCCGCCGCAGCGGCCGTGCTCAGCTCCGCCGGGCACGATGGCCGCACGTACGAGCTCTCCGGCGACTACGCCTGGGACTTCAAGGAACTGGCGTCGGCGGTCGCCAAGATCGCGGGCAGGGAAGTGGTCTACGGTCCGGTTTCGGCACCCGAGCTGGTTAAAGTGCTGACCACTGCCGGGCTGGACGAAGGCACCGCAGGATTCCTCGCCGCCCTGGACGTGGACACCGAAGCCGGTCTGCTGGCTACCGTTACGGGCGAGCTGTCCGGGCTGATCGGAAGGCCGACGACGCCGCTGCTGCAAGCTCTGGAGGCCGTCGCCGCGAGCTAATGCCTTCGCCGAAGGGCCAGCAATGGGCATAATGAAGGCGTGGATTCTCTGCACGCCCCGGGCATAGGCGGCCAGCGGGTGCAGGCCTCACCTGATGGGTTCCGTGGAACCGCCAGCTGATTTCGGGCAGGCCGGTGACGGGGCGTGGACGGACGGCCCGCTGGTTCTCGGCGTGCCATGGGCATTCGAAGAGCGGTTGGTCAGGGCTGCCGCAGGGCTGGCCGCGATCATGGGGACGCATTTGATCTGCGCATTCGTGGACCCGGCAAGCTATCTCACGGAGTGGGAGCCGGCCGGTGTCGTGGACAGCAGTTCCTTGGATCCCGCCCGCAACGTGGAAGCCGAATTCCCCGCCTCTCAGCTGCTCGGCGGCCTCGAGGGCATTCTCGGGCCGCCGGGAGGGGCATGGTCCTTCAGGGTGCTGAACGGGGAAGTCGCGCAGGCGCTGGGCCGGCTGGCGGAAAGCACGGATGCAGCCGCGCTGATAGTCGGCGGCCAGCGGCCCGGGCGGATTGCCCGGATGAGCCGGCTGCTGGAGGGCTCGGTCAGCGTGTCCCTGACACGTCTGCAGGCCAGGCCCGTGCTGATCATTCCGCACCTGGGGCCTTAACCCGCGGCCGGCCATGCCGCCCGCGGGAATAGGTACGGCGCTCACGCCCTCCCGCCCAGCACCGGGGGATTCATCCGCTCTGGGTGAGGGCACCAAGCCCACGCGGTCCTATCGTTGGGCTATCGTCGGCGGAGGCCGCCCAGGCTGGCCCCGCCGGCGGAACTGCACCGGTTGCCACGCCAGCGAATCGAAGTGAGTGATGTCGGATCCAACCCACCGCGCAGCCGTCACGGCCGAGTCGCGGGCCCTCGTCATCGGCAGCGCCAGCTTCCTGGCCCTCGGCGTCGTCGCGTTCCTTCTGGTCGGGCGGGAACCTGTCCCGTTGTCCGGACGAGGATCGGCCGGTGACATGGCGGCCCTTGGCACCGCGGTTCTGGGGGCCGGGGCAGTGGTGGCCGGTTGCGTGCAACGCGGGCAGCCCTGGTCACTGCCAGCCCCGTCATCATCAGCCCTGGCATCATCAACCCCGTCATCATCAGCACTGTCATCATCAACCCCGTCATCATCAACACGGGGCAGCCGGATTCGCAGTTTCATCGACATCACCGGCCTCGCACTGGCCCACGCGTGCATCTTCTTGCTCGGCTGGCTGGCGCTTTTCGCGATCTTCCAGCAGGCGTTCGTCGGGGCCGTCCTCTATCCGGTGGCGGCGGCCATCCTCGTCGGGACCACGGGCGCCATCAGCGCCTACACCGCTTACCTCTCCGCGCTCAGCATGACCGCCTACCGTCTCTCCGCACTCCTCGCCGGATTCCTGGTCATTGGAATACTCACGAGCATGCTCACCGCTGAGAACCCGCAATGGTGGCAGGAGAACCTCAGCGCCCTCGGCATGAGCTCCGACGTTTCCGGGGTGGCGTTCAACTTCACCCTGATCGTCGCCGGCGTCGTGGTCACCACCCTGGCGGGCTATGCGACGACGACACTCGCGGCGACCGCGACCACCTCCGCGGCACGGCATCGGGTCGGGGTGCTCGAAGGCGGCATCGTACTCATCGGCGTCTTCCTCGCCGGCGTGGGACTCTTCCCCGTCGATGAGCGCTTCGGGATCCACACCCTGTTCGCTTCCGGCATGGTAGTGGTGTTCGCGTCCCTGATCGTCCGCATCCGGGCCCTGGTACCCTCTATCTCGGCGACCTTCGCTGCGCTCGGATGGGTCTTCCTGGCAGTCATCGTCGTCGCTGCCGTGATGTGGTTCCCTGTCGGCTACTACAACCTCACCGCCGTCGAGCTCATCGCCGCCTCGCTGGTCTTCGCGTGGCTCATCGTCCTGATCCGCAACCTCGCTGCCGTCGACGCCGACCAGCTCGACGAAACCCTTCAAGCGCGCCCGCTGTCACAGCGCGCCGGTCCGGCAGCCCGGCCTGCCCCAAGCGCAACAGACGGAACCCCGGCCGAACCGTGAGTGTTCTGTCCCCGCAATTGCAGCGGGCAGGCGTGAAGCTGCCCGTGCCCGGCGCTGCGCTCTACGAGTGGGTGGGTTCCTCGACCAGGGCGGTGGCGATGCTGTCGGCATCGTCAAGCGCGGCAAGGTAGCGTTCGGCGTCGAGGGCCGCGGCGCAGCCGGTGCCGGCGGCAGTGATGGCCTGCCGGTAGCGGTGGTCCACGGCGTCCCCGCAGGCGAAGACGCCGGAAAGGTTTGTGACCGTTGTGGGGGAGTCCACTTTGATGTAGCCGTCGGCGTCGAGGTCCACCTGGCCGCCGAGCAGTTCGGTCCGAGGTAGATGGCCGATCGCGACGAAGATGCCGGTGGCGCCGTGGTGACGGGTTTCACCGGTTCGGGTGTCGGTCAGGGTGACACCGGTGACCTTGGAGTCGCCGTGGATGGCGGTGACTGCGGAGTGCCACGCGAAGCTGATCTTGGGGTTGTCCTTGGCGCGCTGGGCCATGATGCGGGAGGCGCGGAGCTCGCCCTTGCGGACCACCACCGTGACGGTCTTCCCAAAGCGCGTCAGGAAGGTGGCTTCCTCCATGGCCGAGTCGCCGCCGCCTACCACGATGATGTCCTGGTCCCGGAAGAAAAAGCCGTCGCAGGTGGCGCACCAGGACAGTCCGTGGCCGCTAAACTTCTTCTCCTCCGGCAGGCCGAGTTCCTTGTAGGCGGAACCCGTGGCGAGGATGACGGCGGGCGCCACATGCGCCTCGCCGGCTCCGGTGACCACGCGCTTGAGATGGCCGGCGAGGCGTACTTCGGTGACGTCGTCGAACACCACCTGGGCACCGAACTTCTCGGCCTGTTGCTGGAGTCCGTCCATCAATTCCGGGCCCTGAATGCCGCCCGGGAAGCCGGGGAAGTTCTCCACCTCGGTGGTGTTCATGAGGGCGCCGCCGGCGGTGACGGCCCCGGCGATGACCAGCGGCTCGAGGCCGGCGCGGGCGGCGTAGATTGCCGCGGTGTAGCCGGCAGGGCCGGATCCGATGATGATGAGCTGTTGGGTGCCAGCGGCTTCGATGGCTGGCTCGACTGGGTTGTGGGGCATTGGATTACGCCATCCCTCCGGGAGAGCATGTGGCGTTCATACTTGCACACGGTCCCAGTGCCGTCCATCACCCGTTTCGGGTGACCCGCAGGCCTTCGCGAGGTGGCGCGGCGGCGCGGTGCGGTGAAGGGAGCGGCTAGGGGGAGCGGCTATGCGGAGACCAGCGTCTGCGTCAGAATCGTGCCGCCGACCCCGACCAGGACCGCGCCAGAACTCCCGACGACGATCCGGCTGGTTCGGGGCTTGGCGAGAAAACCTGTCACCTTTTTGAGAGCGCTGAGCACCAGAACGTACCAGGCCAACGCGATCAGTAGAAAAATGCCTGCCATCAAGGAGTGCTGGGCGAGGGGCGGCAACGGGGCAACAGTGAATTGCGGGAACAGAGACAAGTAGAAGACGGCGACTTTCGGGTTGAGCAGGTTGCTCACTACTCCCTGCACGAAAGGCGAACTCCCGCCGGGTTGGCGTCCAGAGCCGGGTGCCGCGGGCAGGCTGTCTTTTATGGGATCTCTGGCGAACGCCTCTGCGAGCGCCCGGGCACCAAGGTAGAGCAGATACGCGGCCCCGGCGATCCGGATTATGGTCCCAACAACCTCCGATGTCCCCAGCAGCGCCGTGACACCGAGCACGGCCAGCGCGGCAAGAATAGTGTTGCCCACCATGATTCCGGCGACGGCCGTTGCTGCGGCCCGAGGGCCGCGGGCCGCATTCCTGAGGACGAGCGCAAAGTCCGGGCCGGGTACCAGGACCACGACGAGGCAGGTCAGCACAAAGGCCGTTAGCTGTTCGACCATCTTGGTTTACCTCCGGGGATCGGGCTCTTGGTGGGACGTGAAAAACTGCCTTGGATTTGAGCCAGGGCAGTCTTCTAGGTTAGGCCATCCCAGGTGTGGCCAGCGTTCCCTGGGCTTCGGAATCATGGGGGCTGAAACCTCACCCGCCGGGAATGATTCGGACTTGGTAAGTGGCCGCTAGCGTGGCAACAACATCGCATTACGGTGAGCAATGGCGAGATATGTTCCAGCAGCGCCGTGCTCCTGCGTGCGCCTGCCCAGAGGAGGCGGCATGTCCGGCTGTGAAACGACCAGGGACGCGGCTCGCCGCGGGGACGGCCAACCATGAACTCTCCCAACGACGGCGACGCGCAGACGGTGCCGTTCAACCAAAGACTCGCTCTGCTGCTGGCGATGGCGATGTTCGTCCTCGTCGTGGATACGTCAATCATGAACGTCTCGATCTCCGCCGTGGTGAACGACATCGGCGCGACCGTCAGCGGACTCCAGTCGACAATCGCCCTTGAGGCGCTGGTCTCCGCCGCCTTCATCCTGATCGGCGGCAAGATCGGCGACCTGATCGGGCGCAAGCGCGCCTACGTCATCGGGCTTTGTTGCTACGCCGTCGGCGCCGTGGCGATGACCCTGGCCCAGAGTCTGCTCCCGATCATCATCTGCTGGGCCCTGATCGGCGGCCTTGGCGCCTCGCTGCTCCTTCCCGCCATGCAGTCCCTTATCCACGGAAATTTCGAGGGAGATGCCCAGCACCGGGTCTACGCCCTGGTCGGCGCCTCGGCCGCGATCGCTGCCGCCGTCGGGCCTCTGCTCGGCGGCTTCCTCACCACTTTCTTGTCTTGGCGCGTCGCCTTCCTGCTTGAGGCCCTCATCATCGCGGTCGTCCTATCCGGCATCAGGCTCGTCAAGGACGTGCCCTACACCGGGCCCCGGGAGCTGGATCTCTTCGGATCATTCCTGTCCATTGTGGGCATGGGCGGCGTCGTGCTCGGCATCTTGGTCTGGCAGGAAGGCGGCGAGGCTGTGGGCGCACTCCTGGCCGTTGGTGCCGTCGGGCTGGGCGGCCTGGTCTACTGGCTCGTTCAGCGCAAACGCCGGGACAAGCCGACACTGCTGGACCCAGACCTATTCCAAACCAAAACGTTCCGCTTTGGTGCAACGGGACAAATGCTCCAGCAGATCGCTCTGGGCGGCACCATGATCGTGCTGCCCATCTACCTTCAGATGGTGCTCGGATACAACGCGATGCAGTCAGGGCTGTCGATCGCCCCGCTCTCGCTGACCATGTTCGCGGTCGCGATGCTCGCCGGGAAGAGGTCCGGGAGGCGGCGCCCGGCCGGCCTCATACGGTTTGGGTTCCTGTTCCTGATTGTGGGTTTGGTGGTGCTGGTCCCGATCGTCCCGCGCGCGGACTCCGGCTGGTGGCTCCTGATCCCGCTGATCATCGCAGGATCTGGCCTGGGGCTGCTGGTATCCCAGCTCAACAACTACACCTTGTCCCCGATTTCGGACGATCGGGTCAGTGAGGCCGCCAGCGTGAACTCGGCCGCGGGATCGTTCGGGTTATCGTTCGGGCTCGCGTTCGCCGGCGGCATCATGCTGGCATCGTTGTCGACCATCTTCATCGGCTTGTCGAATGCCAGCACGGTCCTCCCGCCCGACGATAAGCAGCAGGTCGCGACGGTACTGGAAGACGACGCCCAGGTGATGAGCGACGCGCAACTCCAGGAACAGATCGCCGGCCAGCCGGAGGACATCCAGAACGAAATCATCCGCATCAACACGGAGGCACGGCCCCTGGCCCTTCAGATCGCACTGTTCGTCCCGATCCTTGCCGGCCTCGCCGGGCTCGGCACCTCCTTCCGCATGATGCGGATCCCTGACCCCAAGCCGGCCGGCACCGGCGAGGGGAGCATCCTGGGCTGAGCCTTGTGCCGACGGCGGCCCAGACCCGATCTGCGCAGCATTTCCGCTCAAGGTTGCAGGAGGCTGTAGCCGACGAAGAAGGGCCCGATCGCTTGGGCGAGCGTTGCCGCTATCCTGCGTCCGTGGCGCTGCAGCCAGAATGGGTACACCACTCTCATGTGGTCGGTAAGGTCACCCGGGGCGGGTGAGGCGCTGCGGCTCACCGGAGGCACAGGATGGAACTTCGGCGGTCCGTCGGATTGCCTTGTACCCACTGAGAAACGGAGGTCATCAGTATGGCTGAGACACTGGATGAACTAGGGCCGGTGGACTGGCTCGTCGTAGAGTTCCCCGGGCCCGACTTCGGCAAGGGCCAGATCGCCCCGTTCCTGGAGGACCTGGTCAAGCGTGATCTCATCAGGGTGCTCGACATGGTGTTCCTGAGGAAAACCGACGATGGCACGCTCGAGACGGCCGAAATCTCCGACCTCGACCCGAGCGAGCTCGGCGAGGTGCGCACGGCCGAGGCCGACCTTGCCATGGTGCTCTCTGAGCAGGACGTCATTGACCTGGCCGAGACGATCGAGCCAGGCCACTCCGCTGCGGTGCTCGTCTGGGAAAACCTGTGGGCAGCTCCGTTCGGCTCGGCCGTCCGCAAGGCCGGCGGCCAGCTCGTGGCCAGCGGCCGGATCCCGACCCAGGCCGTCATCGCCGCCTTCGAAGCCGACGCCGAAGAAGCAAAGGAAGGAGCCTGACATGCCACTGGCAGCACGACGCAGGCGAAGGACCGCCGCCGCCGTCGGCGGGGCCGTTGTCGTCGCCCACGGGATAAACCGTCGCGGGGACCGCCGTGACGACCGCCGTGACGACCGGCGGGACGACCGCGGCGACCGGCGGGACGACCGCCGCGACTGACACCACAGAGCCGGCTCCCGGCACCCACGTGTGCGCATGACCCTTCTGGGGTCATGCGCACACCACAGTACGGAGCCGGCCGGGCACACGACCGCACCCTCCGAGAGCTATCCGCCCAGGCAAGCCGGCCGCGTCTTCGCGCACATCCGCACCTCTACCGGCCCGGCAGTCCAGCAAACGAACTGCCGCCCGATCCACGGCGCCACCGGCTTAGGCCTAATCTCCAATCTGCGCGGCATTCCCGCTCAGAGTTGCAGGAGGCTGTAGCCAACGATGAAGAGCCCGATCGCCAGCGTGACGATCGCCGCTATCCTGCGCCCGTGGCGCTGCAGCCAGTTGTAGAGAGTAGTCAAGGGTGCTTGGGCGCGCTCCGGTGAGTGTAGCCACACTGCGACGGGAATGACGACGGCGGATTGGGCCACGGCGGCGTAGGCGAGGACCAGCAGGCTCCCTTCCAGCGGCGGCGGTTCCTGGACGCTGATCACGGCGCCTGCCGTGACGGCCAGCAGGATTGCCTTGGGACGCAGGTTCAAGCCCAGGCCCAGGGCGACGAATTCCCACGGCCGGGCGGAGCGGAACCTCGACGTCATTTTGCCAAGCATGGCGTTGTCCCGCTGGCCCTTGCTCACGAAGAGGTACACGGAGTACGCAATCAGAATTGCTCCGATCACAATGGCAATCTGGGCCAGCAGTTCGTCCTTGCGAAAAAGCGGCGGCCGGCCGGGAAGGAATTGCAGCCCGACCGCCGACAGGCCCACCACCATGATCGAACCCGCCAAGCTGCCGATCAGGAAGGGCAGGGCGCCGCGGCGCGGATTTGGGGAGAGCAGAATCACTATCGTCACACTGACAGGCACGGTGCTCATCGCACCGGCGAGGCCGAAGAGCACCAGGCTGGTGATGGTGCTCAGCATGCGTCTCTCACCGGCCCCGCGCAGCACCCTGACGGCGCTTCATGGCTTCGGCGCACTGCCGGTGTCCGGGCGGCCCTGCCGCGGTCTGCCGCGGCGGGCCCGGATCGCCTCGTCCTCTTGTTTGAGCAGCATTGCCACATCCGTCTGGTCGCCTGTCAATGGCCGCCACCACGCGATCCTAGGATCGGAATCGAGCAGGATGGCGCGAACGAAGAGTGTCAGTGGGACTGCGAGGATGGCGCCAACAGGGCCCAGGACCACGGCCCAGAAGAGGACGGAGACAAAGGTCAGAGTCTCGCTGAGCGACACAGCGTTGCCCACGTACTTCGGTTGAATGATGGACTGGATGACGCCGTTGATCCCGCCATAGATGACGATGATGGCCACTACAGTCGGCCAACCACCGGTGAGGAATCCAAAGAACAGCGGGGGGACGATCGCGATGAAGTACCCGATGTTGGGGATAAAGCTGCAGATGAACGAGAGCAACCCCCACAGCAGGGCACCGGGGACTTGGAGGATGACCAGGACCAGCCAGTTGAACACGCCTTGGGCGAGCCCGAGGACCGTAGTGGCGACCATATAGCGGCGCACGCCGGTTCCGAAGACGTCAAGCGCGGCGACCAGTGCCGGTCGGTGGTAGTTCAGATGAGTCAGAATCACCGGTACGCGCGAGCCATCCAGTGCCATGAGGATGAGCATTGTCAAAATGATCACCAGGCTGGCCACCAGGCTCGCAAGGTTGCCCAGGAGGCCGCCGAGGAACCCGATGATACGGCTCGGAGTAAACCCATTCAGGACTTCCTGGGCTTGTTCAGGGCCAAAGCCCACAGACTCCAGCGCACTGGCAATTGTGGCGCCGAGCTGCTGCACTTGGGGGGCATATTGCGGTAGCAGCGCGGAGAACTGTGCCAGTGAGGCAATGAGGACCGTGGCGAAGGCGGTCAGCAACCCGAAGACGGCCGCGATGGTGGTCCCCGTGGCTATGCCCCGGGATATCCCTCGTCCTTGCATCCAGCGGCGCACGGGATGAACGCACAAGGTGAGCACGAACGCGAAGAACACCGGTGTGACAATTCCTCGCATCGCACCAAGGCCGAAAGCGACTACGGCCGCGCCGGCCAGGGCGAGCAGGATGGTTACGCTGCGGGGGAGGGCCGGACGTGGATCGGATTCCGATGATGCCGGCTCCATTGGGCCCTCCTTGGTTCAACCTGGTTCCAGAGCTTTAGAGGCGAGGAGACGTGCTGAGTAGTGAGTCCATTGCGGCACGCTCCCCGATTATTAGGGTTCCCCAATCTGAATCAGACGACTACTTTGCTCTTGATCCGGTCGAACTCCTCCGGAGAGATGGTTCCAGCGTCCATGAGCACTTTGGCCTTGGCGATCTCCTCAGTCGGGCTCGCTGCGGCTACTTGGCGTATATACGCATCGGTTTCGGCCTGGCTCTTGCGGGCCTGGGCCATTGACCGCTCCGCCATCCCCTTGCCGCGCGCAATCATGTACGCCAGCACGGACAGAAGGGGTACAAAGACCAGGAAGATGATCCAGACGACCTTCCACCAGCCGCTGAGCTCGTGGTCACGAAAGAGGTCTCCGATCACCATGAACAACGCCCAAAGGAAGGCGAAGAACGCATAGAAGATAAACAGCCACCAGAAAATTTCCCAAAAATTCTCGAAGAAATTCATTTTTGGCTTCCCTACTTTCATTTGGCGAACGTTGTTTGTGGACGGGGCTCTGCGCGGGGGGATTAGTTCACATGTCCAGGTTCCGGGTGGCCGATCTAGCACTCCACGTCATTCGAGAGGTCGCTGAGTGCGGCCTGCACGTTCGCGGCCTCGTCCCGCAGGGAGTTGACTGCTTGGCTCAGTGTCGCGGTGTCGGGGACGGCGCTGACCGCGGCAGCAAACTTCTGTTGGGCAGACTTGACGGCATCCACCCGCTTTTTGGCCGCGTCACCGGCGGCATTAAGGAGATCGTCATAGGCTTTCCTGACCTGATCCCGGGCCGACTGAGTCTGCTCCACTGTGACACCCGGCTTGAGCGTGTCCTTAAAATTCGTCAGCGATGCGGAGAACGCATCCGCGGCAGCGCAAACCGGAGAGACGCTCTTAGTCTGGCTGGTCGCGGGGCTGGTGCTTGGGCTTGTGGTGCTGCAGCCGGCGAGTAACGCGATGGCTGCCCCCAGCGCCATCATCCGCGCCAGGACTGGTTGTGGTCTCGACATTGCAAAGCCCCTCTCTCCGTAGGCTTGCGCTCCTCATGGGCTGACGCCTGGCGGCCCAATCACTGGCAGGTACCACCAGTGTTGGCTTCGGACAACGCAGGCGCGTCACCCGCCGCGGGTGATCCTGCGGGCGGCGCCCGGACCCTCCCACAGCTGGCGGAATCACCCCCGGGTGATGATGTGCGGGCACGGAACGCGTGGTGGACTTCTATCCAAAAGTGGAGGAGGACGCCATGTGCCGTTGGCTCGCGTATTCAGGTTCGCCCGTGAAACTTGATGATCTTTTGTACAAACCTGTCCACTCGCTCGTCATGCAGAGCAAACATGCCCGTATGGGAGTCGAGACGACCAACGGCGATGGCTTCGGTGTTGGCTGGTATGGATCGGAGCCGACTCCCGGGGTGTTCCGCAGCACCGAGCCGGCCTGGCACGACCGCAATCTCCGCGAATTATCCGCGCTGGCATCGGCCGGCCGCGTTTTCGCACACATCCGCGCCACGACCGGATCGGCGATCCAACAGACAAACTGCCATCCGTTCCGGCACGGCCGCTGGCTGTGGATGCATAACGGGCTCATCACGGATTTCCCGACGGTCAAGCGCGACTTGGCCTTCGCCGTCGAGCCGTCGCTGTTTCCGTTAATTGAGGGAGCGACGGACTCAGAACTGTTCTTCTACGTCGCGCTCACCTTCGGCCTGGAGCAGGACCCGCGTGCTGCGGTCGCCTCCGCGGTTGGACTGATTGAAGACGTCGGAAAGCGCCACGGCATCCAATACCCCATCCAGATGACTGTGGCAACCACGGACGGCGAGAGCACGTGGGCATTCCGCTACTCGAGTGAAGGCATGTCGCGGACGCTGTTCCACAGTGCCGACATCTCCACGCTTCGCGCCCAGTACCCGGACAACTCCATGCTCCAAGAGCTCTCCTCCGACGCGCGCGTGGTGGTCTCCGAGCCGCTGGGGGACCTGCGGGGGGCGTGGAGGGAAATACCGGAATCGACGTGCCTCGTGGTGCACGGAGGCGGGGAAGAACTGTTCCCGTTCTCACCGACAGCTCCTTAAGCTGTAATGCCGCCGGCCGCATCCTGCCCGGCCGGCCCGCCGAAAAACAGGACACTGTGAAAGCGCAGGGCGCTCCTGATCTGGCGTCAGCCTCTCAGCAGGCGCGAGCCCTCAGGGGGAATGCGTGCCCTCAAGGGAGACGGAGTGTGGGATTCGGCTCGTCCGGGGGGCCACCCGCGCTGGCAGGCTTTGCTGGGGCGGCCTCCGGGGAACCAGCCGCACTGGCCGGCTCTTGGGGAGTCCCTGTTGCGGACCCCGCCGTGGGCCGTGGGGCGGGCCCCATGGCGGGCACGGCGACAGGTTCGGTGACGGGTTCGGAGACGGCTGGCTCGACGCCTGGGCCTGAAGCAACGGCGGGGCGGCACAGCAGTTCTATCAGGAGAATGGCCAGCACGGCCAGGACCGCCGTCCAGATGGCGACGGCCGCCGTCGGATCCTGCCAGAAGATCAGTACCAGCACGGCGATACCGACAACTACGGCTTCCAATATCCGCCGGTAGCGGGCCAACCAGAGTTGCCACGGTTGGGCTTGGCCTGCTCCGACCTTCCCGGTGATGTAGTCTCCCGCACTCGCCAGGCCGTGCCGGACAAACTCCGCCGGACGCGAGTGCCCGCCCAAAAACGCGGCCAGGGCGATGATGAGTCCCACCACGAAGACGAGGCGCAGACTGGTGCGCAGCGGCACCAGGAATGTCTCGACGAGGTTTTGAGCCGCCGCCGGGGTGACAGAACCCGGCGGAATCGAGTTGAGGAGGACAGCGCGCCCGATGACAAGTGCCAGGGCCAGTAACGCCATGGCTATGGCCACGGCCAAACCGACACCGCTGGTGGTGCTCCGTTTCCGGCCACGTGGAGCCACAGCGATTGCGCCTACGGCGGTAATCACCGTCAGCCACGCCAATATCGGGGCGGTCGCATCCAGCGTTCTGATGGCGTTCGTGGCCCGGACCAGCTCGGGCGACTGGAACAGGGTGATCTGCCTGTCAATGTCCGGGATCCTGGCGGCGATGCCGACCCCCTGGGCGACGAGGGCGGTCTTGACCCGGGCAACGATTTCCTTGGTTGAGATTGTCACCGTACCGCTTTGATCGATACTGACGGCGCCGCCCGTGCTACCGGTCGCGAGATTCACGATGCCTTGGTGCGCCACCCGGTTGACCTGGATCCAAAGATCCTGGAACTGCGGTGTGGTCACGAAGTTGGACACGGTGGAATGGATGAGGTTCTTGGTCTGCTCCGCAATCACTGGTGCGAGCCCGGTGATCACCGCGGCCACGCGCGGCGCCGTCTTACTGATTTCGTTGAGCGCATCCCGGGTGACGGCCTCGAAGTCCACGGAGTCGGTGATCTGTTGGGTGACCTTGTCCGCGATCTCGGCCTGGATCGCGGGGTCCGACGCCAGGGGCGCCACCATTGCCACGTATCGATCGGTGTCCAGGATTTCACTGCGCAAATACATGGCAGGCACGGCGGCGAAGGCCAGCACGGCCGTCAGAACCACCAGCACGATAGCCACTATCCGGCGAGCCAGCCCCTGGTGGCGTGGTCCGGAGGGCCTCGGTGGGGCCTGTGTGGCCTGCCTTGCGTCGTCCCGCTCGCGCTGCAACCGGGCAACTTCTGCCCGTAGCCGCAGTATTTCTTCCTGTTCGGTGCTGCCGGAGCTCGGGGGCTGTTCTTGGAGAGACATGGGGTACCGCCTAGGTAGCAACTCGTCGACCCGGCCCGATGTACCGCGATTGGGCACTCATGACAATTTTCATTGTCCACGCGGGTCGTTCGTGCAACCCCACCCACACCGGGTGATCTAACCCTGCGGACAAGGGCCCGCAGCGCCTATGACGGCGCTGCGGATCGAGACCCGCAGTGTCGACTGGCCCACGGCATTGCCGTCCGGCCTAGAGTTCTGGTTGTCCGCCGCTTCATTTCCCGCCGAGCTGCTTCCAATGGGCCTGCATCATCCGTTTCGGGTGATAGCGAGGGCGGCCTAACTTCACAGGCCCAGACGCCGGCCCGCCGCGAAAAAGGCCACCTTGGCGACTAATAGGAGGGCCCCCAAATCAGCAATCATTTGGACCGAAACGACCGACCGCGCCAGCTGACTCACCGGTGTAATGTCGCCGAACCCGACGGTGGCAAAGGTGGACGTAGTGAAGTAAAGGGCGTCTGTTTTGGTGAGCGGATGGCTAAACGACGCCGGGTCTGTCAACGACAGAGACATGTAAAGCAACGAGAAAAGACACAGAAACATGAGCACGGCCTCGACTACGGTCACGGCCGCCCGGAGCTGGGGGATGTGCGCTGCAAGAATCATCCGCAATTGCAGGGACAGCGCGGCGAGAAAGACTAAGACGATAGCAGCCAGACGGATCCATGCGGCGGCCGGATTGGCCTCGTTGAATCCCCCTACCGGAATAACGTAGTAGAGGCTGAGGATTAGCACCGTAAATGCGGCCAGCCGTATTCCCGCCCAAATAAGGACCTGCCTCCGGCTGGCTTTGTCGAGGTCATGGAGGAAAATCGGGTCCGGCTGGCTTCCGGGCTGCGTCGCCATGCCTGATGATACCCCCGGCCCCGCAATTCACGCCGCGCCGTAGATGGGGAGTACCGGCCGCCATTTGGCCGCACCACGCGGAGGTGCACAAGGGGTCTTTGCGCCCTGTTTGGGCCCTTTTGAGTCGGCCTAGCATGTGGTACGTGGGAGAAATGCCAAATGTCGGATGGCTGCCTGGTCCTCAGTTCAAGATCCGGCCACCCTTGCGCGGCCTTGGAGCGTTGGAGCGTCCGCGTCTGGAACACGCCTTGTCCGCGTCCGCCGATTCGCACCGCCTGACGCTCGTCGCGGCGCCGGCTGGCTACGGCAAGTCCACGTTCTTAGGAGACTGGGTCCGCAACTGCGATCTGCCGTGCGCCTGGCTGTCCCTCGATCGGTTCGATACCGAACCGGCCCGGCTGTTTCACGGGGTTGTCGGGGCAATCCAGCGTGCGGCCAGCACGTTGCCCCTGCCGGGCAGCGATGCACTGCTGGCCCTTGACCAGGGCCTTGCCCATGACCGGGCCGCCTCCTACGACCTTTTGCTCCGGGCCCTCGAGGAGTTAACGGAGCCGATTGTCCTGGTAATTGACGACGTCCATTTGGCCGGGCCGGGGCTGGCGAACGGAATCGTGGGGGTGCTCGCCGCGTCGGCACCCCCATCATTGCGGCTGGTCCTCTCAGGACGGGGCCATACGTCCATCCAGCTGGAACGGTTCCGGTACGGCGAGGGCCTTGGTGAACTGCGGGCCCCCGAGCTTGCCTTCACGCAGGAGGAAGTCGCACAGTTTGCCTGGTCACTTGGACAGGACGCGGCCTTCGACGCCGGATCCCTCTGGACGATGACTGCCGGCTGGCCGGTCGCCGTGCACGCGAGCATCGTCTCGCTGGCGCAGTCCGGCAACGCGCCGGTCACGACGGCGCCGGGCGCCACGGCTAAGCACGTACCACTGGCCGACTACGTCGCGGAAGAGATCCTCGACCAGCTCGAACCGTCGCTGGCGGAGTTCATCTTGCGAGCCACTACCTGCGACTGGCTTGGCCGCCGACTCGCCGTCGAACTCTACGGCCGGCCCCACGGCGGCGTGCTGCTTGAGGAATGCCTACGCAACGGCCTGTTCATCGAGGAGCACGATTACCGCGGCGGTGAATCGATGTACCGCTGGCATTCCCTCTTCGCGGCGCAGTGCCGGCGAATCCTCGAGCGGCGCGACCCCGTCCTTGCCGAGCGCCTTCACCGCGTGGCGGCGCGGTACTACCAGGACGCCGACGTCGTCGAGTGCGCAACCCAGGCGCTGCAAGGGCGCGCTCCACGCCAGGCCGTGATGTCGCTGGGAGCGCACTGGCTCGACTTCGTTCTCGGCAATGACGCCCAGAGTCTCGAAAGGCTGTGCCGGGACCTCCCCACGCCGTGGAATGAGGACCCCGAGATATTGATGATCAGATCCGTCTGCCGTGAACTTGCCGGCGACGGCACCGCGGCATCCGAGCTCACCGATCGGGCGCTATCGCGGACCTTTGTCCTGGACGCGCTTCGCCGCCGGAGGCTTGAGGGTTGCCGGGCCCACTTCGAACGGACGCCTGGCATCGGCCGGACGGATCACCACCCCGCCCCGGCTGAGGCCGGCCGGCCGGGCAGGGACGTTTCGGCAGACGGCCACTCCGCCGCCAGTTCGTCAGGACTCTTCTTACTCGCCCAGGCGGAGTTTCGGCTGCACCGCACCGGCGAACTGGCCGCTGCCCTGCTCCAGGCGGCCGGCGGGACCGGCGACCCGGAGGAGTTGGAATCGATTGAAATCTGCGCCCAGGCCGATCTGGCGTTGGCTTTTGCCGGAGCCGGTGATCTGGTGCACGCTTCAGAGCATGCCACGCGGGCGGTGGAACGGGGAGACACGCTCGGCTGGAGTTCGCAGGAGCGGATGGCTCCGGCCTGGCTGGCACGCGGAATGGCGTGCTACTGGAATGACAACCTGGCAGCTGCGCAAACCTACCTGGCGAAGGCCCAGAAATTGGGCAGTGACCTCTTCCCGTCCGGGCCGCTGAGTGTCATTTATCGGGTTCTGACTGACTGTGCCACTGGCGATCCAGAGCGGCTTGCCGAATCCAGCTCGGTGCTGGAGTCCTTCCACGCACGTGGGCTGTACAGCGTGTCATGGAATGCCTTGCACACGATTGCCGTGGCGAAGGTCGCTGAAGCCCAGGGCGACTTGGACGGTGCGTTGGCGGTCGCGCAACCCCTGGGCGCCGGCGGGCACGGGGCACTGGTGGATACGCTGCTGGCGGAGCTGCTGCGTCGCGGAGGGGAGATCACCGCTGCCCAACGCTGCACGGAGTCACTGGCTCATCGTCGCGGCAACCCGTATGTCGACACCTGCGCGAGCCTGACTGAGGCGCTTGTGGCGCACGGAACCGGAGACACCGCCGCGGCGCATGAACGGATTGAACATGCGGTCCACCGGGCCGAGCCAGGGTCCGTCCTGCGCCCCTTTGCGGAGCGGAGGGAGGAACTCGCAGAATTACTCGCGCAGCACGCTGTCTGGGGCACCGCCCACGAATCCTTCATCGCAGCCCTCATGGCACGTGACAGCCAGGGCGACGCGCGGCTTCGGACACAGTCCTACTGGAGCCTGACGGAGCGTGAACGCGAAGTCCTGGCCTACATGCGTTCCATCATGACCGCGGCTGAAATCGCGGAGGCGCTGTACATTTCGGTCAACACGGTCAAGACGCACGAACGGTCCATCTACCGGAAACTCGGGGCCGGGAGCCGGCGCGATGCCCTCAAAACGGCAGCCAAACGCGGCATCGTCTAACCCCACGGACGGACGCGTCCGGGGCCAGGAAGTTCACCCGAACCGGGTGAGGCCAAGGGTGGGTCAGGGATCGACACTGGTGGTAGCCGTCAGTGATTTCCGGCTCCCGGCGGACGGTCCCCTTAGGAAAGATTCTCCAGTGATGAGAACAGATCAAGAGCAAGGTAGTCCGCTGAGGGCCGGAGGCCTCTAGGCACCCCATGGCCGTGGTGAAAGTCTGGAATCATGACAAATTCGGATCCTTTTGTGATTGTGGTCGGGTTTGACGGCTCCAAGCAGTCGCGCGGCGCCCTCGACTGGGCCGTCGACGAGGCCCGGTACCGCGACGCCGAGCTGCGGATAGTCACTGTTTGGAGCAAGGCGCCCATGGCGTGGTACCCCGCGCTGCTGGAAACCGCCGCAGGGGAAGTCGTGGCGGAAGCGTCTCCGGAGCAGCAAGCGGAGGCCCTTTGCGCTGAAGCGGCGAAGGTTGCGGAGGGCGTGAACGTGGTGACGCGGACCGTCCACAGCGACTCAGCGGCATCGGCAATTCTGGACGCCGCTCGGGAAGCCCATCTGGTGGTGGTCGGCTCCCGAGGCCACGGCGGTTTCGCGGGCCTGCACATCGGATCGGTCTCTGCCCAGGTGGCCGGCCACTCGCCGTGCCCGGTCTTGGTGGTCCGTCCGATACTGTCCTGAGTCTCCGGCTGTCAGCCTGCGGACTTTCGGCAGCGGTGACCACTAAATGCCAGCGCAGGCCGGGAGCGCTATCATCGGCCCATGACTGTCCTGGACTGGCTGCTGAATTCGGATCCGTCCCTGCGGTGGCAGGTGCTGCGTGATCTAGCCGGCGCCCCGCCGGAGGCGGTTGCCGCCGAGCGCGCACGGGTCGCAACCGAGGGGTGGGGTGCCCGCTTGCTCGCATTGAGGGACGACGACGGCCAATGGGCGCACGGCGCGTACTTCCCCGCCGACGTCGCCATCGCCGACGTCGAACGTCCCGCAAGCGACAGCGGGGATGACTCCGGCGGTGACGAAGGCTGGGACCGCGGGCCCCAGCCGTGGACTGCTACGACGTACAGCCTGCTCCTGCTGCGTGACTTCGGGATCGATCCGCGCAGTGAACCGATGCGCCGGACAGTGGATTTGGTCCGGGACAACTGCCGCTGGGAGGAAGGCGGTCAGCCGTATTTCGGCGGCGAGGTGGAGCCGTGCATCAACGGCATGACGGTGGCGCTCGGCGCCTACTTTGATCAGGACGTTGACGGAGTCGCCTCCCGGCTTATCAGCGAGCAACTGGACGACGGCGGCTGGAATTGCTGGGCGGAGTCCGGCGCCGTAGTGTCTTCGGCCGCCACAACGATCAACGTGCTCGAGGGCCTGCTGGCCCATGAACGGGCTACCGGGGGCTCAGAGCAGTCCGCGGACGCGCGGCGGCGAGGGGAGGAGTATCTGCTGGAGCGAGGGCTGTTCCGACGCAAGAGCACAGGCGAGGTCATCGACCAGGCCTGGCTCAAGTTCTCCTTTCCGGCCCGCTGGCACTACGACGTGCTCCGCGCCCTGGAGTACTTCCGTTCGGCAGGAGAACCGCCGGACCCGCGCGTGGCCGAAGCCATGGAGCTGCTGCGGACCAAGCGGCAACCCGACGGGACCTGGCTGCTCGAAAACACGCACCCCGGGAAAGTCCATTTCCCGCTTGAGGATGGCGATGGCCAGCCCAGCCGGTGGAACACTCTTCGGGCGCTGCGTGTCTTGGACTGGTACGAGGGCGGGTCCACTGTGTGAATGAGCCGGCGCGAATTGGGCCGAGTGAATTACGGTTTTAGGGCAGGACCTTGTAGAGGCCGATGACCGTCTCTTCGGGCTGAGCCGTGAAGCCGCCCTCGATTCCCTGTTGCATCCGGGGCATCAGGATCGTGTCCCGGAACTTCTCCCAGCTCTCCTTCGAGTCATGGACCGCCAAGATGGTCCAACCGCCTTCTGACGGCCCGGCGGCGTGGAAGATTTGACCCTCCGGCAGGAGCCCCTCGCCTGGATGGACCGCCGCCAGCGACGCCTCGTACTGCTCCTTGGTGCCTCCCCGGAAAAAGTGCACGATTCCGTAGGGCGTGGTATCCATGGCTACTCCTAGGCTGGGGTGGGACTGACAAGGCCAGTCGTAGACTCCACCGCCGGGCCTGTCAAGGGGCTGATGCCTTACGCCGGTGCCTGGTGCCGCACTCCGGCGCTGGCCTCGGCGTTGAACCCGAGATTTCGGGACACCGCCCTGGCCGTTGCCTGGACTGCCGGCGCCAGGACGTTCGGGGGAGTCGCGCCGTCGGGTACCACTATGGAAAGCGCTGCGACAACGGCCCCCTGGGCATCGAAAATGGGCGAGGCCACGGACACGGTGCGGGAGGGCGCCGACCTTCTGATCATGGCGACGCCCGTGCGGCGCACGTCGGACAGCGTGCGTCGGAGCTGCCCCTCCGGCATGGCGTCCACGCCGGCCTCCTCATCAGCGGGTTGCTTGATGACGGCTTCCTGGAAGGCCGTGTCCGCGCCGGCCAGCAGCACCAGGCCGACAGCTGTGGACCGAAGAGGGGCCCGACCGCCCACCCGGTAGGCCACCTCGGTAGCCTGCTTGGACGACAACCGTTCGATCAGCACGGCCTCTTCCTTGTCGCGCACCGCGAGGAGGACGTGATGGCGGGTTACTTCGAAAAGATCCTCGAGATAGGGCAGCGCGATTTCCCGCACGCCATGGCCGCGGGGCGACAGCGATGCGACTTCCCACAGCCGTACCCCCACGACGTAGCGCCCGTCGTCGAGCCTTTCCAGCGCACCCCAGGCCACCAGCCGGGCAATCAGCCGGAGCGCCGTCGGCGCCGGAATGTCCGCGTACCTGGCCATTTCGGAAAGCGTCAGAGCGCGACGCCGGTCCGTGAACACTGCCAGAAGGCTCAACGCACGGTCGATGACGGGTTCGCCCTGCTTCGGCCGCTTGCCGCGCGCAGGTGCGGGGGTTGCGGGCCCGGCGCTGTCGGGCTCCCGTTCCGGGACTGCTGTCATCTCAAACCGTTCCTCATTCGCCGCCAGTGACCCCCACCACAGTAGTGTTTCGTCCAATGAAACTCCTAGCTGATGTTTCATAGCCGCGGCACTGTTGCGGTGGGGCTTCATCTGCGCCGGCACCGGTTCACACGGACTCAGTCACCCTTCCCCCGGCCAGGCTGCCGAGGAACTTGGCGCTCTCCTTCGGGGTCCGTTCCTGCGTGGTCCGGTCCACGGCGATGAGGCCGAACTTCGGCCCGTAGCCAAAGATCCACTCGAAGTTGTCGAAGGCTGTCCAGGCGATGTAGCCGCGGACGTCGATGCCGTCGGCCAGGCAAGACTCCACGCCGGCTACCGCCGTGCGGAGGTAGGCCAGCCGCTGGGCGTCGTCGTCGGTGGACAGGCCGTTCTCTGTGACGATGACAGGGATGCCGGCGATGGCGGCTGCCTCCCGGATGGTCGCTTCGAGAGCCTCGGGGTAAATTTCCTCGCCCATCTGGTTCGTCGCGGCTCCCTCGGGGACCGGCGCCAGTCCGTCCGGACCGAACACCGTCCGGCCGTAGGTCTGGATCCCCACGAAGTCGTCGTCGCGGGACGCCACGAGGAAACGTTCGTTGACCTCGTGACGGATCCTGTCCGCCCGGTCCTGGCCGCCTTCGGCTGCCTGGATGTCGGTGTTGGCCAGGGTCCACCCGACCGGGAGCTCCGGCCGGATCGCTTTGATGGCGGCCCGGCCCTGCTGATGTGCAGCGAGCTTGACGTCGAAGCCGGCCTCCGAGACCGTGAACTGGAAGGGTGCCACCCGGCTTGCGTCGATCCCGAGCCGGTCTGCTGCGGCCGCCCACAGCGGCACCTCTGCCCTGCGTTCGGGGGCCTCGCCGCCCAGGCCAAGCTCCTTGAGCAGCCACGGGAGGTTGGGCTCGTTGAGGGTGCAGGCGACGCCGATGAGGTCGCCGAGGTGTCTCATAGCCCGGTCACAGTAGCGGGCGAACCGTTCGGGGGTCTGCGGGTCCTCCCAGCCGCCGGCCGCCAGGAGCCATCTGGGCGAAGTGAAGTGATGGAAGGTGACCACCGGGGTGAGCCCGTGCTCATGGCAGGTCTCCAGCACACGGCGGTAATGGTTCAGTTCCGCCACCGAGAAGTAGCCTTCCTCGGGCTCGATGCGGGCCCACTCCAACGAGAAGCGGTAGCTGGTGAAACCCAGGCCAGCGATCAGGGCAATGTCCTCGCGGTATCGGTGGTAGTGGTCGACGGCGTCCCCGGACGGTTCGGCGAAGATCGTTCCGGGGAGCCTCTCCAGGAACCAGCAGTCACTGTTGACGTTGTTTCCCTCGACCTGGTGGGCTGCCGTGGCGACGCCCCACAGGAAATCGTGCGGGAAGGCAAAAGAGTCGGTCATCTGGTTCCTTTCGATCTGAGCGCCAAGCGACTGTGCGTGGGCTGACTGTCCATCCTCCGCGTTCAATGGCAGGGGAGGGACGGTCGTTTTCATTGGTTGAAAGGCTCGTCCCTAGACCACGCGGACATTGCGCGTCTGGCCGGCCCCGTGCGGAGTGACCCCCGCCACAATACCTTTCCAATCAATGACATTCTCGTGTTTCCGTTTGAGGCGCCGCCGTGATCCTTGAGTGAGCCGGTCACCGAGACCCATCGAGGCGAGGGGCACCGGCGCAACGGCCCGGAAGCCGGTCACGGACGATCGGCATACAGGCCGCCAGGCTCCTCCGGATGTTGACCCCGTTAGCTTAGAAAGAATGCGAAGGCGCACTACATGAAACTTCTGAACTCCACCGCACGACGGAGCGCGGCCGTTCTGGCCGGGGCGCTTCTGCTCAGCCCACTGACCGCCTGCGGCGGCGGGACCCAGGCGGCATCCGCCGTCAATAAGGACACCTTGACCATCGCAATCGACAGCGACAGCGCTTCCTTCGGTTTCGATCCACTGCGTGTCGCCGACGCGCAACGGCAGTTTTTTGAAGGGCTCTACGAAAACCTCATGACCCTGCAGCCGGACGGCTCCGTTGGACCGGGCCTGGCCAAGGAGTTCAGCTACAGCGTGGACAACACGGTGCTGACCCTGACCCTCAAGGAAGGCGTCACCTTCACGGACGGCGCCACCTTGGATGCGGCACTAGTGAAGGCAAACCTGGACCGCCGCAGCGACCCCGCACTCAGTGCGTACTCCGCAATCGCCAAGGGCGGAGCCCAAGAAATCACTTCGGTGAGTGTTGTCAGTCCCACGCAGGTGGCCATCAAGTTCGCCAAACCGCAGCCAGGGTTCGAAAAGAACCTCGCCTCCACCATGGGCATGGTTGTCGGTAAGAGCGGTGTTGCCGATACGGCCAGCCTCGCCAAAACCCCGGACGGCTCCGGTCCCTACACGCTCGATGCCTCCACGGTTAAGGGCAACAAATACGTCATGGTGAAGAACGACAAGAACGCCGACGCCGCAGGCTACGCCTTCAAGAAGATCACCTTCAGCGTCATCCAGGATCCGCAGGCGCGCGCCAACGCTCTCGTCTCCGGCCAGGCCGACGTCGCCATGCTCACGTCCTCCACGGTGGACTTCGCAAAGTCCAAGGGCCTCGGCGTTTCCCAGATCGGTGGAACCCTGCACACCATGGTTTCCTTCGACAAGACCGGGAAGACCGCTCCCGCCTTTGCCAGCGAGAAAGTCCGGCAAGCGTTCCAGTACGCCATCAACCGCCAGTCACTGGTGGACGCACTGCACAAGGGTGACATCGCGGCCTGGAATGCACTTCCCAAGGATTCCGCGGGCTTCACCGACGCGCTGAACACCAAGTTTGCCTACAACCCGGCGAAAGCCAAGAGCCTGCTGGCTGACGCCGGCTACGGTAGCGGCTTCGAGTTCACCATTGTTGCCAGTGCTGAAACCCAGACGGACCTGCAGGCCGTCCAGAAGGATCTGGCCGCCGTCGGAATCAAAATGAACGTCAAGATGGCTTCCTCCACCGATGAAGCCTTCGCGGCCGTCGCAACCACACCCCTTGGCTACGCCGCGCTCGGCTGGGACAACCCTGTGGGCCTGATGTACGGCGTGGTTCTGAACGGGTTCACCAATGTGCAAAAAGCCTCCGATGAGCAACTGACGGCCGCTACGGGCGAGGCCGCAGCCGCGAAGGACGACGCCGCCAAGAAGACCGCCCTCACCAAGCTCAACACACGCCTGGTGGAATCCGGCTGGATGATCCCGCTCTACGAGTCACTCACCAACCAAGGCTACAACACCAAGAAGGTTCAGCAGGTGGAGTTCGCAGGTTCGAACGCATACCCGCTTCTCTCGTCCTACGCACCGGCTAGCTGATCACTGACCCTGCCGGGCGGCCCTTGTGAACTTCGCAAGGGCCGCCCGGCAGGTCCTGACCGATGGAGGTCACCATGGCACTATTCATCACCAAGCGCCTGCTGATGGCGCTGGCCACCGTGCTGGTGGTTGCCGTCCTGGCATTCCTGCTGGTTCACGCGATGCCCGGCAGCCCCGGCGCGGTGTCGCTGGGCGCCGGCGCGTCGCAGGAGGCCATTGACGAGGTCAACGCACGGCTTGGCTGGAACGATCCGCTTCTCACCCAGTTCTTCCGCTGGCTCGGCGACGCCGTACAGGGCAACCTCGGTTCGTCGCTGATCGATGGCCGGTCGGTTAGCGCTGACCTGGGCAACAGGCTTCCGGTGACGGCATCACTGGCGGCCGGCGCCACCGTGCTGAGCGCGGTCGTCGGCATCGGCCTGGGCGTGAGCGCTGCGGTCCGCGGCGGCATTGTGGACCGGATCGTGGGCGGGATCTGCGGCCTGGCCGTGGCCCTGCCTGCCTTCTGGATCGGCATCATCTTCGTGTACCTGTTCGCCGTTCAGTCCTCGGTCTTTCCCGCCACCGGGTACGTGCCGTTCGAGGTCTCACCGCGGGACTGGGGCATGTCCCTGGCCCTGCCGGTCATCACGCTTGCCGTCGGCGGCGCGGCCTTCATCGCGCGCCAGACCAGGGCCTCGATGCTTGATGCGCTGCAGCAGGAGCACATCCGGACGCTGCGTGCCACGGCCACCCCCACCTGGAAGATCCTTTACATCCACGCCCTGCGCTACGCCAGCCTCCCCATTGTGGCTGGCATCGCGCTGCAGTTCATCGGCCTGTTCGGCGGCTCGGTCATCGCGGAGCAGCTCTTCGCCATGCCGGGTCTGGGCCAGGCCGTCCAGACCTCCGTCAGCACCCACGACGCCCCCGCCGTCCAGGGCGTGGTGGTCATCGCCACCGTCGTGGTGGTGGCCGTGAACCTCGTGCTGGAACTCGCCACCAAGTTTCTCGATCCGAAGTTGCGTGCCTCATGATCCCCAACGTCGCCCCCGCCCCTGCCGACAGTGCGCCAGCCACGGCTGCCGCAGCTATTCGGTCCAACGCCGGTCAGCGGACCGCCTTTAGCAAAGTTTCCGCAAGCCGGCTCTTCGCCTCGCCCGGGGGTGTGGCCGGCGTCCTATGGCTGGCAGCCCTGGTGGTAGCCTCGCTGACTGCCCTGTGGTGGCTGCCCTATAAAACGGAGGACCAGGACTTCACCGCCGTCCTGTCCGGTCCCACCGCCGCGCACTGGCTCGGCACCGACGAGCTCGGCCGGGACCTTCTTAGCCGCATTTTCGCTGCCGCCGCAGGCACGCTGGGAACCTCCCTGATCACAGTAATTGTCGGCGTCGGGCTTGGAACCGCCCTGGCGATGGTGGCCGCCGGCGGAGACCGGACGGAAGGAGCGATCAGCCGCGTCACCGAGATCATGATGTCGCTGCCGGGCACCGTCATCATCCTGGCGGTCATCGGTGCCGTGGGAACCGACATCCCGCTGATCATGGCCATCCTGGGCGTCCTCATCTCCGCCGGCATCTACCGGGTCATGCTGGGCCAGGCCAAGTCGCTCCAGTCTCAGCTGTACGTGGACGCCGCCAGGGTGGACGGCGTCAGCACCCTGGGGATCAGCCTCCGCCACGTCTTGCCCGGACTGACCAACACCGTGGTGGTCCAGTCCGCCCTCATCTTCGCCGTCGGCATGCTGATCCAGGCCGGCCTGGCGTTCATCGGCTTCGGCCCGCCCATCCCGCAACCCAGCTGGGGCGGCATGATCCAGGGCGCCTCCCAGCACGTCTACGATGCCCCATGGCTGATGGTTCCCACCGGCGCGGTCCTTGCCCTGACCGTCCTGGCCGCCAACGCGATCGGCAACGCCCTGGGGAAGGCGCCGAACGCTGGCGTCTCGCACCTGCCGTCGGCAGCAAGGCGCCGCCAGCGTGCGCGTGCTGGTGCCGCGGGAAGCGCCGAAGCGGCCGGCTCCGCTGCTTCGGTGGCCGTCACGGGAGCCATCCCGGTCAACGGCCACCTGAGCGTCCGCGGACTCACTGTAGGGGTCGACGGCGGGACTCCGCTGGTCACGGGCGTCTCGTTCGGCGTCGAGCAGGGAACCGTGCTGGGCCTGGTGGGGGAATCCGGCTGCGGCAAGACCATGACCGCGCTGTCGCTGCTGGGACTGCTGCCCGCCGGGGTGTCCGCCACCGGCGGCCAGATCCTGTGGAACGGCAAGAACCTGGCCGCCGCCACGGAACGAGAGATGGAAGGCATCCGCGGCCGGGACATCGCCCTGATCTCGCAGGAACCCATGCGGGCCCTGGACCCCATGTTCACCGTGGGTTACCAGCTCACCGCGGCCATCCGCCGGCTGCGGAACGTGCGCAAAGCCGAGGCCCGTGCCGAAGCCGTAAGCCTGCTCGAAAAGGTGGGCATCGTGGACGCCAAACGCATCCTCAAGACCTACCCGCACCAGATCAGCGGCGGCATGGCCCAGCGCGTCGCCATCGCCCTGGCACTGTCCGGCCGGCCCCGGCTGCTGGTGGCTGATGAACCCACCACAGCGCTGGACGTCACCGTGCAGGCCGAAATCCTCTCGCTGCTGCGTTCCCTGGTGAAGGACACCGGGATGTCCGTGGTGATGGTGACGCACGACCTCGGCGTGGTGGCGGACATCTGCGACAACGTCGCCGTGATGTACGCAGGCCAGGTGGTGGAAAGCGGCCGGACCGCCAATATTCTCGACAACCCCCGCCACCCTTACACCCTGGCGCTTCTGGCCGCCGACCCGCACGCCAACACCGCCGCGGACATGCCCGAACGCCTGGCCACCATCAGGGGACAGGTTCCGCAGCCAAAGGACTGGCCCACCGGCTGCCGCTTCATGGCGCGCTGCCAGTTCGCCGGCTCCGCGTGCGCGGCACCGGTGCCGCTGCTGTCTTCCGGCTCCGAGGACGGACTGGTCCGCTGCGTCAAGGCGGACGAACTGGCGGTGGAGGGTCTGGAATGGCTTGCCACCGAAGTGCCCACCCACCGAGTACTGAAAATCGTCGAAAAGGACCTGGCATGAGCATCGAGACGGCAGAACGGCAGGACACGGCGCCAGTTGCGCCGGAGCAGCCCATGCTGGAGGTCAAGGACTTGGTGGTCCGGTACGGCCGCGGCCGGAAAGCGGCAGCGGCCCCGGCAGCAGTGGACGGCGTCAGCTTCACCATCCGTCCCGGCGAGACGGTAGGCCTGGTAGGGGAATCCGGCTCCGGAAAATCCACCATCGGCAAGGCGATCCTTGGCCTCCAGACGAGCGCCGGCGGCACCATCAGCTACCAGGGCAAGGACATCACCCACGCCGGTGCGGCAGAGCGCCGCGCCCTCGGCGGTGAACTTCGGGCGGTCTTCCAGGACCCCAACTCCTCGCTGAACCCGCGCCAGAGCATCGGTGCTTCGCTGGCGGAACCGCTGCGGATCCGCGGAGTTGACGCCGCAGTGGCGCGCGAGAAAGCCGAAGCCATGCTCGAACGCGTGGGGCTGCCCCGCGAGGCCGTGGACCGCTACCCCAGCCAGTTCTCCGGCGGCCAGCGCCAGCGGATCGTCGTTGCCCGAGCCTTGATCTGCGAACCGAAGCTCGTGGTGTGTGATGAGGCCGTCAGCGCCCTGGATCTCTCCACCCAGGCCCAGGTGCTCAACCTCCTGGCTGACCTCCGCGACGAGCTCGGCCTGAGCTACCTGTTTATCGCCCACGACATCTCGGTGGTCCAGTTCCTGGCGCAGCGCGTGGTGGTGCTCTACCGCGGCCAGGTGATGGAAAGCGGGCCCGCGCCAGCCGTCACGGAGTCGCCCAGGCATCCGTTCACCCAGGCCCTCGTGGCTGCCTCGCCCGTGCCGAGGCCCGCGGAACAGGCCGAGCGGAGGATGCTGCGCGAATCCCTCGGCGTCCGCACGGCCGCTGCAGTGGCGGCGTCGCCGGGGGGCTGTCCCTTCAGCCAGCGGTGCCCGCTCGCCACAGATCTGTGCACCGCCGAGCGTCCGGCCCTCCGCCGGGTGGGAGCCGCCGACGTCGCGTGCCACTACGCCTGACCCCGCGCAGCGGGGCGTCAGTACCGCCTCAGCCAGTTGAGCCCAACTTCAGGGAGCTTTCCCCGCATGAACCAGCCCACGCACCTTCGGACCGATCACCTCAGCGAAGCCTTCGGAATCACCAACACGCTGCCCAAATTGAGCTGGACCCCGCCCCGCGGCACGTTCCGGCAGACCGCCTACCAGCTGACCACGAGCAACGGCTGGGACACCGGGCGCGTGGACGGCGGCACCCACGGCTTCGTGCCCTACGTGGGGCCGAACCTTGGTTCACGGGACCGCTTCGACTGGACGGTCCGGACCTGGAACGTGGCCTCTGACGGTACCGAACTTCTCTCAGCCTGGTCCGAGCCGATGGCCGTGGAACTGGGCCTGCTGCATCCCACAGATTGGACCGCGCGGTGGATCGGCCCCGACGAACCGGCGGTTCCGGAACCAGGGGAGCGCCCCGGCTATGGGCTGTCCAAGACCTTTACGTTGGACGCCGCACCGGGTTTTGCCCGCGCCTATGCCACAGCCCACGGCATCTATGAGTTGTTCATCAACGGCGTGCGGGTGGGGGACCAGCAGCTCACACCGGGCTCGACGAGTTACCACAGCACGCTCCAGGTGCAGGCCTTTGATATCGCCGGCCTGCTCCGGCCCGGCGCCAACACCGTCCGGGCCGTCCTCACCGACGGCTGGTACCGCGGCACGTTCGGGTACACGCGCGACGCCGACATGTACGGAACGCAGACGGCCTTCCTGGCTCAGCTGGAACTGGAATCCGGCGGACAACGGACGGTCATCGGCTCCGACGGCTCGTGGCGCGTTTCCGCGACGGAGATCGTTAGCGCCGATCTTATGGCCGGCCAGCGGGTGGATTTCCGCCGCAACCAACAGAGGTCCGGGCACGCGGTCCTCCGCGACGGCAGCTTCGCCGCCCTCACCGGCCCGGTGGCACCGCCCACGCGCATCGTGGAAGAGCTCAGCCCGGTTTCCATCACCCGCCTCAGCAACGGCAACCAGATCGTGGACCTGGGCCAGAACATCAACGGCTGGATCCGCCTGAGCCGGCTTGGCGCCCCGGGCAAGACTGTCACGCTGGTCTACGGCGAAGCCCTCGGCGCTCACGGCGACGTCACCCAGGACCACCTCCGCCCCCATGATTTCCGCAATCCGGGGCAGTTCCTCGGCGCCGGACAGGTGGATTCCGTGGTGGCCTCGGGAGCCCCGGGCGAGGTGTTCGAGCCGCGCCACACCACCCATGGCTTCCAGTACATTTCGGTGCAGGGCCTGGACGCAGACCTGGAACCGGCGGACATCGTGGGCTGCATGGTCCAGACCGAGCTGGAACGCCTGGGCACCTTCAACTGCAGCGACGATCGACTCAACAAGCTGCACGACATCGTGGAGTGGAGCTTCCGCGGCAACGCCTGTGAAGTTCCCACCGACTGCCCGCAGCGGGAAAAGGCCGGCTGGACCGGCGACTGGCAGCTGTTTGTGCCCACGGCCGCCTACCTCTTCGACGTGGCAGGATTTACGGCGAAGTGGCTCAGGGACGTCCGCGCGGACCAGTGGGACACCGGCGTGGTGGCTAACATCTCTCCCTCGCCGGGACCGGAGGTAACCAGTGCCGAATTCACGGCCTTCACCAACGGGTCCTCGGGGTGGGGGGATGCGGTGGTCATGGTGCCCTGGGAGATCCATCTCGCCACCGGTGACATCGGCATCCTGGAACAGAACTGGGAGGCAATGGAACGCTGGCTTGGCTTCGTCCGCAGCACCGCTGAGGGCTACCGGCACCGGGCCAGGGCGGCGGCGCACGCCACGCCGGAGCCGCACGAGCAGTATCTGTGGGACACGGGCTTCCATTTCGGGGAATGGATGGAACCGGATGGCCCGGCGCCGGACCTCTTCGCCTCCCGGTCCGCCGACAACGGCATCGTGGCCACCGCCTACTACCGGAACTCCTCCGCCATCATGGCCAGGATTGCCGCCGTTCTGGGCAAGGGGGACAAAGCCCGGGAACTTGGGGAACTCTCCGAAAACGTCCGCCGCGCCTGGCAGCGGGAATACCTGCGGGCCGACGGAACAGTGGGAAACGGGACAGTGGGGAACGGGACAGTGGGGAACGGGACAGGGGCCGACGGAACAGCGGGAAAAGGAAGAGGGGACGGCGGCACGCAGGCCAATTGCGTGCGCGCGCTGGCCTTTGACCTGGTTCCGGACAGCGGCCGGCAGGCGGTGGTCAAGCAGCTGGTCACGCTCGTCCGCGACGCGGGCACGCACCTGGGCACCGGTTTCCTGGCCACCCCGTACCTGTTGCCGGTGCTGGCCGAGAACGGACAGCCGGACCTCGCCTATGAACTGCTCATGCAGGACTCCGAGCCCTCCTGGCTGGTGATGGTGGACCGCGGTGCCACCACCATGTGGGAAGCCTGGGACGGACTAGGTGCGGACGGAACAGCGCGCCAGTCGCTGAATCACTACAGCAAGGGCGCCGTTATCTCGTTCCTGCACCGCTACACCGCCGGCCTGCGCCAGGCACCCGGGAGCGCGGCGTACGAACGGATCATCATCGAGCCCCGTCCGGGCGCCGGGATCACCTCCGCGGCCACGACGCACCGCGGCCCGCAGG
This sequence comes from Arthrobacter sp. 05L421, assembly GCF_056397785.1. Classification (NCBI taxonomy): domain Bacteria; kingdom Bacillati; phylum Actinomycetota; class Actinomycetes; order Micrococcales; family Micrococcaceae; genus Arthrobacter; species Arthrobacter sp. 05L421. The sequence goes on from NZ_JBFTOC010000006.1 coordinate 179,647, forward strand.
GCCCCATCGGCGTCGGCTGGGCAATCGACGACGGCGAGATCACCCTCATTGTGACCGTCCCGCCCGGCACCACAGCGGAAGTCCGCCTCACCGGCCGGCCGAACGCCGTCGTCGGGCCCGGAACCCATACCTTCACCGCCCCAGCCGGCGGCGATGACCACCAGCCCCGACTTGCAAGGAGTGCATCATGACCCCGGACGCCGCCACAGCCACAGAGACCGCCCCCGTCGAAACAGGGCAGGCGGCAACGGCCGGGCTGCCGGCCCCGGCCTTCCCGGCGTTCCTGCCCCCGGGCACGGCCGACGTCGTGTCGGAAAACTCTGCCGTCCACCGTGAAGTCGGCTATGCAATCGCCATCGGATTCCGCCGGCTCGCCATGGACATCTGGCTGCCCCGCAACAATGCCGGGACGCCGGTGCCGCTGGTTGTGTGGATCCACGGCGGCGCCTTCCAGCTGGGGGACCGCCGCGAGCTGCCGCCCACCTTCGCCCCGGACTCAGTTTTCCGGCTGCTGAACGAGGCCGGCATCGCCTGCGCCACGGTGGACTACCGCCATGCCCTCGAAGCGCCGTTCCCGGCCCAGCTGCACGATCTCAAGGCCGCCGTCCGGTACCTCCGCGAACACGCAGACATGCTGGGGATCGACGCCGGACGGATCGGCGCGTGGGGCGAATCGGCCGGCGGGCACCTGGCCGCCCTACTGGGACTTACCGGCGCCAGGGAGGACCTCGAAGGTGGCCTCGGAGTCCAGGGGCATTCCAGCGCAGTAAGCGCCGTCGTCGACTTCTACGGGGTGTCCTCGCTGCCGGACATGCCCGCCATGAACATCCCCCCGGGAATGATGGCCGGACCGTTGAGCGCGGCGGTGCCAGACGGCATGACCCTCGAGCCCGGCCCCATGCTGGTGGGCGGCACCGCCGATCCTGCCCTACTGGCCGCCGCGAGCCCGCTGGACTGCGTGACCGCCGACGCACCGCCGTTCTTGCTGGTCCACGGCGACAGCGACGGCCTGGTTCCGCTCTCCCAGAGCGAACTGCTGGCCGCCGCGCTCGCTGAAGCGAACGTCCGCCACGAACTCATCCCCATCCGGGGCGGCGATCATTGCTTTTTCGGCGCGGAGGACCAGCTGGAGCGGATCCTCGGCTCAGCGGTGGACTATTTCGCCCGAGGGCTTTAGAGACAGGCCCAATTTTCGGCGGTAGCATTCCCGCATGGCTATCGCACGGTTCCCAGGTCTCGTCATTGATTGCCCCGACGCTGGCGCCCTCGCGGGCTTCTACGGTGCCCTGCTCGGCTGGAACGTGAAGGACGACGGCGACTGGGCCGAGATCCGTCCTGAGGACGGCAGTAACTGCATTTCGTTCCAGCAGGTGGACGGCTACCGGGCGCCGGAGTGGCCGGGCCAGGAGGTGCCACAGCAGATGCATCTGGACTTGATGGTGCAGGACCTGGACGAGGGCGAGAAGGTCGCCGTCGAGCTGGGGGCTACCAAAGCGGACTTCCAGCCCGGCACCACCTTCCGGGTCTTCCTCGACCCGGCAGGCCACCCCTTCTGCCTCTGCGTGGACTAAGGCTTCTTCACTGACCAGGCACTTCGTCGTGCCCGGTCAGCCTCGGGAGCAGGAGGGCGGCCGAACCCGCCGGCTCTCCTACCCGGTTTCCAGTCAATGAAACATCGCTAGCGGGCCCAGTGCCGTTCCCGGGACGCTGGGGGGAGCCCAAGTCTTCCCCTTCGTGACGAATCGAGCCGACGTTGACTCCCAACACCCTGCGTTCCCCGTTCCAGGACCACGCCCGCGCGGGAGCCGCCGTTCCCTCCGCGCCCCGCTTTGAACACCATGAGGAGCCCTTCGGCATCGGCGAGGACCGGCCGAGGCTTTCCTGGCAGGTCGCCACCGACCGGACCGGCTGGGTTCAGACCGCCTACGAACTCCAGCTCGGCCCCGATCAGGCCAGCCTGACAAGCTACGGCCGCACCGAGACCACGGAGCAGCTCCTGCAGCCCTGGCCCGCGCCGCCGCTGCAGAGCCGCCAGCGCGTCGCCGTCCGCGTCCGCGTCTGGGGCGACGACGGCGACGCGCCCTCCGAATGGAGCCCCGTTGCCTACGCCGAGGCGGGATTGCTAAACGCGTCCGACTGGCAGGCAGCCATGATCCGCCCGGCCTGGGAGGAGTCCAGCGACGCCAACGAGCCGGCAGCGCGCCTGAGCCGGACGTTCGAAGTGGGCGGGCCCGTGGCGTCCGCCCGGCTCTACGCCAGCGCCCACGGCGTCTACGTGGCGCACGTCAACGGCCGCCGCGTGGGCCGGGACATCCTGACCCCGGGCTGGACCAGCTACCACCACCGGCTGCGCTACCAGAGCTACGACGTCGCTGAGTATCTCCTGCCAGGCACTAACGTGATCGGCCTTGAGTTCGCGGACGGCTGGTGGCGCGGCAATCTGGGCTTCCAGGAGAAGCGGAACACGTACGGCAACCGCACCGCCGTGATCGCCCAGCTGGAAATGACCGACGCCGGCGGGGCAGTCAGCGTGATTGGCTCGGATGCGTCGTGGCTGGCCGGGCGGGGGCCGGTGCTGTCCGCAGACCTGTACGACGGCGAAACTTTCGATGCGCGGCTCCAGAACCGCGGCTGGGCTGAGACCGGAGCGGAGACCGGTGTGGGCACCGACACGCTCCACCCCGCCGTCGTGGTTGACAGCTTCGATCCCGCAGTCCTGGTCGCACCCGACGGCCCGCCCGTCCGTGCCACCGACGAGCTGCCGGTCAAAACCGTGCTGGGAACGCCCTCGGGCAAGACCATTCTGGACTTCGGCCAGAACCTGGTGGGCCGGGTGCGTTTCACTGTAAGGGGTGCGACGGGCACTGAGGTGGTGCTGCGGCACGCCGAGGTTCTGGAGCACGGCGAACTCGGCGTCAGGCCGTTGCGCGTCGCCAAGCAGACCGACCGCTACATCCTGCGCGGCGATTCGGGCGGCGAAACCTGGGAGCCCGAGTTCACCATCCACGGCTTCCGCTACGTGGAGGTGAGCGGCTGGCCCGGCGAGCTGGACCCCGAATCCTTCACCGCCGACGTGATCCATTCCGAGCTGGTTCGAACAGGCACCTTCGAATGTTCCGATCCGATGCTGAACCAGCTCCACGCGAACGTGGTGTGGGGGATGCGCGGAAACTTTGTCGACGTGCCCACGGACTGCCCGCAGCGCAACGAGCGGCTCGGCTGGACCGGCGACTTCCAGATCTTCGCCGCCACCGCGTCCTTCCTGTACCGGATCCCGGGCTTCACCACGTCCTGGCTCAAGGACCTCGCCGCGGAGCAGGGGACCGACGGGCCGCCGCCGCTGGTGGTCCCGGAAGTGGTGGCCGAAAAGCCGCCGTTCCCGGACCGTCCCGTCATGGCCGCCTGGGGTGACGCCGCCGTACTTGTTCCCTGGGTGCTGTACCAACGCACAGGCGACCTCGAGTTCCTCCGCCGGCAACTGCCGGGAATGATTGCCTGGCTGGAAGCCGCGGCCCAGGCCGCCGGACCGGAGCTGAGCTTTGAGCACGGCTTCCAGTTCGGCGACTGGCTGGACCCGGCCGCACCGCCAGACGCGCCCGGCGACGCCCGCACCCCGTGGCAACTCGTGGCGCAGGCCTACCTGGCGTACTCGGCCTCCGTGGCCGGCGAGGCTGCCAGGCTGCTGGGCCAGGGCACGGAGGCGGTACGGCTGCGCGAGCTGTCCGCCCGGTCCCGGGAGGTATTCCGGAAGCGTTACGTTGACGACGACGGCCGGCTGCAGCCATCCACGCAGACGGCCTACGCGGTGGCCCTGTGCTTCGGACTCCTCGAACCGGCCGAGCACGCTGCCGCGGGCGCCCGGTTGGCGGAAACCGTGGAAGCAGACGGCTACCGCATCGCCACCGGGTTCGTGGGAACCCCGCTGGTCTGCGACGCGCTCAGCCATGCGGGCCACGCAACGGCGGCCTACCGTCTGCTCCTCCAGACCGAGTGCCCGTCCTGGCTGTACCCCGTGACCATGGGCGCCACCACCATCTGGGAACGCTGGGACTCCATGCTCCCGGACGGCAGCATCAATGAGGGCGAAATGACGTCCTTCAACCATTACGCCCTGGGTGCCGTGGCCGACTGGATGCACCGCAGCGTGGCCGGCCTGGCACCGGCTGAACCCGGGTACCGGAAACTCGCCATCCGGCCGAGGCCCGGCGGGGGACTGGCGTGGGCCGAGGCCCGGCACGAGACCCCTTACGGCGAGGCTGCGGTCCGGTGGGAGCTGGACGGCGACGTGTTCTTGCTGTCCGTGGCGGTCCCGGCCGGCTGCACTGCCGCCGTGTACCCGCCCGACGGCGGGACCACCGGCATCGAGGTCGGTTCCGGGACGCATTCGTTCAGCTGCGCAGTTCCTTCAGAGGCCATTCGTCCAGCCGCCGTTCCAACAGCCGCAGCCGAGGGGCCCCGCGAGGCGGTGTTTCAGCCATGAGCCTGGATGTGGAGCTGGCCGGCCTTATGTACCACGTGGCTGGAGCCGGCTCCTTCGCCGATCTCCTCGCCAGTCCGGCCGGGATGCAGCGGCTCGATGCGTTCAGCGGCGCGGATCTGCCCTACACGGCCCCGGCCGTACCGATCCGCTCGGTGGAAGCGCCGGGGCCCAACGGACCCGTGCCCATCCGGATCTACGGCCCCGGCCGGCAGGTGTTGGACGGTGACCGCGGTTCCGCGGCCGGGGATGCGTCCGGTGCGGGGCTGCCTGGCCTGGTGTGGTTGCATGGCGGCGGGTTCGCCGGAGGCACGCTGGACATGCGGGAGGCCGACCAGGTCGCCCGGGAACTGACTGACCGGACCGGCGGCCTGGTGTTCTCCGTCGATTACCGGCTGGCCCGCGACGGCGTCCACTTCCCGGTCCCGCACGAGGACGCGCTTGCGGCGTGGACGTGGGCGGCAGCCCACGCCGAGGGCCTTGGCGTGGCGCCGGGACGTCTGTGCCTTGGCGGGGCCAGCGCCGGCGGGAACCTCGCCGTCGGCGCCGCCATGTACCTCAAGGACGCAGGCCTGGCCCTGCCCGCCAAGCTGCTTCTGGCGTACCCATTCCTGCACGCCGTGCTTCCCCCTCCGGATCCGGCAGCGGTGCCCGACGGCAAGGTGCTTTCCAGCCTGCCGCGGATCCTGCGCTTCACCGAGGACGACTGCCAGGCAATGGTGGAGAACTACATCGGCGGCCCCGCCGGGATGGCGTCCTCGTATGCCCTGCCCGGCCATGCCGATCCCGCGGGGCTCTCCCCGGTGGCGGTCATCGCCTGTGAATACGATGACTTGCGTCCGTCGGCTGAGCACTTCAGGGAATCGCTGCGCGCGGCCGGCGTTCAGGTGGCCTTCCGGCTGGAGACGGGGGCGACCCACGGCTACCTCAACCACTCGGCGGCGCTGGGGATCGTGCGGCAGGGGCTGGCATTCCTTACGGCGGAACTGGCCTCGGCAAAGCCCTTTCAATGATTGAAATTCGAGGTTTGCGCCGGCCCGGTGATCCGACAGTCTTAGGGAAGACGCCGAGGCATCGGAACCGGCGCATCAGTGAACGGGTGCAGGACAAGGGATGGAGTCGACGATGACGGAAGGTGGGGTGCTGAGGGGCATCGAATTCGCCCGCGCGGGCGGCAACGGTTCCCGCCCGCTGCTGCTGGACCTCTACCTTCCCGGTCCTGAGGCCGGGGCGGCTCCCCGGCCCGCGGTGGTCCATTTCCACGGGGGCGGCTGGCGCATGGGGAAGCGGTCTTCCCTGGGCCCGGCCCTGGACGGATTCGGCAACAGCGCCTTCGAAACGCTCACTGACGCCGGATTCGTGGTGGCTTCGGCCGACTACCGGCTGAGCCAGGAGGCACACTTCCCGGCCCAGCTGCACGACGCGAAAGCCGCTGTCCGCTGGCTACGGAACCTTGCCGCCGACTACAACGTGGACCCGGCCCGGATCTACGCGTGGGGTGACTCCGCGGGTGGACACCTCGCCAGCCTGGTGGGCCTCACAGCCACCGACGGCGCCGGTGCTGGTGCTGCCGTCGCCGCGGTGGCAGCCTGGTACCCGCCCACGGACCTGGTCAGAATGGCGGACCAGGCCCTGCCGGACGCCGTAGCCAGGGCCGACGATCCCGGATCCCGCGAGGAGCTCCTCGTCGGTGCCGTGCTGGCCGACGAGCCGGCGAAGGCGGCGGCAGCCAGCCCCATCAGCTACGCCAGCCGTTCCGCGCCTCCGTTCTTCCTGGCCCACGGAACCGCCGACCGCTTCGTTCCGGCCGCCCAGTCAGCGTCGCTGGCTGCCGCGCTGGAAGGCGCCGGCGCCGCCGTCGAACTCCTCCTGATCGAGGGCGCAGACCACATGTGGATCCTCCCGGACCACAGCCAGGCCGCGGCCGAAAAGGCGATGTCAGCAACCGTCTCCTTCTTCCTCCGGCAATCCCGTCCCCCGGACACCCAGGCCGCCTGACCGGCCACTCCACCGCAGCACTCCAATAATCGGCCCCAACACATCTGCACGGGCACTCCTAATACAGGTCTCCAACCACAGGGCCTCTCATTGCCGCGCCCACCTACCACCACCGTCCCTTCGGGCGGCACCAGAAAGGCCCACCACATGCAGTACATAGGCATCCATCACGACGGCGGCGCATGGGCGGCAGCCCTCCTCGGCACACGGGTGGTTCCGCTGGCCCCGGTTCCTGACTTTTGGGCCGATGCCGCCGGTTGGCAGGAGAAAGCGCGCTCCCTCCCGGCCGAAGCGCTGGCGAAAATCTCCGGTGACGGTGCCGGCTCGCTGGACCGGGCCGATGTCACCGAAGTCCCGCTGGTACCGGCCTCGGCCCGGGTGATCTGCGTTGGCCTGAACTACAAGGCCCATGCCGCGGAAGGCAGCTTCAAAGACCAGGAACTGCCTCCTTACCCCACACTGTTCGGGCGCTGGACGGCTTCCCTTTCGGTGGGAAACGTGCCAGTCCCCGTACCCGCGGGCGAGGACGGCCTGGACTGGGAAGGTGAGGTGGCCGCCTACATCGGCGAGCGCGTGGAAGCCGCCGACGAGGCCACGGCGGCAGATTCGGTCTTCGGCTACTCCACCTTCAACGACCTCACCGCCCGGCGGGCGCAGAAGCTCACGTCCCAATGGACCCTGGGCAAGAACGGTGACTTCAGCGGACCGCTCGGACCGCTGGTCAGCCGTGATGAAGTGGGGGACCCGCGCGACGGACTGCGGGTCCGCACCCGGGTGAACGGCACCGAAGTCCAGAACGGCAACACCAAGGACATGGTTTTCTCCGTCCCGGCCATCATCGCGCTGATCAGCCAGACGTTCACCCTGCACCCGGGCGACGTCATCGCCACCGGCACCCCTGAAGGCGTGGGCTATGCCCGGACCCCGCAGTGGCTGCTGCAGCCCGGCGACACCGTTGAGGTGGAAATCGACCGGCTGGGGACCCTCACCACGCCCATCGGCACCCCGGACCTCAGGGCGAGGGCCTGATGACCACCATCGAGAACGCCTCCCTGGAGGACCTGCCGGAGGACATCCCGGTCCTGGTTGCCGGCGGTGGGCCCAGCGGGCTATTCCTGTCCCTGGACCTCGCCCGGCGCGGCATCCCCAGCATCGTCATCGAACCCCGGACCTCCATCGATCCGGACAGGCCGCGGGCGAAAACCACCAACGCGCGCACCATGACGCACCTGCGCCGGCTGGGCCTGGCAGACACCCTGCGGAACGCGGCGCCCCTGCCTGTCTCCTACGCCCAGGACGTCATCTTCTGCTCGGGGCTGACAGGAGACACCGGGCGGGAGATCACCCGGTTCCGCCAGGCATTCCAACTGGTTCCCGGCCGCTACGAACAACAGCCCGAGTGCGGACAGCAGGTCCCGCAGCCCGTGATGGAAAGTGTCCTGCGGGACGCCGTGGCAGGATCGCCGCTGGGCACCCTGCTGACCGGGCTGAGCGTTAGCGACGTCGACTACGGCCACCGAAGTTCCAACCGGGACATCTCCGGTCCGGACAGCCCGCGCGCCCGGGTAGATGTCGCCGACACCACCGGGCGCCGCCGCGCCGTCGAGTGCCGTTTCCTGGCCGGTGCCGACGGCGGATCCTCCGCCGTCCGGCGCAGCCTTGGCATCCGGTTGGACGGCGGCTCCGCGGAACTGTCCAACATCAGCGTCCTGTTCCGCTCCAGGGACCTGGGCGACGCCATCACCCTGGATCCCGCTGTGCAGTACTGGGTCCTGGGACCGGGCGTGGCCGGCATGGTGGGCAGGATGGACCTCGCGGGCGCGTGGTGGGCCATCATCCAAGGCGTGGACGGGCGTGAGTCCTTCGACGCCACCGCCCTGGTGCGCTCACTAGTGGGTGCGGAGGTGGACCTAGAGATTCTCGCCACCGACCCCTGGACGGCGCGCATGCTGCTGGCCCCCAGTTATGGCCGGGACGGCGGATACCTTGTGGGCGACGCCGCGCACCTGAACCCGCCCTGGGGCGGCCACGGCTTCAACACCTGCATCGGCGACGCCGCCAACCTGGCCTGGAAGATCGCCGCCGCCCAGGAGGGCTGGGGCGGCCCGGCACTCCTCGGTAGCTATGAACTGGAACGGCGCCCGGTGGCCGAACGGACCATCCGGGACGCCGCCGCCAACGGCCAGGCTCTCGCGTACCACTTCGCGGACCCGGCCCTGCGCAGCGGCGGAGTTGCGGGCGAGGCCGCGCGGGTCCAGGCAAAGGAGGCGCTCGGGGTCAAGCAGAGCGAATTCGATTCGCTGGGACTGGTTTTGGGCTACGAGTACTCTTCCTCACCCCTCACTGTCCCGGACGGCTCGCCCGTCCCGGCCGAGGACCCCATCCGGTACGTGCCCTCGGCCAGCCCCGGCGCGCTGCTGCCCCACGCCTGGCTGGACCGCTCGACGTCGCTCTACGACATCCTTGGCCCCGGCTTCACGCTGCTCGTCGACGCCGGGAGCCTTGCCGGCGTGCCCGCACAGGAGGTCTATGAGCCGGTGTTGGTTGCCGCGGCCCGGCACGGCATTCCGGTGACTGTCACCGCCGTCGGGCTTTCCGACGGCGGGGCCGCGATGGCCACGCACTGGCAGGCCGCCGCGGTGCTGGTCCGGCCGGACCAGCACGTCGCGTGGCGGGGGACCGACCCGGCGGAGGCCGCCGCTGCCATTGGCGTAGCCGCCGGCTGGCCGCTGGCCACACCATCCGAAGATCCAGACAGGAGTTCGCGTGTCCGAGCCGTCATTCCGTGACTATCTCTACCCGCCCGGCCACCCGAGGGTGGCGCAGATCCGCGGCCTTGATGCCCGGGGCTATGCCGAGGCGGCGAAGACCGACTCCTTCGCGGGTCCCATGATCGAAGCCTGGGCCGCCCAGTATCCCGAGCCCTTCACGGGGGTGACCAGCGACGGCGTCCTCCGGCCCGGGCTGTATGCCCTCGAGCCGGCGCCGGCGGGGGAGGAGGCGCCCGCGGCAGAGATGACAGCCGCCGCCCGGGACCTGTTGGCCGGTCTTACCCCGGCCCAGGCACGGCGGCTTCGCTATAGCGTGGACGCCCACGAATGGCAGAGCTGGGCCAACCCGGAGTTCATGCAGCATGACACGGGCCTGCGCTTGGACGAGCTGGCGCCCGACATCCGGCAACGGATCTTGGCCGTCCTGGCAGCGAGCCTGAGCCCGGCCGGGTACGGGCTGGTCCGGAACCTCATGCGGATCAACGGATTCCTCGGCGACCTCGTGGAGCTGCCCGAGCTCATGAACGAGTACAGCTACAACTTCGCCCTCTACGGTGAACCGTCGGAGACGGCCGCGTGGGGCTGGCAGCTCTTCGGGCACCACGTGGCGCTCAACGTCCTGGTGGCCGGAACACAGCTGGTGGTCTCCCCGGTATTCATGGGTGCTGAACCGGACGTCATCGACGCCGGACCGCACCAAGGCGTGGCGGTTTTCAAGGAGCGGATCGCCCTGGCCCGGCGCCTCATGGAATCGCTGCCCGGGCCGCTGCGGGAGAAGGCGACACTCTTCGCGGATATGCAGGACCCGGCGATGCCCGAGGGCCGGCTGCACCACGGGGACGAACGGCACCTGGCCGGCTGCTTCCAGGACAACCGCGTGATTCCCTACGAGGGCATCCCGGTCAGCGCGATGCCCGCCGCGGCACGCGCCATCCTGGACGAGCTCGTGGCAGATTTCATCGCGGTCCTCCCCGACGGGCAGCGGTCCGCCCGGCATCGGGAGATCGCGTGCCACTGGGATGAGGCCTGGTTCTGCTGGATCGGCGGATGGAAACGCCAGGACGCCTTCTACTTCCGCCTGCAAAGCCCCGTGCTGGTCATGGAACTGGACCACCACACCGGGGTCTTCCTCAGCAACGACACCCCCGCGCCGTTTCACATGCACACGGTGATGCGCACGCCCAACGGCAACGACTACGGCCGCGCCCTGGTTCGCCAGCATCAGGAGGCGATCCAGCATCAGGAGGCCGGCCGGTTCGAGGGCGCTGGCCAGGCCGGAAGCTTGACCGAATGACCGACGACGACGCGCGGTTGGGGCCGGGAACGCGAATCGAGGACCTACGGCGGGGGCTGCAAAGTCACTATCCAGGCTTGCCCGAGGACGCCGTCGTGGAGGTCGTAGCCTTCAAATTGTTGGCGACTGATCGGTGATGCTTCGTGATGTAACTGCATGAACTAAGTCGTCCGCCGGCCGGGAGCTGTCGAGTCGCAGAACGGGGCAGGACAGCGATGCCAGCCACTGTTCGTGCCGTCGGCGATTCCGGCCTGCGAAATCGGGGTCGTCATATCCCCGCGCCCAGGACAAAAACTCTTCGTGGGCTGCATCGTCCACCCCGTCGGGGGGGTACTGCCCATTCGTTGGCGATCGCCCGGCCGAGCGTCGTCGTCCCAGATCCGCTGGCACCCATGATGAACAGGCGGCAAGGGTTGAGGATGTTCAGCATCGTCGCAGATTACCTCCACACAGCCCGCGTCCGGGGTCCCGAGCACGGCGGGGCGGAAACCAGAACCGCGCCTTAGTTCTCCCGGTCGATCTGAAGGTAGCTGAGGCCACTGACATCGAGCCAGAATTTGGTCGGAGTCTCTACGAGACGCAGCAGGACGCCACTACAGGAACTGCACCGCACAACTATTCCCGGGGCGTCGGTATAGACCGCTGCTTCCCCGAAGACCCTCACGGCGCCACAGTTCTTGCACCGACCGATCGCCGCAATGACGTCAATGCGGAACAATTCCCACAGCGGTCCTGCCGCCGCGTTCCCGTCAAGATAAGGTATTGGATTGCCTGTGGTTCCGGCGATGTCCTGGTCCTCGGGGCGCGGGTCCTCAGCACCAGGGGTCGCGGAGCCGTTATTGCCAGTCACCGTATTCCTCCCGTTCCGCCGAAGCGTTCGGTTTTAATCGAGGCGGACGAATAGCCCGACCGCACCAGCCACTCCGTGACCGTCTCGACAAACATCGTCTGACCGCAGATGAAAATGTCGGGGGCAACGTCCGCAGGCAGGATGTTTGCCAACAGTGTTCCAGCGGTGAGTCGCGTCGGAGGGCTAGGCCAGCCCTCAGGAACTTTGCGTGTATAGACGTAGTCGACGGTCAGCTTGGGAGATTCCTGGCCCAAGGTGAGCAGCTCCTCCCGATAGAACCCTGTCTGGGGCGACTTGAGCGAGTACAACAACCGGAACTGTGAAGAATTCTCGGATGCCTCGTGGGCGCGGATCATGGACATGAGCGGGACGATGCCGGATCCTCCGGCGATCAGCTGAATCGGGTTTGGGTCCGTCGGTCGCCAGACGAACCAGCCGCCGACGGGGCCCCGGATCTCCAACTGGTCACCGACCATCAGGTCTCTGACCAGATAGGGTGAGACCTCCCCGTTGGCCAACTCGTCGACCGTGATCTCCAGGATTTCCTCCATCCCGGCTGTGGCCACGGAGTAGGACCGCACTGCCGTGTAGCCGTCGTCGGCTGTGAGCCGGACATCGATGTGCTGGCCGGCAAGGTTGCCGTTCAGACCGTCCACGCGCAGCCCGATGGTTCTGGACGATTCCGTTTCGGGGACGCCGCTGACGACGTCGGCGACGCGCCACAGGGTGCTCATGTGTCCTGCCTCATGAGTAGCGCTCCTCCCGCCACGGGTCGCCGTAGATGTGGTACCCGTTGGATTCCCAGAAGCCGGGAACATCATGCGGCATCAACTCGATGCCGTTGATCCACTTCGCACTCTTCCAAAAGTACAAGTGGGGTACCAGCAGGCGGGCGGGGCCGCCGTGGGCCCGTTCCAGTGGCTCACCGTCGAATTCCCAGGCCACCCATGCCTGGCCGTCCAGCAGGTCTTGCAACGGGACATTGGTCGTATAGCCGCCGTAGGAGTGGGCCGTAGTGAACTCGGACGTTGTTTCCACGTCCTCCAACAACGTGTCCAGAGACACCCCTCGCCACGAGGTGCCCAGCTTGGACCAGCTGGTCACGCAGTGAATATCGGTCCGGATATCAGCCTGCGGCAGCGCCAGAAACTCATCCCAGGACCAGGCCCGGCGCTGCCCCGTCTCGGTCGTGATGAAGAACTCCCAGTCAGCGGTGGCGACATAGGGTGCAGGGCCCGCCGTCAGTACGGGAAAGCTTGCTGTTTCGTATTGGCCGGGTGGTAACGCTGGGTTGTCGGTGCGGCGTTTTCCATGAAAACCAGACGAAATGATTCCCATCTTGTACCTCCGATGCGGGGCTCCGCCGGTCGCATGTAATCGGTGCCCCAACGATATGGCAACCGCGGGGCAGAGACCAGACATAAAACCTCCCGGTCCGGTCAGCCGCCTCCGTGATTCCTGTCATCGTCAATCAGAGTGGAGAACACGGCGTCGAGACGGCCTGGAGCGGGACGTCGTTGCGTGGTTCGGGTAACTCACTGCTTGGCAGGTCACGGATTCTCAGGACTCGGATGTGGGGAGTCTTTGCGTGGCTATTTCCCCACTGCTGGCGAGACGTTCAGCAACGTAGTTACGATATGACGGCGTCAGGCCTTCTTGCTTGCGGGGTCGTTAGGGTGCGGCTGAAGGGGGATGATTTCGACCGCCATCCATACGTGCAAAGGCAGGCTTGCGAGGACGCGCATGAGCTCGTTTTCATTTTCCGCACTCCAAAGGCCAAGACTTCGCCACTCACCCGGTGCCGCCGGGGGCTTCCACAGCCGGAGAAGATAACCTTCGGCCGCTAGTTCTGCCGCCCTGATCGCTTCCCGTGACCTGGTTTCGTCCACGGTTGCGTCCGGTGTTCCTTCGGGCACAGTGGTGACAAGGTGCGTCAGAAACTCCATGTCGGCCTTCCTTCTTCAATTCTGATGGCCTTCGTCAGCCCTCATTCCGCCGTGGATGGTCCGGCGCCGACCGGTCTGCGGGTGGCGGCAATCTCAGTACGTAGTGTCTTGAGCGCGGTGACGTAGATTTCCGAGAATGTCGGGAACGGCTGGATGGTGTCGCTGAGGACATCGATGGGGATGCGGGCCCGGATGGCCAGGGTTGCCTGTTGGAGCCACTCGCCGGCTTCGGGGCCGAGCGCGTAGGCGCCGGTGAGCCGCTCGCCGTCGCTGAGGAGGGTGAGGAAGCCGTTGCTTTCGGCGTAGGCGCGGGTGTAGGTGGCAGTCTTTGACACATCAGAGACGGGCGCTGTGGCGCTGAAGCGGCCGTCGGCGGCGCCGACCGCGGCGGCCTGCGGGTCGGTGTAGGTGACGCGCGGGACGGCTTCGTAGTTTGCCTCACGTGGCTCCCCGAGGATGTTCGCGGCGACGACGTCGCCCTGGTATTTGCCGACGTGGGTCAGCGGCCAGATGCCGGTGATATCGCCGATGGCCCAGAGCCCGTCCGCGACGCGCAGGTGCGCGTCGACGGGTACTCCGCGGGGGTCGGGATCGATGCCGACGGTTTCCAGGCCGATCCCCTGGATGCGTGGGCGCCTGCCGGTGGCGATGAGCAGCCGGTCACCTCTGAGTTCGCGTCCGCCGTCGATCTCGACGATGTAGTCCCCGTTCTCGCGCCGCGCCGCGGTCGAGGTCGCCGGGAGCATGAGTTCGATGCCCTCGGCGGTGAGGACCTCCCCGAGTGCCAGGCCCAGCGGTGCCGGTTCCCGGGCCAGGACGTGCGCGGACCTGTCGATGACTGCCACCTCGCCGCCGAATCGGCGCACGGCCTGGGCTATCTCGACGCCGACCGGGCCGCCGCCGAGGATGAGCAGGCGTCGGGGGACGGTCTTCATGGAGGTCGCCTCGCGGCTGGTCCAGATGCCCTCGAGCCCGCGCAGGCCCGGGACCGGGGGGATGACCGGATCGGCGCCGTTGGCGAGGACCACGTGCTCGGCGGTGTGCCGGGCGCCGTTGACCTCGACGGCGCCGGGACCGGCGAGCCGGCCGGTGCCGCGCAGCAGGTCGATGCCGTGATCGGCCAGCCAGCGTTCCTGTCCGGCGTCGGAGTAATCCGAGACCATGAAGTCCCGCCAGGCCAGTGCCGCCTCGACGTCGACGTCGGCGGTGGCGGCAGCCGCACGTGCGGCGTGGACCGCCTCACCGGGCCGCAGCAGGGTCTTGGATGGGATGCAGGCCCAGTACGAGCACTCGCCGCCGACCAGTTCGCGTTCCACGACGGCCACGCGCAGGCCGCCCTCGGCGAGGGCGCCGGCGCAGTGTTCGCCCGGTGAGCCGGCGCCGATCACGATCACGTCGTAGTCGCTCATGTCGGCAACTCCTCCCCGGCGTGTTCGCGGACCATGTAGAGCGCGTACCAGTCGGGCCAGTCCGGGTCTTCCTGGCCGGTGAGTTCCTCGTGCTTGCCGTGGGCTGTCGCGGCGCGCCTGAGGGCGTCCGCGAGTTCGCCCACGGACTCGTAAGCGGTGGCCATCGGGGTCTCCTTTCAGCGTGGGATGCGTCAGCGGCCCGGGAGCCGGGTCTTGATTTCCTGGAGGACCCAGCCGTTGCCGTCGGGGTCGGTGAAGGACGCGAACGAGCCGTAGTCCCGGTGGTCGGGCGCCGGGCCGTCCAGGCGTGCCTCGGTCCCGGCGTGATGGAAGACGCCCGTGCGGTCATGGAATGTCGCGCTGACCTCGACCCCGCGGGAGATGAGGTCGGCGCGTGCAGCGTCGATGTCATAGACCGCCAGGTGCAGGCCCTGGGCCGAGCCCGGCTGCGCGGAGGTGACGCCCTCGCCAAAGATGATCGAGCAGCCCGAACCCGGGGGCGTCAGTTGCATCAGCCGGTAGCCGTCCTCGATGGCGGCTTCGGCGTCGAGCCGCCAGCCCAGGGACTCGTAGAATTGCTTGGCCCGGTCGACGTCGGAGACCGGCACGACGATGACCTCGAGCCTGAACTCCCCGGGCTTCACCGGCGGGCTGCCGATAGCGCTTTGGCTGTTTGTATCGACACTATTCATCTCGGCCTCCCTGAGCCGGGCGCGCCAGAACAGGGCGACACCAGACTAGTGGACCCGGGAACGCGCCGAACGCCGGTCAAAATGCTGACGCTGCGGGCCGCGCTGCCGGTTCGCAGCAATCTTTTCCTGGTCGCCCCCCGGCCGATCTCCGGACCGGGGACGCTGCCCTCGGAACCCCACATTTGTCCGCTCCGGAGCGAAAGTCAAGGGTAAATTACCGTCCACTCCAGGCACCCTTGCTGGCTTCCCGGCCTCGGCGTAGGCTCGCCCGCAGGAGCGGCGGAACCATGGCGCCGGCAACGACGTCGAGGGCGGGCTATCGCTGCTTACCGTTATCTGAAAGGCGGCCCAATCGTGCGCTCCGACATTGCGCCTGGCGGCATCTTCCCCGATTACGAGTTGCCCGACCACGAAAACGTTCCCCGTAGGCTGAGTGAGTTGCAGGGCGAGGACCCGTTGGTGCTGACGCTTTCACGCGGACACTACTGTCCGAAGGAACATCAGCAACATCTCGAGCTTGCAGCGTTCTATCCGAAGGTCGCTGTCGCCTACACGCAGATGGCAACCATCGCGACCGATGACCACCACGTGCTCCAGGAATTCCGCGCGTCTGTGGGGGCGCAATGGCCGTTCCTCTCTGATCCTGGCCGCATCGTGCAGAAGGATCTGGACATCCAGGAGTACACCGACCCGGACCACGATCCGATGATCCCGCACACCCTGGTTCTGAAGCCCGGCCTGATCATCCACAGCATCTACAACGGCTACTGGTTCTGGGGGCGCCCCTCCGTCGAGGACCTGCGCCACGACCTGCGCGCCGTGATGAGCGAGATCCGGCCGGACTGGGACCTCAGCACCCCGGGCCTCCGCGACGCCTGGGACGCGGGCAACTGGGCACCGTTCCACGGATGGAACAAACGGGTGCGGCCGGCCTGAACTCGTCGAGTCGGTATTCGGCACGGAAGGACCTGCGATGAACGCGGCTGAAGTTCCCGGCGCCGGCAACGGGTGGCCCGAACTCCGGGTCGGAGACTGGATTCAAACCCGGGACACTGTGCACATGTGGATGCAGATTGTCGGCAAGATCCGCATGGCGCTCACGCCAATGCTGAACCACTGGTGGCACGTGACGCTGTACGTCACACCGCGCGGATTGTCGACGTCGAAAATCCCCTGCGGGGGAGGGGCATTCGACGTCGAATTCGATTTCTGCGACCACCAGTTGCATGTCCGCGCCAGCGACGGGACTGCCCGGAGCATCGTCCTCGAAGCCATGTCCGTGGCCGCGTTCCATGCGGAGGTGTTTGACACCCTCGCCAAGCTCGGCATTCAGGCACCCATCCGTGCGGTCCCGAATGAGGTGGAACCGGCCATACCCTTCGCCGAGGACTATCAGCACGATTCCTACGACCCGGGTGCCATCCGGACGTTCTGGCAGCAATTGATCCAGGCCGACCGGGTCCTGAACGAATTTCGTTCCAGCTTCCGGGGCAAGGCCAGTCCCGTCCACCTTTTCTGGGGGTCCATGGACCTGGCCTACGCGCGCTTCTCCGGCCGGCCGGCGCCCACCCACCCCGGCGGGGTCCCGAACTGTGCCGACTGGGTGATGGTGGAGGGCTACTCCCACGAGCTGAGCAGTTGCGGGTTCTGGCCCGGCGTGGGGGAGGAGGGTGCCTTCTATGCCTATACCTATCCCGAACCGCCAGGCTACGCCCAGTACGTGAGCGAAGCCGACGGAGTCGTATATCGCCAAAGCGACAGGCTCTACCTGCTTCCATATGAAAGCGTCCGCTCTGCGCCGGACCCCGACAGCAAGCTGCTGGGGTTCCTTCATTCCACCTACGAGGCGGCCGCGGAGACAGGACACTGGGACCGTGCGGGCCTCGAGGTGAACCGGAACCGTTGGCGGCGGTGACCCGGCACCCCAGCAGCCGGGGCGCGGCACTTCAAGGGCCATCCGCGCGGGGGGCGTATTCCTTCGCTGTGCCCGAACCGCCGGCCACCCGGTCATCCGCAGCTTCGAACCCGGCGAAAACCCAGAGACTGGCTGCGGCACCTGCACTGACGACGAGCCACGGAAAACCGCTCCCCGCGGCGGGATGGGTGGCGGACTTCCTGGGGAGTGGGTCGAAGGGTGTGGGGGGTCACCCAGGGGTGAGGAGTCTCGCGGTGGTCGTGGTTGGGGCGCTTCCGGGGGCATCCGCTCCGGCCGTCTTCGCTTGCGGCCTGCTCATCGCATCCTCAAACGACATCGCAGCTCTCCATTGTTGATGCGTCGCTTCGGCTACGCGAGTCTGGAACCTCGCCCCATAATACTTCCCCCGCTTCATCCGGAGGCTGAAGGACGTCCCATGTTCATCGAACCATCACCCAGCCACGCGCGGACTGGGTGGCGGCCGCCAGTCGCAGCCGTCTGGGTACTTCGTTGCGTGAGAGTGTCCGGGATTGCGTCCGGCAACCGCCGGTGCGGGTGTTAACTGGGAGGGTGAATTCACTACCGTCGGCGCGTACGCAGAGGCTTGTGCTTTGGATCGCGATTCTCGCCTCTTTCGTGTCGTTTCTCGACAGCAGCGTCATCAACGTGGCACTCCCGGCCATTTCCCGTGACCTGGGCGGCGGACTGACGACGCAGCAGTGGGTTGTCGATGCCTACCTGATCACCCTGGGTTCCCTGATCCTGGTCGCCGGTTCGCTCTCCGATTTGCTCGGACGCGTTGTGGTTCTCCGGGCCGGGCTGATCGGGTTCGGCGCGACGTCGGTGATGTGTGCGCTGGCACCCACGGCCGAGGTGCTGGTCGTGGCCAGAGCGCTTCAAGGCGTCGCGGGCGCGTTGCTGGTGCCCAGTTCCCTGGCGCTGATCACATCAAACTTCGACGAGGCACCGCGGGCGAAGGCGATCGGCCAGTGGACAGCTGGTACCACCGTGGCTTTCATCGCCGGCCCCCTGCTCGGCGGAGTGCTGGTCGATTCGGTGGGTTGGCGCTGGGTCTTCGGAATCAACGTCCTGCCCATTGCTGTGACCTTGTATCTGTTAGGCGTGCTGCGGGTCAAGGATGTTGGCAAGGAGGGGGTGAGCATCGACTACCCGGGCGCCGTGCTCTGTGTGCTCGGGTTGGCCGGGCCGGTCTACGCGTTGATCGAACAGGCCAATTACGGCTGGGGGAGCCCGCTCATCATGATGCCTTTCGTCCTCGGCATCCTGTGTCTCGCCGGATTCATTTGGCGGGAAAAGACCGCGAAGCAGCCGCTCCTGCCGCTCAGCCTCTTCTCCGTCCGAAACTTTGCCGTCGGCAATGTGGCCACGGCCTTCGTCTACGCCGCCTTGTCCATCGGGGGTTTCATCATCGTGCTTTTCCTGCAGCAGGTCGCCGGCTATCCGGCGACGTTGGCCGCTCTTGCCATGCTCCCCGTCAGCATCGTCAACATCCTCCTGGCGTCATGGTTTGGCTCACTGGCCGGGAGGTTCGGCCCGCGGTGGTTCATGGCATGCGGACCTGCTGTGGCCGGAGTCGGCTACCTCCTGATGCTTGCGTCGGAAATTCCGGTAAACTATTGGACCCAACTAATGCCAGGGATCATCCTGTTCGCGCTCGGGCTCTCAGCGACCGTCGCACCGCTCACGGCCGCCATTCTCGGATCCGTTTCGGAACAGCAGGCCGGCATCGGCTCGGCTGTGAATAACGCCGTCAGCAGGGTTGCTGGCCTGATCGGCATCGCACTGGTGGGCCTGGTGGTGGGCGGCCAACTCGAGCTCGAAGGATTTCACCGCGTGGTAGCCGTGACGGCGGTGCTGCTGATCCTCGGCGGTCTTGTTTCCGCCGTCGGTATCCAGAACCCAATCAAGCGGCCGGCGGCCGGGACACACAAAGCCCCATCAGGGATAGGGGCGAGGCTCCCGACTCGCCGCCCACGCAAATAGCCGTGGATTGTGGGCCACCGGGGGGTTCGGGCCCCTCTCCCAAGGGCAATTGTGGCCCCAAAACCGCGCTGAGAAGATCCCTCTCATGACCAAGAGCGGTATGCTCCCGGGTTCAGTTCAAGGGCGCACCCGGAGTGAGGGGGCGGAGCCCGTCGACAGTAGACTGGCGGCGGTTCAGCCTCGACTCCACCCTAGGAATTCAACGGACAGACAGACCCTCAGAAAATCCAAGAACTGTCCAAGTTTGCGCATGCGATCGGCTAAATTGTACGGATTGCGACGCGTTTCGGGTGGGACAGGAACATAATCAGGTATGCAAATCCTGGTTGTGGAGGACGACGAGTCAGTGGCCGCCGGAGTCCTTGAAGGGCTGAGCCGGGCCGGCTTCGGGGCCAGCCATGTGGGGACGGGCGGCCGGGCACTGGATATCGTTCGTGAGCTGTGTCCCGATTTTATCCTCCTGGATCTGGGGCTGCCGGATATGGACGGAACAGATGTGTGCCGAGCCATTCGCGTGCTGACCGCCACCCCGATCATCGTTGTCAGTGCACGGGATGAAGAGATAGACCGGGTGCTGGCGTTGGAACTGGGCGCCGACGACTATTTGGTCAAGCCCTTCGGGATGCGGGAACTCATCGCGCGGATCCGGGCAGTGGCACGCCGCTCCGAAGAGCGGCTCCCGGACGGCCGTCACGAGGCGGACATCAGCAGGAACATCGGCGGCCTGAGCATTGACCAACGGTCGCGTCGCGTGGCCCTCGACGGAGTGGAGGTCTATCTGACGGCAAAAGAGTTCGAGCTCCTGTACTTCCTTGCAGCGGACCCGGGTGCCGTGTTCGAGCGTCGCGAAATCCTCCGCGCAGTGTGGGACGGTGACTGGTATGGCACCACGAAAACCGTGGATGCCCACATAGCCGGGATCCGCAAGAAGCTCGGTGATCCCCGCTGGATCGAGGCGGTCCGTGGCGTCGGGTTCAGGCTGGGAGTGCCTGGATGAGATGGAGGCTGATCGGTGCGTTCATGTTCATCACGTTGCTCGTGGTCCTGGTGCAGGACATTCCGCTGGGGAACTATCTGGTCCGCGTTGAACGTGAGCGCCTCACCACCTCCCTCGAACGCGACGCCTTTCTGCTGGCTGGCCGGGCCGGCGACGCGCTGAGAGCTGGTGGCCCCCTGCCCGCGGAAGTGGCCGCCGACGTGCGTCGGTACGGGGAGGCCGGCGGCGCTCGTGTGGTGATAGTCGACGTCGGCGGGACGGCCTTGGCGACTTCGGATGACGATCAGGCAGCCACCGGATCAACGTACAGTTCACGCCCGGAAATCGCCGCCGCACTGACCGGGCAGATCAATGCCGGCCAGCGGTACTCACAGACGTTGGGCCTTGATCTGCTCTACGTCGCAGTCCCTGTCCTCAGCGGTGAGAAGATCTCCGGCGTCGTCCGGCTGACCTACCCTGCATCGGTGGTGACCGAGCAGGTAAACGGCCAGCTGCGGACCATCTGGACCGTCGCCGTTACCACGGTATTGCTCGCCGGCATCCTGGCGTACTTCATGGCGGGCGCGGTAACCAGAAGGCTCCAGAGGTTACGGACCGCCACTGAGCTGCTGGCCGACGGCAAGCTGGACACCCGTACCGATGAAGGGGGCGCACCCGAACTCAAAGCCCTCGCGGGTTCTTTTAACCGCATGGCAGACCGGTTGAAAGATCTTCTCGAGCAACAACGGGGATTTGCCTCCGATGCCTCCCATCAACTCCGCACGCCACTGACGGGCCTGCGGCTGAGGCTCGAGAACGCTGTCGACACGATCCCCACCGACCCGGAAGCGGGCCGGAGCATGGTGACCGCTTCCCTTGAGGAGACGTACCGTTTGCAGCGCATCATTGACGGGCTGCTGTTGCTCAGCAAGGCCGAGGGCAAGGCTACTGTGCTGGGCACAACGGATCTCGTCAACGAAGTGAGGGCCCGCAAGGAACAATGGGAGGCCCTCGCGGAGGAGACAGGCGTGCGCCTTAGCGTGGATGGCCTGCCTGCAGCGGACATCGTGGCCCTGCCTGGGGCTGCCGAGCAGATCATCGACAATTTGATCGACAACGCGCTTGCCGTCGCTCCACCGGGCTCCCAGATCCAGCTCGTAGTCTCGCAAGGTGAACAACCAGGCATCATCGAACTGCACATCCTGGATGAGGGGCCGGGACTATCCTGGGAAGATTGCCACCGGGCCTTTAGCCGCTTCTGGCGCGGCACGCAGAGCGGGGAGGGCAGCGGCCTCGGCCTGTCCATCGTGCACCAGCTGGCCCGGGCCAGCGGCGCCGAGGCCTCACTGACGCCCAGAACCTCCGGGGCTGCCACGGGAGCCACCGGTCTGGACGCCTGCGTGAAGTTCAGATCAGCCTGAGGCCGCACGCCTGGTTTGAGCCGTCCAACGTCCTCGGAGAACTACGCACCGTCGACGCCGTCGCAGCGGAACACCTCGCCCTTCCGGGGAAGACACACTGACGACGGCCCGGTCCCGAGGCTCGACACTTCGGAGGTCCGTCGGTGCATGGTTGACTCGGCCGCCAATGGACTCTGGCGGCATCCGGCGCGCCGGGCTAGCATGCGGCTATTACTCCCTTTCGACCCAGGAGAACTCCATGTCTGATGGGCTGCGGCGTTCTTTTGATGCTCTTTCACCCGCATCGGGTGAAGACCGCCCCCACTTGAGGCGTTAGCTTGGAGAACACCTGATCAACCAGCCTCTATCGCTTGAGAGACCTCATTAGAGGCTCCCGCCGCCTAGCGGACGGCGCGCGGAAGGAGAAGGGATGCTCAACTCTTACAACCGGCGCACCGAACCCGTTCTCTCGGAGCCTCCGTTTGCTGAGGGCCGTCTTCCTGGCGGAATGGTCACAGACTCGCTGGGTTGCCAGAAATGAGCGGGCCTGCCGCGGCGGCGCCCAGTTTCGATCCGGCCGTTGTCATTCGTTCCAGGGCGTACATCGCTGCGCTCGTGCTGGCAGCAGTTCTGGGCGTTCCCATCTCGGCCATTGCCTATGGTTTTCTCGCTTTGGTCTCGGCCGTCCAGCAGTTCATCTTCAACGGCCTTCCGAATCAACTCCTCGGGGGTCCTGCTCCTGCCTGGTGGCCGATTCCGTGGTTGGTCCTGTGCGGGCTGTTGACGGCGCTGACCATCCGTTACCTGCCGGGAACCGCAGGCCACTCACCCGCTCTCGGATTCAAGACGGGCGGGGCTCCGCCCAGCGGTAGGGAGCTCGTGGGCATCGTTCTCGCGGCGCTGACCACCCTCAGCCTGGGTGCGGTGCTCGGACCCGAGGCGCCGCTGATCGCGATCGGCGGCGGTCTCGGGGCGTTGGCGGTGCACCTGGTGAAGAAGGACGCACCGCCGATGGCCCTGACCATCATGGCGTCGGCAGGCAGCTTCGCCGCGATCAGCACCCTGCTCGGGTCTCCGGTGCTCGGTGCGTTCCTGATCATGGAGGCCGCCGGGATCGGGGGAATGACGCTGAGTCTGGTGGCGCTACCCGGACTGCTCGCTTCCGGCGTCGGGGCGCTGGTGTTCGTCGGCCTGGACGGCTGGACCGGGTTGGGAAGCTTCTCGCTGGCGCTGCCCGTGGTGCCGCCTGCTGAGCCGCCGACGTTGGCGACGTTGGGCTGGGCGGTGGTCATGGGCGTGGTCGGCGCGCTGTTGGGATGGTTGATCCGCTGGGTCGGACTGTCGCTTCGTCCGGTGGTGCATCTGAACCGGGTGTTGGTTACCTCTGCGCTCGGCTTGCTGATCGGTCTAACCGCGATGACGTACCAGTTGATCTCTGGGCAAAGCTTCACGCAGGTGTTGTTCTCGGGGCAGGACGCCCTCCCGGAGCTGGTCGAACGCGCGGCGGACTACTCGCTTCCTGTGCTGGTCCTGCTGATCGCTTGCAAGACCTTGGCCTACGGGCTCTCGCTGAGCGCATTCCGTGGTGGTCCCGTGTTCCCGTCGATGTTCATCGGTGCGGCGCTCGGTATTGCTGTGAGCGGGTTGCCCGGAATGAATCTCGCGGCAGCGCTCGGCATGGGCATAGGAGCCATGTGCGCAGCTATGCTGCGGCTGCCGTTGACGTCGACGCTGCTGGCCACGCTGCTGCTGGGAGTGGACGGTGTGGTCGTAACACCCCAAGTGGTGGTGGCTGTCGCGGTGGCCTTCGTGATCACCAATGTGCTCCCGGTCCCGGGTCCGGGCTCAGGCCAGGGCCCGACGGCGTCCGTGGTGCCTGACGATGCCGGCAGCGTCCAGCATCGGGCTCCCTCGAGGGCCGACAATGACTGAGATCTCGAGCGCGGGCCGTTCGAGGGCGCGGGACCGGTGGATCGCCTGGTTGTTCATCATTGGCTCGAGTCTGTTCGCCTTGGGAGCGGTGCCGTTATACGCCGAGGCCGTGGGATTGCGCTTGTGTGCAGTCACATTCTTCGTCGGTTCGCTGTTCTTCACCAGTGCGGCGTTCCTGCAATACCGCGAAGCCGTTGACGCGCTCCCGGCCGGGGGTGCCACGCGGCGCCATTCGTTTTGGGTATGGGCGCCGCGGAATCTCGGCTGGCTTGCTGGCGCGGTTCAACTTGCCGGCACGCTGTGGTTCAACTGGAGTACGGCAAACGCAATGCGGGTCAATCTCAGTGCGGCGCTGACCGAGCAGCAGGTGTGGCGACCCGACGCTCTGGGTTCAGTCGCCTTCCTCGTTTCAAGCGGTGTGGCGTTGCGGGATGCCGGTCGCGGCGCCATTGCCGGCCGCCCCAGGACTCGAACGTGGAAGATCGGCGTGGTCAACGTGGCCGGCTCTGTTGCGTTCGGCATCTCGGCTGTCGCGGCCTTTGTCATACCGTCGAGCGGCGATGTCTGGAACGCCGAGCTGTCCAATCTCGGCACATTCGTCGGAGGCCTGTGTTTCCTCACCGGCGCGATTCTGATGCTGAGTCCAGAATCCACCGACGCCTCGTTTCCTGCAGGCCGGGGAACTCATCCGTAACACCCTTTCAACAGACTCTGAAGGAGAAGTGATGTCAGAAAACTTCCAACCGACGGATGCCGACGTGGCGCTGTTCGGCAATCGATTTGTCACCCAGGAGGTTCCGAGCCAGGAGTTCCCGGAGACCGGCATTCCTGCTGAGGACGCTTTGCGGCTGGTGTCGGAGGACCTGGCGCTGGAGGGTGATCCGGCCCGGAACCTGGCGACTTTCGTGACGACGTGGATGGAGCCTCAGGCCCAGCAGATCATCGCCGCGAACCTGCACCGCAATTTCATCGACCACGCCGAATATCCGCGCACGGCCGAGATCGAGCAGCGCTGCATTCGGATGCTCGCGGACCTCTTCCACTCGCCCGGCGAGACGACGGGAGCGCGAACCCAGGGGTCGTCCGAGGCAATCATGCTCGGCGGTCTGTCCCTGAAGTGGAACTGGCGCAAGCGTCGCGAGGCTGCCGGCGCGTCGACGTCGAGCCCGAACCTGGTTTTCGGCGGCGACGTGCATGTCGTGTGGGAGAAGTTCTGCCGCTACTTCGACGTCGAGCCGCGGATCGTGCCACTGCAGCCGGGGAAGTACACGATCGGCCCGGACGACGTGCAGGCCCATGTCGATGAGAACACCATCGGTGTCGCGGCTGTGCTGGGTACGACGTTCACGGGGCACAAGGACGACATCGTCGGCATCAACGACCTGCTGCTACGCATCAAGCGTGAGCGGGGCCTTGATGTGCCGATCCACGTGGACGGGGCCAGCGGAGGGTTCGTTTGGCCCTTCCTCTACCCGGACTCGGAGTGGGACTTCCGGCTCGAGCAGGTCCGTTCGATCAATGTTTCCGGGCACAAGTTCGGACTGGTCTATCCCGGCATCGGCTGGCTGATTTTCCGGGAGAAGGCCGACCTGGCCAAGGACCTCGTCTTCGAGGAGAACTACCTCGGCAAGACGGACTCGACCTTTACACTGAACTTCTCCACCGGCTCGGCGATGGTTCTCGCCCAGTACTACAACTTCGTGCGCTATGGCCGCGCCGGTTATACCTACATCATGCAGAACATGCAGACTAACGCCCGCGTCCTCGCCGAGAAGTTGGAGGCCATGGGCAGGTTCGAGATCATCGGCCCTGATGAGGAGCAACTTCCCCTGGTCGCGTTCCGGCTCGCCGCCGACACCGGGTACGACGAGTTCGACATTGCCTGGCAGCTCTCGGCCGAGCGCGGCTGGATGGTCCCGGCCTACACCCTGCCGCCGAACGCCCAAGACGTGACGATCATGCGGGCCCTGGTCAAGGAAACGATGAGCCGCGAACACGTCGACACGCTCGCCCGGGACATCGAAGAGGCGTGCTCCACGCTGGCGAAGAAGGGCGGCGCGCACGAATCCGAACGAAAGAAGATCGTTATCGGACCCGGCCATTGATCCGGGGGTCTTGGGCAGTCACGGACGGTGAGCGGTGAACGTGAGGGTGCCGACGCCGTGTCCCACCGGTTCGCCGTGATAACCGCCGAACACTTCATCGACGGCGAGTCCCGCCTCAATGAGCATGGCGCGGAGCTGGTCTTCCGAGCGGAAGCGAATGGGCCCGCACTCGACGCGTTCGATCCCGTCCGGACCGATCTCGTGTGCAGAGAAGTCCACCACACCGGTTTCTTCGTCTACTTGGGTGGTTTGGTACCAGTGCTGGCTGTCGCCCTGGGGGAGACGGACGATCTTGTGGGTGCGTTCCTTGGTCCAGGCCTCCCAGCCACGGGCGTTGGGATCGCGTGAATCAAAGGCGAGGCGGCCGCCTGGGGCTAGGTGGGCGGCGATGTCGGCGAGTGACCGGGCCAGCTCGACGTCGTCGATTATCTCCTGAACGACGTTGGAGGACATGAGGGCAACATCGAATAATGCGGTGGCCGGAATGGCCCGGGAGTTGCCGTCGATCCATTTGACCCCGTCCGCGCCCTGCTTCGCGCGGGCTGCCTGGAGGGAGGGATGGTCGGGATCAACGCCCGTGACGGTGCATCCGGCTTGCGCAGCGGCGATTGTTATGCCGCCGGTCCCGCAGCCGAGGTCAAGCACGCGTGCGCCGGGGATGGCGGTAGCGAAGCTCAGGAAGAAGTCGTCGCTGGGGCCCCAGTTGTTGACTGCGTCATACAGGTCGGAAGCGTGGTTCTCCGTCATCGTGCCCACGCTACAGAACAAGCCGGCTTCTGGGGACGGTATGCGCCGGAGTGGTTTGTGGTGCGTCTGAGCACAGGAGCCGACTAGCGGCGGCCTTAGTTCGCCCTGGCCCGGTATGAACTGACCGAGTGTGAAAGAGCGATCGCCATTGGCACTGAACGGTGGTTTCCGAGCGGCTCACCAACAAGTGGGAAGATCTTGGTATGACTGCAGCAACCGTTGGACCCGATCCGGGCCTGGTGCCGGAGCTTCTGATCACGGATCTGGATAAGAGCCTGGATTTCTGGTGCGGGCTGTGTGGGTTCGCGGTGCTCTATCACCGCATCAATGAGGGATTCGCCTATATCGCCAGCGGCTCCGCGCACGTCATGCTCGAGCAGGTAGGAGTGGGCCGTAACTGGATCAGCGGGTCTCTTGAACGTCCCCTCGGGCGCGGAATCAACTTTCAGGTTTCAGTTCCGTCGATCGAGCCGCTCGTGAATGCCCTGGATGAGGGAGGCTGGCCGCTATTCATTGAGCCGGAGACCAACTGGTACAGAACGGGCGATCACGAGTCCGGCGTTACACAGTTTCTGGTCGCAGATCCGGACGGATATTTGATTCGATTCCAGGCGTCCCTGGGACGAAGACCTATCGCTCCAGAGCCGGTATGAGTAGCCTGGCGCCAACCGTGAGGTAGGGCCTTGTCGACGTTGCCACAGAATATGCAACATCCTTCTGGCGTTAGGGTGGGGCATGATCGATGAGCGAAAGACCTGGCACGAAGCGCACAAGGAATCCTTGACAAAGGGCCAACGGGCCGCGGATTTCATGCGGAACGGGATGGGCAGCTGGCCGTTCGTCGGCGGTTTCATTGGTTTCATGGTCGTGTGGGCCGCTATCAACAGCTTGGCACTGGCGAACAATGCTTGGGATCCGTACCCCTACATTCTGTTGAATCTCTTCCTCTCGATGCTGGCGGGGCTGCAGGGGGCGATTCTTCTGATCGCGGCCAAACGGCAGGACGCGATTGCCGCAGCGATGGCCCAGCACGATCATGACACCAACCTGAAATCCAAGGAGGAGATCGAGCTGCTCATGGCAATCAACAGTCAACAGCTGGAGATCCTTCGGGAGCTGCAGGTCTTCGCGGCCGCCGCGAACGTCAGGATTGATGCCGGCGCCGGCCCCGGCGCCTAAGATCCGCAGAACCGCCTCCCTTGACGGCTTGCCGGGCCGTGGTCATGGCTTCTGGGACGCCGCAGCGTGCGCATCAAGATCGGCGAGGCTGAGCGGATGTGCAGGGGAGTCCGGGAAGGGAAAGGTGGTCGTCACCGCCAGCAACGGGCCGACGTGCACGAGTTCGCCCGCAGCCATGGGCCGCCAGCGCGGGTTGTGATCCATCGGTTCGGTGGCGAAGAGGACATGCGGGGAGCGGGCTAGATCCGTGCTGCGGGCGTGGATTCGGATGCTACGGGCGTCCAGAGGGGCCGCCGGAGCCGGTGCAGCGGTAGGGTCCCGTTCAAGAATGTGCAACTCGTGGGTTCCCGGGTACCTGAGCGACCAGAGGTCCGTGGCAGTGGTCACGATGAGGTTCAGGCTAAAGACGGGTAACTCCGTTGCGATCCACCTGACGGCCCGGGCGATGCCTTCTCCGACGTCGCCGCCGGTCCGGCGGGTCTCGGCAGTGATGAGCGCGAAGAGGCGTTCGCTGTCGGTCTGTCCCTGCACAAGGTTCGTAACACCGAGCCCGGCCAGATGCTGATCGAGCCGCCCGAGGTCTCCGAAGGCGCCGTTGTGGGCGAACAGACGCCCGTCCTGCTCGAACGGGTGCGTGTTCACCAGCGTATGGGCGCCGGTGCTGGCATACCGCACGTGGGCAAGGAACGTTGTGCTCTTCAGAACCCGGGCCTCGCGCGCGAACGCGTGGTCCTCCCACGCGGCAAGCGGCTGCTTAGCGACATGGGCTCTACCGTCAGCGTCGAAGGTGCCTATTCCGGCGCCGTCGGGCTCCCGCCGGCTCTGCTCGGCGAGGCTGTCCGGGGCGTCCAGGAGCCAGAAGGTCGCCCTAACCGGTTGGGGCCCGGCGTGCAGGCCGAAGAGTCGGCACATGGCAAGTGGCTAGCTCCTTAGAAATCGCCCGGCAAGCGGCGGCAGCACGACCTGCCCGTGGTTCAGGCTACTCGGGGTGGCCTTTGCCGCCAACCCACTTCCGAATCATCCCCCAACGGCGACGAAGGTCCGGGACTATTTCGGTGGATGGTGCCGTTATGCAATCGGGGCTGGAACCGGTTCTGCGCGCAACGCCCGCCTTGGGCGCCGATGGGAATGAGGTCACGTGACAGCTACGCCTGCCGAGGGAGTCGGCTTCCGGTCCAAACGCGGCCCTGTCCTCATTGCCCTGATGCTTTCGACTGGTCTGGTGGCGATTGATGCCACGGTTGTGGCCACAGCTGTGCCTTCGATCGTGCATGACATTGGCGGGTTCACGTCGTTCCCGTGGCTTTTCTCCGCCTACCTGCTGGCCCAGGCTGTGTCGGTACCTGTCTACGCGAAGCTCTCGGACGTCATTGGCCGCAAGCCAATCATGCTCCTCGGAATAGGCTTGTTCCTGCTCGGCTCGGTCCTGTGCGGAGTCGCCTGGAGCATGCCGGCGCTCATCGCCTTCCGAGTGGTGCAGGGACTCGGCGCCGGAGCGGTCCAGCCGATGGCCATCACCATCGCCGGCGATATCTACACGCTGGCAGAGCGGGCAAAGGTGCAGGGCTACCTGGCGAGCGTGTGGGCGGTCTCCTCAGTGGTCGGCCCGACGCTCGGGGGAGTGTTTGCCTCACTCGGCATCTGGCGTGGCATTTTCCTCGTGAACATTCCGCTATGCCTGGTGGCAGGTTGGATGCTGGTCCGGTCGTTCCACGAGGATATCGAGCGCGTGGAGCACCGCGTCGACTATCTCGGGGCTGGGCTGCTCACGGTCTCGCTCACCCTGCTCATCCTTGGGGCCCTCGAGGGCGGCCAGGCCTGGGCCTGGAACTCCGCCATCAGCAGTGCTGTCTTCGCAGGCGGTGGGATCTTGTTCGCCGCGTTCGTCCTCGTCGAGCGGAGGGCGGCGGAGCCCGTCCTGCCGCCGTGGGTGGTGTCCCGGCGGCTGTTGGCGACGACGGCGATGATCGCCTTCGGTGTGGGAGCGGTCATGCTTGGTCTGACTTCCTATGTCCCCACGTTCCTCGAAGGTGCCCTCTCGACTTCCCCGATCCTTGCCGGGCTCGCCCTGGCGGCGTTGACCATCGGCTGGCCGATTAGTGCGTCCCAATCGGGGCGTCTGTATCTCCGGATCGGGTTCCGGAACACTGCGCTGATTGGCGTCACGATTACCGTCATCGGCACAGCAGTCCTTGCCCTCACCGCCTCGGCGCCCAACATTGCGGCGGTCGCCGGCAGTTGCTTCATAGTCGGACTCGGACTCGGGCTAGTCGCGACCCCGACCCTCATCGCCGCCCAGACGAGCGTCGAATGGAACGAGCGCGGCGTGGTCACCGGCACCAACTTATTCGCCCGATCGATCGGCAGCTCCATCGGCGTCGCCGTCTTCGGGGCTATAGCGAACGCCGTCTACGCCAGCTCCCCGCACGGCGGAACAGATCCCCAAACCATTGTGTCGGCCTCCTCCGCCGTGTTCCTGGCCGTCATGATCTGCGCCGTACTAACGGTCCTCGCCGTCGTCGCGATGCCCGCCACCAAGCCGGTCAAACAGGCCTACGCCGCCGGCGCCCGAAGGTAGCCACAAGTTCGACGCCCCTGCCGAAACGCCGGACCGAGACGCTATCAAGCTCGGCGTCGTTCCGTGGCGGTGACACTCTTTCTGGGACATTCTGCGAAGTGAGAAGCGCTTCAGATCGTGCCAGCGATATCGTCGACTGCTTGTGACAGTGCCGCCATGGATAAGGGACCGCCGTGCCCCTCGTCCTCGATGACCACAAGGTGACTTGATGGCCATCGCCGCTGCAGCTGCCACGCGGTGACTGCCGGGCCACTGATGTCTCGCCGGCCGTGGATAAGGCAGCCGGGGATGCCGTTGAGCTCGTGAATCCGGGGGATGATCTCCTGCCCGTTGGTCAGGAACCCGTCGTTGGCCCAGTAGTGCGCAACCAGAAGGGCGAACGTCATGCGCTCTCGCTCATCTTCGAACAGCGCTCCGGGCACCCAATTGGGGTCCAGGGATATATGCGTGGATTCCCAGCGGTCCCAGGATTGGGCGGCCCGTCTGGCGTCGTCGCGGTCTTCCCCTTCCAGCCGCCGAGCGTAAGCCTCGACCACTCGCTCGCCCGGGTTTGCGTTGGCTGCCTCGAAAAACTCGTTCCACGCTTCGGGGAAGATTCGTCCGACGTCTTCAGTGATCCATTGGACCTCGTCGCGGCTCGTTGTTGTCACCGCGACGAGAGCGATGCCGAGGACCCGGGCAGGGTATTTGAGGGCATATGCGAGGGCGAGCGTGCTGCCCCAGGAAACACCGGTGACGATCCACCTGTTGATACCCAGGTGCTCGCGCACCGCCTCAATGTCCTCGATCAAGGCTTGCGTGGTGTTCTCGGACAGGTGGTCGAGGTCCTCGTGTACCGCCGGAGTGCTCCTGCCGCACCCTCGTTGATCCAGCCCGATGATCCTAAAGCGCGTGTGGTCGTGTCGTTTGCGGTATCCGCCCTTACCAAGGGAACCGCCGGGGCCGCCATGAAGGTATAGGACCGGAATGCCGGAGGGTTCGCCGGTCGATTCCCAGTAGATCCTGGCATGGGGCACGCTCACCCAGCCGCTTGTTGTCTCCGCTTGCTCGCCCTTCATTCGCTCCACAATATTGGAGGTACCCAAAAGAGTTGCCCGTGGAGGACGCCATTTCGCGTGTTCAACCGCTTCCTGTGTTCAACGGCGCAGCAGGTAATTAGCCACCCCGTCGGGGTTAGCCAGGGCGACGAGGTGGCCACCGGGCACGACGTCGGGCTCCACACCGAGGCGTTCGCGGGCGACCCGTCGTTGGAAATCCAGAGGAAAGAACCGATCTGCCTCGCCACTGAGCACACGGGTCGAGATCCTGGGCCAGTCCGTGAAGTTGCACACCGACTCGAAAACCGCGTTCGCTTCCGGGCGTTGGTGCGGTTCCCCTTCGGCCGCTATGTCCGGCGAAATGTCGTGCAGGAAGTACGTGTCTGTGTCGAACTCGGAACTGTACCCGTGGGCCTTCGCCGCGCCTTGCTGCGCGGCAGCCCAGCCGGTGTTGTCCCACCACGCGCCCGGGGTCTCGCCCGGCAGCGGGATCATCGCGTTCACCAGTACAAGCTCACGGACGGAGGCCCGCTGGCAAACGAGCGGCGCGGTGAAGCCGCCCAGCGACTGCGCAACGAGCACCACGTCGTCGCGCCCGCCGATGGCTTCGAGAACCAGATGCGCGTACTCGGGCAGTCCGGCGCTTTCATCGTCGCCGGGCAGATCGACCGCCACAGCTTCGTGGCCAGCTCCCTGAAGCAAAGGCAGGACACGGCTCCAGTACCAGGCTGCGCCGCCCGCTCCCGGGATCAAAATGAAATTACTCACTGTGGCGCCATCTCAGCGCCGACGCCGGGGCCCCCGTCCCGGAGCGGCAGGCGGGGGCTGTTGGACCGATCTCGTTTCAACGTGGATCTCATCTCCCCATTTTCATTCCCGCCACCGCTAACAGCCATAGGGGCGGGAATTAACTCCTTGCTCGGCTTAACAGCCCAGTCACTACGCGCTGCCTACACCCAGAAATTCGGCCGTGCGAGACGACGTTCACATACTTATAGGCCGAGCGGTACTCGAACAGACGCGCCGCCACAAGCCCGACGGCGCCGTCGGCCCCTGGCGTGGCATAAGCTTCCGGTATGGGACTAATAATCACACTACTTATCATTTGGCTTGTTCTGTCGATCCTTGGCTTCGCTGTGAAAGGCCTTCTTTGGTTGGCCATCATCGGCCTGGTGCTCCTGGTAGCCACTGCTGTTTGGGGCTGGATGAAACGCAAGACCAACGCCTGACGCGCGACTGATCTCTCTTCGGCGGCGGCCGGTCCCACCTGGGACCGGCCGCCGCTTTTGTGCCGGGAGTGTCGCCGGCCTATTCATCGCCGGATTGGCGCCGCAGTTTTCACTCGGATTACGTCGAACTAGTCTGCAGACATGGAACACAACCGGACCAGCCTGGGCAAACGATTCGCTGGCTGCCTCGTCCTAACGGTCTTGTCGTTTGCGCCACTTGCGGCCTGTGGAGAACAAACCGGACCGCCGCAGCCACCTGCGGCGCCACCGGCCACACAGCTTTCGCCACGGCCGGGGATAACGACGATCACTCCTAACTTCGCGGAGCTTCCCCTAGACCAGACACCCCAACCGACCGAGACGGTGCCTTGGCATCTGATCCGTGTGGACCTGACGGAGAACCGCGTGTACCTCTCTGCGTCCTCGGTTGATTGCACGACGCCGGAAAAAGTGCGGCTCACAGAGTCCGCGTCTGAGATCAAGATTTCGGTGACCGGGCGACGCGCCAGCGAACCCTGCACTGCGAAGCAGGTCACCTTGGTGGGCTACGTTCAGATTGGCTCCATCGGCCAGCGGCAGGTCACCGGCAACGGCAGCTAGCGGTTTCGGAATATCCGGAGGGAATGAGCCAACTCGGGGTGGCTTCCTCGGCGGAAGGGAGAGAGAATCCAGACCGGGGAATTCCTAGGAAAGTTCCCGCAGGCGTTCAGCCACGTTGGCGTGTTGGCCAGCGGGCTGCGGCTGCTGAAAGCCCAGCGGAGGGACACAAAAGACAATCTCCCCTCATGAGGGTGCATCAGCCCTAGGGTCAGCGGCCAGGTGCCGATTGCGGGTTTCAATGAGCCTCTGGAGGTAGCGGGCCAGGAACAGCCTCTCGACCACTCGTCCGACAGGGCCGAACGGAGCCGCGAACTCGATCCGGTCAACCATCGTGGTTCCATTGGAATCTTCGCTGAACTCGTGAACGTGCCGGAACCGCCGGAACGGGCCCTTGACCTGCTCGTCCACGAAATATTCTGGCGCCTCCATCTGGGTGATCCGGCTCGTCATTCGGATCGGGACCCCGAAGTGCCAGGCGCGCCAAGTGACCTGCTCTCCCAACGAGATCAGGCCGGATCTGACACCGGCGACCGCATCCTCCCGTGATCGCGCCATCGAGTCCTTGTGGGCGTCGATGCTGCGTGCAAGATCAAACAACTGCGCCTTTGGCATGCCTGTCCGCGTTGTGCATTCGAAGTAGACGGCCATGGTCAGAGTATGACATCCTCTGAACCCGTCCCTCCGACGGGACCGTCCCAGGACCAGTGTCGGAAGCGCAGGCCGTCTGGAACGTCATCTGCGGAGCGGTGGGACCGGCTCACGCCAATGCGGCCTCCCACACGAACCCGTCCGGATCGGCGAACGGGCCGGCGTCGCTGCCGATCGTCAGCCGGTGCGAGCCGGTGCCGTCAGGGGAGACGCCGGCGTCCTTGGCGAGGGCGCGGCGCCCGTAAAGCCCCAGCTTGATGGGACTCGACGGCATGGCGAACTCGACGTACTTACCGAAGCTCTTGCCTACCGTGAGGCCGTGGTCTAGATAGAACCGTTTGCTCGCAGCGACGTCGGCGGCCGCCACCAACAGCACGATCTGGTCGATCTGCCTGGTGGCCGGACCGGTGTCCTTACGAGCCGACGTCGCCACCTTCCAGATCGCGCCATCGGGAGCCTGCACGACGCCGCCGTAGCCCCACAGTGATTTTTGGACCGGCTTCAGCGTCGTGGCGCCAGCAGCCAGAGCGCTGTCGATCAGGCTGCTGACGGTGGACGGCTGAGACACTATGAGCGACATCGTGAACCCGCGGAACCCGGCCGTCGGGGCATCCGAGGCTCGCACCCGCACCTGCGTGCCCAAGCCGAAGGCGGCGGTGTAGAAGGCGGTGGCGGCCGTGGGGTCCGGTACTTCCAGGATGACTGATTCGATGGAGGTCATGGCAGGTCCTTCGGTGAGGTGGTCAGGTCGTGTGTTGATGACTTTATGCTGTGGCCTCCCGGATCGCTTCTCAGATCCTGACCGATCCGTTGCGGGCCGTGCCGGGCTAAGAACTGGTGCTGGATGCAAGCACACCCAGGCCGAGTGCAGCGATGATGCCGCTGCTGCCGCGTTCAAGCCAGCGGCTCACTCGGGGGCGCTGCAGCCAGGCCATCGCCTTCGCTGCCGCAATGGATACGGCGGCCAGGTAGAGGAAGCCGATGGCGCTTTCTATGGCACCCAGCACCATGGCGGTGTCCAGCGTGTTGCCGCCGTGAGGAATGAATTGCGGCACGACGGCGAGGTAGAACAGGCCGACCTTGGGGTTGAGCAGTGTGGAGAGCGCACCGGCACCGAACCCTGCCCTTCGGGTGTGGCTCCTGCGCGGAGCTTGTCCAGCCGTTGCGGAGGGTGTTGTGCGGCGGGCCCGGATCAGCGACGAGATTCCCAAGTACAGCAGGTACAACCCGCCTGCGATCTTCAGCCAGCGGAACACTTCGGCGGAGTCCTCCAGCACGGCGGCGAGACCTACGCCCACCAGTACGGCCCAGACCAGGGATGCCAGTGCCGAGCCGAATGCCGCGGCAAGGCCGGCCCCGGCGTTCTGCAGCGAGATCCGCAGCACCAGGAACGTATCCGGGCCCGGGGTGACGGAGAGCAGCAGGCACAGTCCGGCAAAAGCCAGCAGGGTTACGGCGGTCATGCGCACCATTGTCCGGGTGCTGGCTGTCCGGTGGCAATTGTGGCCAGACTTCGGGGCATTGCGCTGTCAATCGACTCTGCGGCGCGAGCCGTCGTCGGGCCCATCGACCCCGGGATGCATTCGCACCGTGGGGTGCACTGCCAGGGAACCCCTTGCCTTTGTGGATGACCGATCCGCTAGTCGCCGGCGGCGTCGCGGCCGCGACGCACGATCAGCCGGTCGGGGCCGTGGACCACCGATGTGTCCTTGTCCTCGTAGTCGAACTGGTTGAGGAAGTAGCGCATCGCGTTGATCCGTCCGCGCTTTTTGTCGTTGAACTTGATGGTGATCCACGGCGCATGGTCCGTGTCGGTTCGCAGGAACGTCTCCTCCTTGGCTGACGTGTATTCCTCCCACCGATCTAGGGAGGCCAGATCTATGGGCGAGAGCTTCCAGCGCCGCACCGGGTCAATCTGCCGTATCGCAAAGCGGGTGCGCTGCTCGTGGCGGGTCACTGAAAACCAGAACTTGGTCAGGTGGATCCCGGAGTCCACAAGCATCCTCTCGAAGAGCGGCGCCTGAATCATAAACGTGTCGAACTCCTGCTCTGTGCAGAAGCCCATGACCCGCTCCACGTTGGCCCGGTTGTACCAGGAGCGGTCGAACATCACGATCTCCCCGGCCGTGGGCAGATGCTGGATGTAGCGCTGGAAATACCACTGGCCCAGTTCACGGTCGGAAGGCTTGCTCAACGCCACGGCCCGGGCCGAGCGTGGATTCAGGTGCTCGGTGAAGCGCTTAATCGTACCGCCCTTGCCGGCCGCATCCCGGCCCTCGAAAACGATCACGTGCCTGAGGTCATGGTCCTGGCCCCAATACTGGAACTTCAGCAGTTCAACCTGCAGCCGGTATTTCTCCATCTCGTACTCATCACGGGACATCCGCTCGTCGTAAGGGTAGTCTTCCCGCCACGTCTGAACGGCCGAACCGCCTGGGTGGATCAGTTCCGGATCCTCGCCTTGCCCCCCGCGCACCGTGTACCCCATCTCCACCAGATGGTCGATGGCCTCCCTGAGGTTTTCCCGCAGCCAGCCCTGATCCTCAGGTGTCCACGTTCTGTCCGCCTGTGCCATCCCCAGCCTCCCTCCGGCCCCGCCGAACCATCGCCTGCCATCTAGGATGACAGCGTTCGATGCTCAACTGAGTTCATAGAATGCGACCAGCCTAAGCCGACAGGTGGAGCTCACGATAGGTATGGGCTTCACAGTGATCCGCCGGCGGCTTCCGGCGTTCCGGAGTCGTGGCCCCCTCCGGTCGCCTGGCCGGTGTGAGGCCCGCTGGATCCGCGGTGCCCGCCGACACCTCCTTGGTCGCCTACGCGTTCACGGCCAGGAAGTCTTCGATGTCGAAGAGGTTGTCCGCCCGCCGGGCAATGTTCAGCAGGGTGGTCATCGAGGAGACCTCTTCGACCTGTTCCTTGAGGAACCACAGCATGAATTGCTCGCCCAGGGCGTCGTCCTCAGCCCTGGCCGCGGCGAAGATTGCCTTGATGTTCTCGGTAACCTCCTGTTCCTGGGCGAGGGCCAAGGCGAGGGGTTCCTCGACGTTCGCGAAGTCGTTGCGGACCGGATCAATGCCGGTGGCGATTTTCGTCTTTCAGGTCCTCACCGAACGCGACGAGAAGAACTCCATCCATCGCAAGCAATGAATCATTCTCCGGCTGGACCAAAACCTTCACCGACCCAACGCCTTTGTGCGGCTATCGTGGACCGGCTGAGCTTCGACGGTGGCATCATCGAAACCGGCACCGACTCCTACCGCCTCGCCCGCACCATCGCCCAACGGACTGCAGGCTAGCCGGGCGGTCCTCCGTTCCTCCTGTGGGCGATGGCAACGCAGGGGTTTCGCAACAGCGGAGCCGAGTAACTATCTACCCGGCGTCATCCGGAATCAGAGGCCCTCTGTTGCTTCCAGGCGGCCGGAGCGGACCGCGTCGGCGAAGGCCTGATAGTCCTTTTCGTTCTGGTCCGCGTAACGCCCGGAAAAGTCGGTGATTGAGCGCTCGAACTTGTCGCTCTTGCCGAGATAGGACGCGATCGCAACCGGGTCACCCGACCGGGCGTGCGCCCGCGCCAGCGTCCAGCCGCAGGTACCGGCATAGAAGTTCATGGCGGGTGGTTGCATCGCTTCCACAATGGCTGAGCCCTTCATGTCACGCAGTTGCCGCCAGTAGAGGTATCGGTTGTCCTGCACGCCTTTGGTCCAGCCCAAGAAGATGTCGCTTGCGGCCTGCATCATCCGCTGCCCCTGCACCACGCGCTCGCCCGGCTGCTTGAACTTGCTCTTCGGCAAGTGGTCCTCAAGCACCGATTTCGTGGCCTCCTTGACCTGGAGGAACAGGGGATCCTCTTGATCGCGGCCCTGGAGCAGGGCGATGAACGCCCGTGTGCCGACGCTGCCGACGCCCACCACCTTGCGGGCGACGTCGATGACTTCGAATTGTTCAAGCAGGTGACGCCGGTCGTCCGGCAGTGTGGCCCGGTAGGCCCGGAGCTGTTCACGAACCGCCTTCTCAACCTCGTCGCCAGACGCACCGTACATATTTCCCCATTCCCGGACGGGAATGACGATCGGTGGTTGACTGACAATTCGGTACTTTCCGTCGACGCGCTCGGCGAGCTTGGACAGTGCTTGCAGGCTGTCCCGGGTGTGGGCCTTCGCGTCTCGTCGAAGTCGTTCAGGTCGAACAGCAAGTTGCGCTCGGGCGAGGCGAAGACCCCGAAGTTGGACAGGTGGGCGTCGCCGCACAGCTGGACGCGCAGGCCGGCCCGGGGCGTGTCCTTCAGATCGGCCGCCATGATCTTGGCCGCACCCCGGTAGAACGTGAACGGCGAGACCAACATCCGGCCGTGGCGCACCGGCACGAGATCCTGTTCCCGGGTCAGGTTCTGTTCCTCGAGGAGTGCCACCGGATCGGGGCGGCCGGGAGTCGGCTTCCAACCAGTGTGGCTGGAGAGGGGCGCCTTCTTCCGCTGGGCCTGCCCTCCGCGACACGTTCCTCGACGCTCAGATGCTTGTCTCTGGTCTCGGCCATGATCGGGGTCTCCCCTCTGAAACCTGGAAGGGGCACTGGCATCAGGTGCGGCGTCGTTCCCTGCTGCGATTGTGGCCCCCGGCGGCGTCAATCGTCAACGCGCTGCTGAAGGATCCGGCCCGCGCCCAGGTGCCGTCTGGGCGGGAACCGGAGGGCTGACGGTACCGCCGGGCGAAGGGGCGCACATTCTCCTTTCCGAATCGGTTGGCCCAATCACGGCGCCCCGTGGAACCGCGCATGCGGGAACAACGATGGTTCCGGCGGGGCAGCGAAGCCTATCCGGGCTCGGCGGGCTACCCACCCTCCATGGAGTCGTCGGGCGCTCCGACGGCCTTATCGGGGAGGCGTCCGGTAAGGAACAGTGCGGCGATCGTAAGCAGTGCGGTCAGGGCAAGTGCGGCCCGTAGGGCATCGAAACGGGAGATGTGGTTGACGGACATGATTGCATCGGTCGTCGCCTGATCGACTCGGGCGTTGTCCAGCGCGGCCTGGAGCTGCGTGTCGGAAATGAAGGGGACACCGCTGGCCAGTTGGACCGAGGCGTGCTCCTGCACGGAGCTTGGCACGGCGGGATTGTCCTGGATGCCGGCCAAAAACGAAGTGCTCAAGGTCGCAATGAGAACTGAACCGATCAGGGCCGTTCCAAGGGAGGCCCCGAGGTTGGTGGCCGTGTTCTGCAGTCCGCCGACCTCCGCGCTCTGAGAGTCCGGCACCGCGGAGACCGTGACGGCGCCCAGCTGCGAGGACAGCGCCCCCATTCCGAACCCCATCAAAAGCATTGGGATGGCGACAATGGCCGCATTCGCACCCGGGTCCATTCCGGCCACCAGGATGAGGATACCGACGATCATCAGTATCAGCCCCAACCGGACTACGCGGCGCGGGTTGGCACGCGGCCAGGCCCTGGGAACTCCGGCAGCGGCCAGAATCAGCGCCACGGACAGCGGAAAGATCCGTATCCCGGTCTCCAGCGCGCTCAACTCCAACACCACCGACAGGAAGAGCGGGATGATGAAGAACACCCCGGCCTGCACGAGGAATTGAGCGAAGAAGACGCTGAGGCCGCCGGTGAGGCGCTGGTTCTGGAACAGCCCGGGGTCGATCAGCGGATCACCGCCAACTAAGGCCAAATGCGATGTCCGCCGCATGAACACATAGAGGACAAGCAGCCCGCCGACCAGCAGCCAGATAACAGGAGAGAGGCCCACGACGGTCGGCGCACCGGGTTTGGACCGCACCCAGCCCCATTCACCCGAACGCAGGACACCGTACACAAACATTCCGAGTCCCAGTATCGACAGTGCGGACCCCAGCAGGTCCAGCCGGACCTTGGACGGTGGAACGTCTTCGACCTTGCGCGAGACCAGCAGGATGACCAGGACGATGACGGCCTCACCGACGAAGACATGGCAAAGTCATATGGTCGTAGCAACGCTCTGATTGATGGAGCGTTTTATGGTCAAGCTGTTTCCTCCGAATACCCGCACCGACTTCGTTGACATGGTGTGTGGCGGGATGTCGATACTCGCCGCGGCCCGG
Organism: Arthrobacter sp. 05L421; assembly: GCF_056397785.1. Taxonomy (NCBI): domain Bacteria; kingdom Bacillati; phylum Actinomycetota; class Actinomycetes; order Micrococcales; family Micrococcaceae; genus Arthrobacter; species Arthrobacter sp. 05L421. The sequence goes on from NZ_JBFTOC010000006.1 coordinate 219,509, forward strand.
CGTGTCGGGGTCATGCAT